>NZ_JBFANM010000045.1:0-105249 GCF_040674815.1 Nonomuraea sp. NPDC049709
GGGCCAACTTCGACCTGCTCCGCAAACGCGTCCTCCTCGCACCATAACCGCTGATCACTCACAGCAACCGGACCACAGAAAGTGCGCCAGAACCCCCACTGGACGAACAACCTTGCCCCCATGGCCTTGGTCTGCTCGCCTTTGGCTGAGGACACGACCAGCAGTGCAGTCCGAGCACTGGCCAGCCAACTTCGTGAGGCGAAGGCCAAGCACCGCACCGAGGTCGCGGAGTTGCAGAAGGCACTGGCCGCTGCGCACGGCGAGAATCTCAGCCTGCGACGGCGACTTCAGGCGTATGAGGGGTGACACGAAGCGCGCGGAATGCGGCCGTGAGCGGACGGGCTGCCCTTGCGAAACCATTTGTGGACCGACTTGCTCCGCTGATGTACTGACGTCCCACCGTGAGTCTGCCGCGTACAGAGGTAGTAGTTGTGACGGGTTATAACGCGCTTGCCGAGGTGTACGAGTGGCTCATCTCGGATGCAAAGCTGGCTCCGGCCGACTTCGCTGCATCGTTCGATGACGTCCTCAGTCTCCTCCCGTCGAACGCTGACGTCCTCGATTGTTCGTGCGGAACCGGACAGTTGGCGGTCGGCCTCGCCGGTCTTGGCATGCAGGTTGTCGCAACTGACGCCAGCGAAGCGATGGTTCGCCGGACTGCGGAGTTGGCTGAGGAGTTCAAGGCATCTGTCCGGACAGTGCGAGCGGACTGGCAAGAGTTGCCCGACCACTTCGATGACGCCACCTTCGACATGGTGTTCTGCGTTGGTAACTCGCTGCACCATGCCGTGGGCGCGAGAGGCAGGGTTGCTGCTCTGGAGTCGATGTCACGGCTTCTGCGCCCTGGCGGGCGCTTGGTGCTCACCTCCCGTACTTGGGAACTTGTGAGGGCCAGAGGTTCCCGGCTGGACATCAGTGACCGACTCGTCCGCCGGAACGGTCGCAATGCCGTCGTGGTCTACCGCTGGGAGATTGCGCCGCATTGGGAGGACGAGCACCACATCGAGATTGCGATCGCGCAAGTTGATGCGGCTGGGTCGGTTCTTGTCCGCTCGGAACTGCTGTCGTGCTGGCCGTACCGATACGACGAACTCGAAGTCGAGTTGAACCGCGTCGGACTCCGGGCGGAAATGAGCACGTTCAACCCTGAGGCCGAGAACTACATGGTGGTGGCGAGCAAGGTATAGACAACGGGCTCGCAGTCCCTGGCCGGACCGCGCGGTTGCTCGCGGGAGACTTGAGCCCTCTCATCGGCAGATCCGGTAAACGGCTCGCAGCCTTGGACGGCGAATAGATGCACCACCGGTAAGAGTGTCAGCGGTATGTCATCGACGTTCTGACCTGCCTCAACATCGCTGATCTATGCGGTAGCTACAGATACCATGTGGTCGATGTCGAGATCTAGCGGGTCGGTCCAGACGCCGCCGTCGTAGGGACTGTGCCAGGTGCCGGATACCAGTCGGCACAGGGAATCGGTTTCGACGTTCTCCCCGTCCCGGACAAGCACCAGTTCGCGGGCGTCGCACTCACCCTGAACTCTGTCAGTGGATCTTCATCTCCTTATGGTGGTGCGGGGCACGGAGTAGCGGTGAGCAACCCGTTTCTTCGGTGAGCCAGGGTGAGGAACGAACCCTGGATCGTCGATCGCCCCCAAGCACGTACGGCGTCCAGCCATGCAGTGGCGATCGTAGGGCTGCATCTGTGCGGCGGTGCGGCAACCCCGGTCGGAGCGTTCGATTGGTACGGCGGGGCCGGCGCGCGGTGCCCGGCCCGGTGTCCCGCCGCCGTCCGGGACCGGCCCCCAGGCCGCACGCCCGGACGGCTGGCGGGCGGAGGGCCGGGGGTACGGCGGCGCGCCGCGCCGCCGCTTGACACCTACAAGAGCTATTCGGCAATGTTCGGGTCGAACACCGCAACCTTGCGGGCTTCGGCGATGAGTTCCACGAGGTCGGCCACGAGCTTGGGGCTTGCGGCGATCGTTGCTTGGGCAACGGTCATGCTGTGCGGGCTGCCGTCGAGATCGACCACCATGGCTCCCGCCTCACGAGCGATGATGACGCCTGCTGCGGTGTCCCAGGGATTGTTGCTGAGCATGATGTTGGCGTCGATCCTGCCGTCAGCCACCCAGGCGAGATCGATCGCGGCTGAGCCGAACATGCGGATGCGTTGAACGCGAGCGGCGAGTTCTTGGGTCAGGGCGAGCCGGGGCCGGTTCCGCTCGTGCGCGTTCTCGCCTACGGCGTAGTCGCCGATGGCCACGATCGCGGTCTGCAAGTCGCGGGCATCGCTGACCCGGATGTCGGAGCCGTTGGCGACAGCTCCGGCGCCTTCGGCCGCTGAGTAGCGGAGGTTGAGAAACGGCAGGTCGATCACTCCGAGTGTGGGTGTGTCCTTGTCGATCAGGCCGAGAGAGACGCCGCACAGCGGGATGCCGTGCAGGAAGTTGGCCGTTCCGTCCACGGGGTCCAGCGCCCACATCAGCCCGTCGCCCGTATGGCTGACGCCTTCCTCCTCGCCGAGGAATCCGATCTCAGGCGTCTCGCGGGACAGGAACTTCCGTACGGCATGTTCCACGGCGTAGTCCACCTCGGTCGCCATGTCCCGGTCTCCCTTGACCGTGATGACGCCGGGAGCCTTGGTGCGGATGATCTCGCCGGCGATCGATACGGCGCGTTCAGCGATGGGGAGAAAAGTTCGGGCGTCGATGGTCATACAGGTTTACTCCGCTCCCACATATCCCTGAACACCTGGTCGAAGATGGGGAACAGCCCCTCTGCGGCGGTGTTGTCTTTGATCGCGAACGTTGGTGAATCGACTCCGCGTGCCTGCGGTAGGTACGGCTGAACCACACACAACGCCCGATCCACGATGATCAAGTTGAATCGGATCGTCGCCTTCGTCGTCGCCGGGACCGTCGCGCCCATGACGACCTTCGACGCAACCGGGAGGGCCGCCTGATGGTGAACAAGGACAACCACCGCCGTTTCGGCAACGTCCGCAAGCGGGAGTCCGGGAGGACCAGATCCGCTACCCCGGACCGTACGGCCGAATGCGCACAGGCACCGAGACCTACGAGCGCAAGTCTGACGCGGAACGGGCGCTGTCGCTCATCGAGGCACAGGTCATCAAGGGGGAATGGAACGATCCAGATCGCGGCAAGATCAAGCTGCGGGAATACGCCGAGACCTGGATTGCCCAACGCCCTGGCTTGCGACCTCGAACTGTCGATCTCTATCGCTGGCTGCTCAAGAAGCACATCGCGCCCTATCTCGGCAACGTCCAGATAGCCAGATCAGCACGTCTACCGTTCGGCTGTGGCGGGCCGATCTGCTCGGCAACGCTGTATCCGCGAGTATGGCGGCCAAGGCGTACCGGCTGCTGAGGGCTGTTACTCATGACCGCCGCCGAGGATGACCGCATCATCCCGCACAACCCGTGCCGAATCCGCGGGGCCGGCGACGAGCATGCAGAAGAGCGTCCGGTGCTCACCGTCTCCCAGGTGTTCGAGCTCGCCGAGCGGGTGGGGCTGCGTCCGATCGGTAGCGTCCGCACGGTCAAGGACGGTGCATACCGGTTGCGCTTCCAGCGACACGGTGCGATGCGGACACATCCGGAGATCTTCCTCACCCAGGCGGAGGCCGAGCGGGCGCTGTGGAAGATGGCCATGGAGGGAAAGGCCGACTCGACCCAGGATCGGCGCTTCCGAGCGATGGTGCTTCTGGCCACCTTCGCGAGCTTGCGCTGGGGTGAGGTCAGCGCGCTACGCCGGATGGATGTCGATCTCAAGGCGCGTACGGTCCGCGTCCGGGTCGCCTTCGTCGAGCGCTCGGCTGGCGGGCTGATGCTGGGGCCTCCCAAGTCCCAGGCCGGACGCCGAACGGTCGGCATCCCGCAGAGCATCGTCCCCGTCCTCCAGGAGCACATGGACACCTATGTCCAGAGCGAGGCGGGCTCACTGATGTTCCCAGCGGCCAAGGGCGGGCCGATACGTCGCAGCGGCTTCAGCACGCGCACTCGGTGGGTGGATGTCGTCACGGAGATGGGCCTGCCGGGGCTTCATTTCCACGACCTGAGGCACACCGGGAACATGCTGGCCGCCGAGCCCGGCGCGGGGCTGAAGGACCTCATGGCTCGCATGGGGCACGACAACGTACGGGCGGCCATGATCTACCAGCACGCGGTCAGAGGAGCCGACGAGGCGATCACCAACGCCATCGACCGGCAACTCGAAGCACGCGACGATGACGACGAGGGCACGGCGGGCACACTGGTCCCGGCAGGGTGATCAAGAGCTAATGGCCCGTTAATGGCCCGCGAAGATCGAACGAGGCAGGAAACAACTAAGGCCCGAGTCGGGATTCACATCCCCACCTGGGCCTTGACACGGAGAGCGGGTGACGGGAATCGAACCCGCGCTGTCAGCTTGGGAAGCTGATGTTCTACCATTGAACTACACCCGCGTACGACCCGAAGTCGCGTCCCCCACTGTAGCGGAAACTTGGCGCACAACAGCAATCCCAGCCCCACACACTTTCGGCGCGACCGGTAAGTTGCTCACCGTGTTGCTATCTGACCGTGACATCCTCGCTGCGATCGACGCCGGACGGCTCTCCCTGGAGCCGTTCGATCCGGGCATGATCCAGCCCTCCAGCATCGACGTGCGGCTCGACCGCTTCTTCCGGGTGTTCGAGAACCACCGGTACCCGCACATCGACCCGTCCGTCGAGCAGCCGGATCTCACGCGGATGGTGGAGCCCGACGGGGACGAGCCGTTCATCCTGCATCCGGGTGAATTCGTGCTGGCCTCCACGTACGAGGTCGTCAGCCTGCCCGACGATCTGGCCTCGCGGCTGGAGGGGAAGAGTTCGCTGGGCCGGCTGGGGTTGCTGACGCATTCGACGGCCGGGTTCATCGATCCGGGGTTCAGCGGGCATGTGACGCTGGAGTTGTCCAACGTGGCGACGTTGCCGATCAAGTTGTGGCCGGGGATGAAGATCGGGCAGCTGTGCCTGTTCAAGCTCAGCTCCCCGGCCGAGCACCCGTACGGGTCCAGCAAGTACGGCTCCCGCTACCAGGGCCAGCGCGGCCCCACCCCGTCGAGGTCGTTCCGGAACTTTCACCGCACCAAGATCTGATTCAGATGAACAACAGGTGAACATCGGGGGAACAAGTAGGTGAGCGCAGCCGGTTGACCCGCCTCGCGCGCGGGGCTTTGCGATGCCCCCAAGCCACCGCAACCTGCCAAAAAGGCCCAAAACTACGCGGAACAGCGGTGTTGCACAACCAACGCCGGGTAGCCAGTAGGCGAAGGGGACATGAAGTTCGCATTTCGCCTGGTAAGCCATACCCTCTTCCACGGACCATCCCCGCACATCTGGAGAACGACGTGCGCCTGCGTCTCACGCCACGTGAGGACAGCTACTACGACCTGTTCGCCGACTCGGCGAACAACCTGGTCACGGCATCCCGTCTACTGGTCGAGATCATCAGTGACGGCTCGGACAGGGAAGCCCTGGCCGAGAAGATGCGCGCTTGCGAGCACGCCGGTGACGAACGCACTCATGCGATCATGAACCGGCTCAATGAGAGCTTCATCACTCCGTTCGACCGCGAGGACATCTACCGGCTGGCCTCGAACCTCGACGACGTGATGGACGCCATGGAGGCGGCCTCCGACCTCATCGTCCTGTACCAGATCGACCATCTCCCCAAGGACGTCGTACGACAGGTGGAGGTGCTGGAGCGGGCGGCGGAGCTGACCGCCGAGGCCATGCCGCGCCTGCGCTCGATGAAGAACCTCAACGAGTACTGGATCGAGGTCAACCGCCTCGAGAACCAGGGCGACCAGGTCTACAGGAGGCTGCTGGCCAAGCTGTTCAGCGGTGAGTACGACGCCCTCACCGTCATGAAGATGAAGGAGGTCGTCGACGCCCTCGAGGAGGCGGCCGACGCCTTCGAGCACGTGGCCAACACCGTCGAGTCGATCGCGGTCAAGGAAAGCTAGGCCCAGCTGTGGACCTCACGCTCGCCCTCGTCATCGGCGTGGTCGTCATCGCCCTTGTCTTCGACTACACCAACGGTTTCCATGACGCGGCGAACGCCATCGCGACCTCCGTCTCGACCCGGGCCCTGACCCCCAGGGCCGCGTTGTTCATGGCCGCGGCCATGAACTTCATCGGCGCCCATCTGGGCACCCAGGTCGCACAGACGGTCGGCAAGGGCATCATCGACGCGCCGAACGGCTCTCACGGCCTGGTGATCGTGGCCGCGGGACTGATCGGCGCGATCACCTGGAACCTGATCACCTGGTATTTCGGCCTGCCCTCCTCCTCCAGCCACGCGCTGATCGGTGGCCTGGTGGGCGCCGCGATGGCCTCGGCCAGCGTGGTGCACTGGGACGGCGTCCTCGAGAAGGTCGTGATCCCGATGATCCTGTCGCCGCTGGTCGGGTTCTCCCTGGCCGCGGTGATCATGATCGCAATATATTGGATCTTCCGCAACAGCCAGCCGGGCAAGACCAACCGCGGCTTCCGCTACGCGCAGACCGTCTCGGCCGCCGCCATGGCGCTCGGGCACGGGCTGCAGGACGCGCAGAAGACGATGGGTGTGATCTTCCTGTCCCTCACCGTCGGCGGTTTCGCCCAGCCGACGGATCCCATCCCGCAGTGGGTCATCCTCGCCGCCGCGGGGGCGATCTCGCTGGGGACGTACGCGGGTGGCTGGCGCATCATGCGTACGCTGGGCCGGCGCATCATCGCGCTGGACCCGCCACAGGGGTTCGCCGCGGAGTCGGCGGCGGCGACCGTGCTGTACGGGGCCGCCATCGGGTTCGGGGCACCCATCTCCACCACGCACACGATCACCTCGGCGATCATGGGTGTGGGGGCCACCAAGCGGCTCAGCGCCGTGCGGTGGGGGGTGGCGGGGAACATCGTGACCGCCTGGATCCTCACCATCCCGGCGGCCGCCCTGGTGGCCGCACTCTCCTACTTCGTGCTTCACGCGATCGTGGAGTAAGCCGGGTCTCCGCGACCACCCGGAAGGGCGGTCGCCACCCGTACGTCACCCGCCCCCGTACATCACGTCCACGTCCCAGCGGGCGAAGCCCAGGGACTCGTACAGACCGATCGCCGCCGTGTTGGCCTCGTCCACGTACAGCATCGCCTGGGCGAGGCCGCGCGAGCGCAGATGGTGCAGGCCGGCCAGGGTGAGCGCCTTGCCCAGGCCGGTGCCCTGCTGCGAGGGGTCGACGCCGACGACGTAGACCTCCCCGAGCGGTTCGTGCCCGTGGTCGGACGAGCCGTGGATCTTCGTCCAGTGGAAGCCGACGAGCCGGTCGTCGCGGAAGGCCAGGAAGAAGCCCTCGGGGTCGAACCAGGGCTCCTGCTCGCGCCGGAGCAGGTCGTCCACCGTCCAGGCGCCCTGCTCGGGGTGGTGGGCGAAGGCGGCGGCGTTGACCTTGAGCCAGCCCTCCTCGTCCCGCCCGGGCACGAACGTACGCAGGCTCACGCCCGCCGGCAACGTGTAGGGCGCCAGGGGCGCGAACAGGGAGCGGCGCATCTGCCAGAGGGAGCGGACCCGCTCGAAGCCGAAGGACGCGGCCAGGGCCCCGGCGCCCGCGTGGTCGCCGTGCGCCCACAGGCGGGGCCTACCGGCCGTCTGGTCCATGACCGCGCGCAGCAGGCTCGCGCCGTGGCCGCGGCGGCGGTGGGCCGGATGGATGACCAGTTCGACGCTCGGGCCCTCGACCTCGTCCGTCGGATCGACGTGCGCGTAGCCCGCCAGGGTCGTTCCCGCGTACAGCAGCAGGGAGCGGGCCTGCGGGTCCCCGCCGTACCGCAGGTGCAGCATCACGTGCTCGTTGAGCGGGCGGACGCCGTCGGCCTCCGTCGCCGCCGCCACCAGGCCGAGCACCTCGTCGACCGCTCGGTCGTCCAGCCGTTCCCTGATCTCCACGCGCGAGTTCACCGGACCTCCTCGGTCGGCCCCGTGCACGAAATCCTGCGTCTGCTTCGCTCACTCACGGAACGAACTCTAGGCGTCCGTCTGGCAAATAACGCCATGTGACAGCCCGGCAAATCGTTACCTTTGCGACATTGGTTGCATAGGTTCCGGCCGTAACGTCTTGGGGCATGACGTCTCGTTCCCTCCTCCGGCTGGCGCTGGCCGGAGCCGTCGCCTCGGGTGGTGTCCTGCTCGCCACCCTTCCGGCGGACGCGAGCAAGGCCCCCAAGACGGTTCCCGTCCGGCTGCTCGCGCTCAACGACTTCCACGGCAACCTCGAACCGCCGACCGGGTCCTCGGGCCGCATGGTGGACGAGCACGGCCACACGGTCGACGCCGGCGGCGCGGCCTACGTCGCCACGCACATGAAGGCCCTGTCCGACAGGAACACCATCGCCGTGGCCCAGGGCGACCTCATCGGCGCGACCCCGCTGATCTCGGCGGCCTATCACGACGAGCCGTCGATCGAGTTCATGGACAAGCTGGGGCTCAAGGTGGCCGCGGTCGGCAACCACGAGTTCGACGAGGGCTACACCGAGCTGCGCCGCATCATGGACGGCGGCTGCCACCCGGTGGACGGCTGCTCGCCCGCAGGCCCGTGGAAGGGCGCCAAGTTCGACTACGTGGGCGCGAACGTCCTGTTCAAGAACCCCAACGAGAGGACCGACGCGCTGGCGGCCCTCGGCGGGTCGAACTCGGCCCAGGTCAAGCAGGTCCTGCGGGACTGGGGCGTGCCCGCGCTGCCGCCGGTCAGCATCAAGTGGATGAACGGCGTGCCGATCGGCTTCATCGGGCTGGTCACGCAGACGACGCCGAGCATCGTCACGAGCGAGGGGATCAAGGACCTCAAGTTCGTGGACGAGGTCAAAGCCGCGAACGTGGCCTCCAAGCTGCTCAAGCTCGTGGGGGTGAAGGCCCAGGTCGTCCTGGTGCACGAGGGTGACCAGGTGACCGCCGGCCAGTCGCCCGACGCCTGCGCCGCCGTGCCGGGTGCGGGCAACCGCATCGCCACGCAGGTGGACGCCGAGGTCGACCTCATCCTGAGCGGCCACTCGCACCAGGCGTACCTGTGCAAGGTGAAGGACCCGGCGGGCAACGACCGCGTGTACTCGCAGGGCGGCTCGTTCGGCCGCGTCATCACGCAGGTGGACCTGCAGGTGAACGTCCGGACCCGGGAGATCGACCGCGCCTCGGTCGTCGCGGACAACCACGTCGTGACCCGCACGGTCGCCGCCGATCCCGAAATTTCGGCGTTCGTGCAGACGTGGAAGGACCGCGTCGCGCCCGTCGCGAACAAGGCGGTCGGCAGGATCAGTGCCGACATCACGAACGCGGCAGCGCCGTCGGGCGAGTCCCCCCTCGGCAACCTCATCGCCGACGGCCAGCTCGCCGCCACCAGGACGGGCGGCAACGCGCAGATCGCGCTGATGAACCCGGGCGGGGTGCGCGCGTCCCTGTCGTACGCCACCTCACCGGCCAACGAGGGCGACGGCGTCGTCACGTACGGCGAGGCGTTCACCGTGCAGCCGTTCAACAACCTGATGCAGGTCGTCACCCTGACGGGCGCCCAGCTGAAGACGGTGCTGGAGCAGCAGTTCACCGGCGGGCCGAACAACCAGGCGTTCACCAAGATCCTGCAGCCGTCGGCGAACTTCACCTACACCTACAGCCGCGGCGCCGCCTGGGGCTCCAAGATCTCCGACATGAAGATCGACGGGGTGCCGGTCACGGACACGCAGACGATCCGGGTCGCGGCCAACAACTTCCTGGTGGGCGGCGGTGATGCGTTCCTCGCCTTCCGGGACGGCGCCGACCTGTGGAGCGGGCCGCTGGACATCGACGCCTTCGTCGAGCAGCTCGGCAGGGACAACCCCATCGCCCCGCCGGCCACGAACCGCATCACCGTGGTCGACTGAGGACGATTCCCGCAAAGGGCCCGCCTCCCGTCAAAGGGGGCGGGCCTTCACCGTTTCCAGGCCAGCCATTTCCGCTCGACCTCCGCCTCCAGGTCCACCCCGTGATGGCGGGCCATGAGCAGCACGTGGCACACGACGTCGGCCAGCTCCGCGCGGAACTCGTCGCCGAGCTCCTCCTCCGTGCGCCCCTTCTGCCTGGCCCGGCCCGTGAGCATGAGGAACGCCTGGGTCAGCTCACCGACCTCCTCCTGCAGTTTCAGCAGGAACCAGGTGTCGTCGCGCTCGATGCCGATCTTGTCCGCGTAGCGCTGGGAGATGGACTCGATCTCGTCGGAGAGCTCGCGCAGATCCATGCCGCCGAGTCTAGGACCGGTGCAGCGGCAGGTCGGCCACGAACTTGGCGCCCGGTGAGTGGTCGGCGATCGTGAGGGTGCCGCCGTGGGCCGTGGCGATCTCCCTCGACAGGGGCAGCCCGAGGCCGCTGCCGCCCTTCTCCTTAGCCCTGGCGTCCTCCAGCCGGGTGAACCGCTCGAACACCAGCTCCCTGTCCTGCGGCGCGATCCCGTCGCCGTCGTCGGTCACCATGACGTACACGCGCTCCCCCTTCACCACCACGTCGACGTCGATCCGGGTCGCGGTGTGCCGGTCGGCGTTGTCGAGGAGGTTCGTCAGGAGGCGGTCGAGCTGCAGGGGCGAGCCGAGGACCGGTGCTCTCTCGCACAGGTGCAGGTAAATGGGGATCTCGCGGCCCACGCGGCGGCGTACCTGCTCCTCCACCAGGCCGCACACGTCCACCACGCGGCGCTGGGTGAGCGCGCCCGCGTCGAGCTTGGCCAGCATCAGCAGCTCGTCGATGATGCCGGTGAGGCGCTCGGCGGCGGCCAGGGCCCGCGCGCCGGTGGCCGGCCAGTCGGTCTCGTCCGGATAGGTGGTGGCCATCTCGAGCTGGGCCCGCAGGGCGGAGACGGGGCTGCGCAGCTCGTGCGAGGCGTCGGCGACGAAGCGGCGCTGGGTCTCGGCCGAGCGTTCGAGGCGGTGCAGGGTGTGGTTGGTGGTGGCGGCCAGGTCGGCGATCTCGTCGCCGGTGTCGGGTACGGGGACGCGCCGGCTGAGGTCACGGCCGGTGATCTCGGCCAGCTCGGCCCGGATGCGCTCGACCGGGCGCAGGGCGGACCTGACGGCGGCCCAGGTGACGCCCGCGACGACGAGCAGGACGAACGGGGTGCCGAGGAACACCAGGAGGTGGATCCAGCGCAGGGCCTGGCCGACGTCGTCGAGCGAGGAGGCCCCGTACACGGTGGCCGTCCCGGTGGGCGTGCGGACGGCGACGGCGGTCACCAGATGGTCGGCCGGGGGTTCACCCGGGTGGCGCGGCAGCTCCATCTCCCTGGTCTCGACGGTTTCGAGCCGGCGGGGCCTGAACGTCGTGATGCGCGTGCCGATGGGGAAGGAGGAACTGCTCGCGAGCACCTTGCCGGAGCCGGCGACCACCCCGAGGACCTGCACGCGTGGCGTCGTCCTGAGCACGCCGGGCAGCCTCCCCGTGCGTGCCTCGCCCGCCACCCGCCGCACGGCCAGCTCCACCCTCGCGTGGACGACCCCCTGCAGGTTGTCCGGCACGGTGGCGAGGGTGAGCGCGGACGTGCCGATGAGGACCACCGCGGCCAGCAGGGTCGCGATCGTGGTCAGGCGCGCCCGGATCGAGCGAGGAAACAACCGTCGTGCCATCGCACCCCACCCTCTGGTGATTACTGTGTGTGACATTTACCCGCAGCGGACGCACGCAACATGGCTTTTTGGCTTCAGTGATCATTCTCTGGATACTCTCCGTGCATCTTTCGCTGAAGGCGATTCCGCTGAGGGCGTGCACGCCTTCCGCGCGGGGGATCCAGCGGCCAGGGTGGGGTGCCATGAGGGTTCTGGTGTTGGGCGGCACGGAGTTCGTGGGTCGGGCGTTCGTCGAGGAGACGCTGGCGCTGGGGTGGAAGGTGACGACGTTCAACCGGGGCACCCACGAGCCGGTCGCGGGGGTGACGGCGTTGCGCGGCGACCGGTCGGCGCCCGGCGGGCTGGCGGCGCTGGCGCGCGGCGAGTGGGACGTCGTGGTGGACACCTGGTCGTGGGCGCCCTCGGCGGTCAGGGACACGGCCGCGCTGCTGGCCGGCCGGGCGGGCCACTACGTCTACGTGTCCAGCCGGTCGGTCTACGCCGATCCGGTGCCGTTCGGGGCCGACGAGAGCGCGCCCGTGGTGGCGGCCTCGGCTGACGACGGGGACGGCGAATACGCCAGGAACAAGGCGGGGGCCGAGCTGGGGGCCGTGGCCGCGTTCGGGGACCGGGCGCTGCTGGCCCGGGCGGGGCTGATCCTCGGGCCCTACGAGAACGTCGGGCGGCTGCCCTGGTGGCTGAGCCGGATCGCACGCGGCGGGCCGGTGCTCGCGCCCGCTCCCGGAGATCTCGGGCTGCAGCTCATCGACGCCCGCGACCTGGCCGTGTGGTGCCTGGAGGCGGCCGCGCGGGGCACCGGCGGGGCGTTCAACGTGGTGAGCCCGCCGGGCTTCACCACGATGCGGGAGCTGCTCGAAGCCTGCGTGACGGTGACCGGGTCCGGCGCCGAGCTGCGCTGGATCGAGGCGGAGCGGCTGCTGGCGGCCGGGGTGCAGCCGTGGACCGGGCTGCCCATCTGGCTGGTGGGCGACGACTACGACTTCATGCACGGGGGTGACGTGGCCAGGGCGGTGGCGGCGGGGCTGCGGGTGCGCCCGGTGACGGAGACGGTGGCCGACACGTGGGCCTGGCTGCGGAGCATCGGCGGGAAGGCGCCCATGCGGCCGGACCGTCCGCTCAAGGGCCTGGATCCGGCCCTGGAGGCGAAACTCCTGGCGGGGTGAGCCCGGGCCGGCGGGACGTGCGGCGGCTGCGTACGAGGTCGTAGAGGGCTGCCACCAGGGCGACGGAGACCGACAGCACCACCACGACCAGCCCGTGCCGGAACGCCGTCGTCCAGCCGTCCCCCAGCGCCCCGAAGAACGTCGAGCCCGCCGCCGCGATGCCGACGGCCGAGCCCAGCCGCTGCCCCGTCTGCAGCACCCCGGCCGCGCTCCCACCGCCGGCCGGTGGCACCTCCGACAGGGTGATGGCCTGGTTGGGCGAGATGACCAGGCCGCTGCCCATGCCCGCGAGCAGCAGCGGCAGCGCGGTCGCCAGCCCCACCCCCTGCCCGGGCACCAGCGCGGTGGCGCCCATCGTGGCGAGCAGCCCGGCGATCACCATCGACAACCCGATGGCGACCAGCCGCCGCCCCATCCGCGACACCAGGTGACCCCCGAGCATGGCGGCCGACGCCGAGCCGAGCGCGAACGGGGTGATCGACAGCCCCGCCTGCAAGGGGGTGTAGCCGTGACCGCTCTGCAGGTACAGCGTGAAGATGAAGAAGATGCCGGTGAAGCCGGAGAAGTAGAACAGCGCGATGGCCGAGCCCATGGCGTACGACCGCTTGCGGAAGAGGCTCAGGTCCACCAGCGGCTCGCGCCGGTAGAGCCGCTCCCACGTCACGAACCCGCCCAGCACCGCCAGCGCGGCCGGGATGAGCAGCCACTTGGCCGTCCCCTCCCACTGGTGCCGCTGGATGAACGGCAGCAGCAGCCCCGCCACGCCGACCCCGAGCAGCAGCACGCCCACCGGGTCCATGCTCTGGTGCCGCCGGTGCACGAGCTGCGGCCGGGGCAGCACCCGCCAGGCCAGCGGCAGCAGCACCATCCCGATGGGCACGTTCACCAGGAACACCCACCGCCAGCCGTTGTCGGGCCCGAACGCGGTCACCAGCGTGCCGCCGATCAGCGGCCCCGCGGCGGTGGAGACGCCGATGGTGGCGCCGAGCGCGCCGAAGGCCCGGCCCCGCTCGTACCCCTGGAACATCTGCTGGATCAGCCCCGAGACCTGCGGGTTGAGCATGCCGGCCGCCATGCCCTGGATCAGCCGGGACATGATCAGCACGTGCATGTTCCAGGCGAAGCCGCACGCGGCGCTGGAGACGGTGAAGAGCACCACGCCCCACATGAAGAGCGTGCGGCGGCTCCTGGCGTCGCCCAGCCGCCCGGCCGGGACCAGCAGGAGGCCGAACGTGAGCGCGTACCCGGACAGCGTCCACTGCAGCCCGTCCTCCGTGGCGCGCAGCCCCTCGCGGATCGACGGCAGCGCGACGTTGACGATGCTCACGTCGAGCCCCGTCATGAACGCGGCCACCAGGCACACACCCAGCGCCCGCTTTCGCGTGTCGAACTTGGACGCCCCCAACATTTGCGCTCTTGATTCCCTACAGATCGCGAAATATCGCCCACCCAGGATTTCTTTGCCGGGACGGCGCGCGCGAGGGTAACGTCCGATCATGGGCACGATGGCGGTCGAGCAGAACGGCATCAATGCGGTCCCGGAGGGCGAGCGGCGCGGCCGGCCGCGAGATCTGTTCTGGCCCTGGGCGGGCTCCAATTTGTCGCTGTTCGGCGTGGCCTTCGGCGTCTACATCGTCGGGTTCAAGCTCGGCGTGGTGCCCGCGATCATCACCGGCGCCCTGGGCTACGCGCTGTCGTTCCTGCTCGTGGGCCTGGTGGCGATCGGCGGCGCCCGGTCGGGCGTGCCGACGATGACGCTGGGACGGGCGCCGTTCGGCTACCAGGGGAACAAGCTGCCCGCCGCCTTCTCCTACATCTCCAACGTCGGCTGGGAGATCGTGCTCGTCACGCTCGCCGCGCAGGGCGGCGCGGAGATCCTCAAGCGGCTCGCACCCGGCCTGCCCGCCACCACGGCCACCGCCGTGTGCTTCGTCGTGGCCGCGCTGGTGGTGATCGCGGTCGGCGTGTACGGCCACGCGATGATCATGGTGGTCCAGCGCTACCTGACGTACGCGTTCGTCGTGCTGACCGTCGTCTACATGATCCTCATGGCCCCGAGGCTCGGCGGCGCGCTGCAGACGACGGCCGGCCCCGGAGACTGGGTGGGCGGGGTCGTCTTCGCCATGACCCTCCTGGGCCTGGGCTGGGTCAACTGCGGCGCCGACTACTCCCGATACCTGCCCGCGAGCTCGTCCCCGCGTTCCGTGGCCCTGTGGACGACGCTCGGGGGCGCGCTGCCGCCGATGGTGCTGCTCGTGTTCGGGGTGCTGCTGGCCGGCGGCGACCCGAAGCTGGCCGAGGCGGCGGGCGCCAACCCGGTGGCGGCGCTGGCCGAGGCGCTGCCGACGTGGTTCCTGCTGCCCTACCTGCTGACCGCCATCGGCGGTTTCCTGGCCGGGGCCATCATGGACATCTACTCGTCCGGGCTGTCGATGCTGGCGCTGGGCGTGCCCATCAGGCGGCACTACGCGGTGCTGATCGACGGCCTGCTCATGGTGCTCGGCGGCTACTACCTGCTGTTCGTCTCCACCAGCTTCCTGGCCACGTTCCAGGCGTTCCTGGCGATCATCGGTGTGGTGATGGCGGCCTGGGCCGCGATCTTCCTGGTGGACATGTGGCGGTTGCGGGCGGGCGGCCGGGCCTACGACGAGCGGCTGCTGCGCCCCGGCGCGCCCGCGCTCAACTGGGCCGGCCTGGTGTCGCTGGTCGTGGCGTCGGTGGTCGGGCTCGGGCTCATCACCTCGCTGGACGAGAACATCGCCAGGGTCGTCGGCTTCCTGATGAGCGACGAGCTGAAGAGCGGCACGTTCGGGACGGCGAACATCGGCGTGGTCATCGCGCTCGTGCTGGCCGGGGTCCTGTACCTCATGCTCACCGCCGTCACGCGACCCCGGGCCGCGACCCGCGCCTGAGAGCTGCGGCTACTCTTGGTGATTGATGATGGACTTTCCGTTGCGCCTGCTGCGCTGGACGGTGGACGTCACCGCCTGCGGGCTGCTGGCGATCGCCGTGGTCACCGCGGTGCGCGAGGACCGCATGGCCGTGGCCGCGGGCGGCACGCTGCTCGCCCTCCTGTACGCCGCGAGCCCGGCGATCGAGGGCCGGCCCGTCCCCGGGCGCGTGTGGCTGGGGCTGGTGAGCGCCGGGTGGGCGGTGCTGGCCGTGGCGGCGCCGCCGTTCGTGTGGCTGGCGTTCCCGCTGCTGTTCGCGTACCTGCAGCTGCTGCCGCTGTGGGGCGCGATGTTCGGCGTGACGGTGCTGACGTCGGCGGCGATCCTGGCGGCGGCCTGGCACGCGGGCGGGCTGACCGTGCCGCTGCTGGTCGGGCCGGGCGTCGCGGCGGCCGTGGTGACGCTGCTCGCGTTCGCCTGCAAGGCGCTGCGCGCCGAGATGGAGCAGCGTCACCACGAGTGAGCTCGGCCGGTGCCGGTCAGGCCGTCACGATGGCGAAGTCCGGCACCGGCCGGTCCAGCACGGCCACCAGCCGCTGCAGCACCGTCGTGTCCCCCTCGCGCTCGACCCCCTCCACGCCCTTGCCCGACAGCAGGCCGACGAGCTGAGCCCTGGTCAGCCGGAGCGTCAGGTCGGCGCTCTCGTCGCGCGGCTCCGCCTGCTGGACGAACGCGCCGTTGGACAGCGTCGTACGGTAGCGCTCCCCCAGGTCGGTCAGGTGCCAGTCGATGGACAGGCGCTCGTGCCAGGCCCGCGGCCCGTCCACGCGGATGGCGATCGAGTCGAAGATCTGCTCCACGGTCAGGGCGGCGAAGAAGTCGGAGGAGGGCGTCTCGACGGTGGCGGGCACGATGCCGTCGGCCAGCTCGTGGGCGCCCATGAGGTAGAAGTTGCGCCAGGTGGCGTTCTCGGCGCCGTGGCCGAGCCTGGTGTAGACCTCGGCCAGCAGGTCGCGGGCCTCCTTGTTGCCCTCGTCGGCGAATACGGCGTGGTTGAGCAGCTGGACGGCGAAGCGCAGGTCGTTCTCGTCGATGTAGCGCCTGGCGAACGCCACCACGGCCGCGCCGCCGCCCAGGCACTCGACGTACCTGTGCGCGCTCTCCCTCGGCGGGTGCGGCCACAGGTTCGCCGGGTTGCCGTCGAACCAGCCCAGGTAGCGTTGGTAGATGGCCTTGACGTTGTGGCTGACCGAGCCGTAGTAGCCGTGAGCGTGCCACGCCTGCTCCAGCTCGGGCGGCATGTGCACGGCCTCGGCGATCTCGGTCCCGGTCAGGCCCTTGTTGAGCAGGCGCAGGGTCTGGTCGTGCAGGTAGGTGTACATGTCCCGCTGCTGGGAGAGGAAGCGCTCGATGCGCTCGCGGCCCCAGGTGGGCCAGTGGTGCGAGGCGAAGGCCACCTCGGCCCGGTCGGCGAACAGGGCGATGGCCTCGGTCAGATACCGCGCCCAGGCGCGGGCGTCGCGGACGGCGGCGCCACGCAGGGGCAGGACGTTGTGCAGGTTGTGGGTGGCGTTCTCGGCCAGGCACAGGGCGCGGCGGTCGGGGAAGAGGAAGTTCATCTCCACGGGGGCCTCGGTGCCCGGCGTGAGCTGGAAGACCATCCTGACCCCGTCGACCGTCTCCTCCTGGCCGGTATGCGTGATCTCGACCGTGGGCGGGATGAGCGACATGGTGCCGGTCGAGGCGGTCATGCCCAGGCCGGCGCCGATCTGGCCCTCCGGGGAGCGGGGCAGGGCGGGGCCGTACATGTAGACGGCCCGGCGGATCATGGCCGGGCCGGCGAAGACGTTCTCCGTCACCGCGTGCTCCATGAACCCGGCGGGCGCCAGGATGGGCACGTCGCCGCCGGTCACCCCGCGTACGCCGCCGAAGTGGTCGGCGTGCGCGTGGGTGTAGACCACGCCGGTGACGGGGCGGTCGCCGCGGTGGGCCCGGTACAGCTTCAGCGCCGCGGCGGCGCACTCGGTGGAGATCAGCGGGTCGATGACCACGACGCCGCGCTCGCCCTCGGCCAGCGTCATGTTCGACAGGTCCAGCCCCCGCACCTGGTAGATGCCGTCCGTGACCTCGTACAGGCCCTGCCGGGTGCAGAGCTGGCCCTGCCGCCAGAGGCTCGGATGGGCCGTCCGCGGGCAGTCTCCCTGGAGGAAGTCGTAGGAGTCGTTGTCCCACACGACCCGGCCGTCGGCCGTTCTGATCACTGCCGGGCTGAGCTTCGCGATGAACCCGCGGTCCGCGTCCTCGAAGTCGCCCCTGTCGTGAAATGGAAGGTCTGCCATGCCTAGCCGCATGCCCCGCATACAGGACAAATAGCTCAATAGACCTCCTTAATAGGATGAATCTCCGGCAAGCCGATGTGATTGGCTTGCCGGATGGAAGCCTGTGTGTTCGACCTCGACGGTGTGCTGGTGGACTCCGAGCCGGTGTGGGAGGAGGTGCGCCGGGCGTTCGTCGCGGACCACGGCGGCACCTGGCAACCCGACACCCAGTCCAGGCTCATGGGCATGAGCACCGGGGAGTGGGCCTCATACCTGCATGAGCTCGGCGTGGCGATGGCACCCGACGAGATCGCCCGCGGGGTCGTGGAGCAGATGGCCGAGCGCTACCGCGACGGGGTGCCGCTGATGCCCGGGGCCGTGGAGGCGGTGCGGCGGTTGTCGGGGGAGGTCACGCTGGGGCTGGCCAGCTCCTCCCCGCGCCGGCTGATCGACGTGGTGCTGGACGCGGCCGAGCTGAAGGAGTGCTTCGCGGCGACCGTCTCCACCGAGGAGGTGCCGCGCGGCAAGCCGGCTCCCGACGGCTATCTGGAGGCGGCCCGGCGGATGGAGGTCGACCCGCGCGGCTGCGTGGCGGTCGAGGACTCCAGCAACGGGCTGCGCTCGGCGTACGCGGCCGGCATGCGGGTGATCGCCGTGCCGCACCCCCGCTACCCGCCCGCGCCCGACGCGCTGGCCCTGGCCTGGCGGGTGCTGCCGGACCTCGACGCGCTCACCACGGGGTCGCTCTCGTAAAGAGTCACCCCCGGTGGCTACGATTACGGAATCGTGCGAGACATCACGGTTTTCAGCGGCAGTGCCCATCCCGAGCTGGCCGAGGAGATCTGTGCCCACCTGGGCACCCCCCTGCATCCCGTCCAGATCAACCGCTTCGCCAACGACGTGCTCGAAGTCCAGCTCCAGGCCAACTGCCGCGAGCGCGACGTGTTCCTCATCCAGCCGCTCGTGCCGCCGGTGCAGGAGCACCTGGTCGAGCTGCTGCTCATGCTCGACGCCGCCCGCGGCGCCTCGGCGGCCAGGACGACGGTCGTGATGCCGCACTACGCCTTCGCGCGCTCCGACAAGAAGGACGCCCCGCGCATCTCGATCGGCGCGCGGCTGGTGGCCGACCTGATGGTCACCGCGGGCGCCAACCGGGTGCTGGCGATGACGCTGCACTCGCCGCAGGTGCACGGCTTCTTCAGCGTGCCCGTGGACCACCTGCACGCGCTGCGCGAGCTGGCGGAGCACTTCCGCGGCTACGACCTGTCGAACACGGTCGTCGTCTCCCCCGACCTCGGCAACGCCAAGGAGGCCGCGCACTTCGCCCGCCTGCTCGGCACCGGGGTCGCGATGGGCGCCAAGCAGCGGTTCAGTGACGACCGCGTCGTGATCAGTTCGGTGATCGGCGACGTGGCGGACAAGGACGTGATCATCCTGGACGACGAGATCGCCAAGGGCAGCACGGTGATCGAACTGCTCGACCGGCTGCGCGAGCAGGGGGTCCGGTCCGTACGCATAGCGTGTACGCACGGCCTGTTCGCCAGTGGGGCGCTCGAGCGGCTGAGCGCGCTGCCGGAGGTCGAGGAGATCGTCTGCACCAACACCGTGCCGCCGCCCAAGCCCTGCGACAAGCTCACCGTGCTGTCGATCGCGCCCGCCCTGGCCGAGGCCATGCGCCGGATCCACGACGGCGAGTCGGTGAGCGCCCTGTTCAGTACATCCTGAGGAGCTGCCCCGTCACCCGGCGCCCCTGGTGGGAGGCCAGGAACGTGATCACCTCGGCCACGTCCTCGGGCTGGGCGATCTCCCGCAGCACCCCGCTGCCGGCGACCGCCTTCTCCACCTCCTCGTTGATCCAGCCGGTGTCGGTGACGGGCGGGTAGACCATGTTGGCCGTGATGCCGTACCGGCCGAGCTCGTGCGCGGCCGACATGGTGTAGTTCTCCTGGGCCGCCTTCGCCGCGCCGTAGCTGACCTCGGTCGGGAAGCCGTCGGGGCCGCCGGAGGTCAGCCCGATGATGCGGCCCCAGCTCGCGCCGCGGGCCAAATGCCGGCGGGCGAACTCGGCGATCAGCAGCGCCGGCGCGCGCACGTCCACCGCGAACTGCCGGTCGTACGTCTCGGCGTCCACCATGCGCAGGGGGCGGCCGAAGCCGTCGCGCTCGGTGGGCGTGAAGGTGTCGCTGAGCCAGCCGCTGGCGTTGTTGACCAGGATCTCCACCGGGCCGAACGCCTTCTCGGCCTGGTCGAACAGCGCCTTCGGGGTCTCGGGGTCGGCCAGGTCGGCCTCGGCCGCCTGCGCGGTGCCGCCCGCTTCCCGGATGCGCCGCACCACGTCGTCCGCGCTGCCCGCCCGCACCCGGTCGTAGGTCTCCGGATAGGCCGGTTCGTTCAGGGGCGCGAGCCGTTTGTAGGTCAGGAAGACCGCGGCTCCCTCGGCGGCCAGCGCGGTCGCGGCGGCGGCACCGATGCCGTGATTGGCGCCTGTGATCAGCGCGACCTTTCCTGTCAGCCGTGAATCGATCATAGTTGCCATCATGCACGCAGCGACGGAACGCCTGCTAAGGCATTTTCTGGAGGGTGTCCAACCGGCCGTTCCCCTGGTGGCGCTCTGGGCGCACGGCTCCCTGGCAGCCGGCGACTACCAGGAGGAACGCAGCGATCTCGACCTGATCGCGGTGCTCGACACCCCCGCGACGATGGACCACTGGCGGCGGATCAAGGCGGTGCACCGCCGGATCCGCCTGCCGCTGGCGGATCGGCTGCACTGCTCCTACCTGGCCAGGCAGGAGCTGGAGGATCTCTCGGCCGAGCACATCACGTGGGCGTTCGGGCAGATCTTCCGCCGGCCCGTCACCGCGGTCACCCGGCGCGAGCTGCACGAGGGGGCCAGGGTGCTGTACGGCCCGCCGCCGGCCGAGCTGCTGCCGCCGGTGTCGGACGAGGAGCTGGCCCGGTTCGTCCGCGCGGACCTGCGTGACTACTGGCTGGTCAAGGCCCAGGAGCGGCGGCGCTGGCTGAAGGACATCTGGGTCGACCTGGGCATGGTGACGGTGGCCAGGGCCACGGTCACGCTGCGGGAGGGCCGGCTGATCAACAAGCGGGAGGCGCTCGACGTGCTGGCCGACCTGGGCGCGCCCGAGCAGGTCGTGGCCGACATCCGCGCCCGCCGGTACGGCACGCCGGCCCCGGTGCTGAGCCGGTTCCGGAGGGGGCGGCTGGCACGGGCGTTCGTCAGGTCGGCGATCAGGCGGGCCCTGGCCTGAGACGAACGGTCTCACCAGACAGGATGGCAATGCGCGTCCCGGTTGTTACTGCGCATAGTGTTTAGCGCGATTCACCACCTGAACCTGGGGAAAGGGCGGCAAATGGGGGAGAGCAGGCAGTCCTATCTGTTGGCCGCGGCGTCGGCGGTGTCGCTCCTTCGCGATCCGGCCGTGGCGGCGTCATGGGACAAGCCGAGCGCGCTCATGGAGTTCAGCGTCGCGGGGCTGGCCGGGCATCTGGCGCACCAGCTCGTCAGGGTCGGCGACGTCCTCGTGCCGAACGGCGACATCCAGGAGCCGATCACGCTCCTCGATCACTATTCGCGCTCGCCATGGGTGCAGGCCGGGCTCGACCACGAGAGCAACCTGAGCGTGCGGCGCGGTGGTGAGGCGGCCGCGGCGGCCGGCCCCTCGGTGCTGGTCGAGCGGGCCCAGGCGCTGCTGGAGCTGCAGAGCGCCGCGCTGGCCGCCGAGCCCGCCGACCGGGTCGTGCACCTGCCGTGGTCGGGCTGGTCGCTGCGGCTGGACGACTTCCTGCTCACCCGGCTGGTGGAGCTGGTCGTGCACGCCGACGACCTGGCGGCCAGCGTGGGGGTGGAGACCCCCGAGCTGCCCACGTCGGTGATCGACCCGGTGGTCGAGCTGCTGGCCCGGCTGGCCGTGCACCGCCACGGGCCCACGGCGGTCATCCGCACGCTGAGCCGGGCCGAGCGGGCGCCGGCCACCATCAGCGCCTTCTAAGAAGTGATCATGCGCAGGGCCGTGACCACCTCACGGCCCGACAGCGCGCTGTCCGGGTCGAGCAGCCACTGCGACAGGAATCCCGTCAGCATGGCTTGATAGACCGTTCCGGTGAGGCGCTCGCGCTCGGGATCGGTGCCCTGCGCGATCCCCTCGAACAGCTCCGCGAGCCCCACCCGCGCCTCCTTGATGGCGTTGGTGAGCTGCTCGCGCACCTCGGGCACGTGGTCGATCTGCCCGAGCAGCTCGAACTGCGTCACCCACAGCGGCCGCAGCCGCTCGAACGACTCCACCACGCGGTCCCACGCCGCCTCGAACCGCTCCAGCGGCGTGGCCTCCGGCTTGACGTCGGCCGACAGGGTCGCCCCCAGCTCGTCTCCCCACTCCCGCATCGCCTCGAACAGCGCCTCGTTCATCAGCGCTTCCTTCGACCTGAAGTGGTAGCCGATGCCCGCCAGGCTCACGCCGGACGCGTTGGCTATGTCACGCGCGGTCGTGCGCGAGTAGCCCTTCTCGATCAGGCACCGCTTCGCCCCCGCCAGCAGATCTTCCCTGTTTCCCATGCCCAGAGACTAACACATCTGTCCTAGACAAGCGTCTGAGACATATGTACTGTCATCGGCATGACGAACATCCTCATCTCCGGCGCGAGCATCGCCGGCACCGCGACGGCGTACTGGCTGCGGCGGCACGGCCACACCGTGACCGTGGTCGAGCGGGCCCCCTCGATCCGCGAGGGCGGCTACAAGGTGGACATCCGCGGCGCGGCGCTGGAGGTCGTCGAGCGCATGGGCCTGCTGGACGCGATCCGCGCCAGGAGCACGGACATGCGCGTCGCCACCCACTACGACGCCAAGGGCCGCCCCGTGGCGACCCTGGACGCCGACCTGTTCGGCGGGCGCCTCGGCGACGACGTCGAGATCATGCGCGGCGACCTCAACGAGCTGCTGTACGACCTGACCCGCGACGACGTCGAATACGTCTTCGACGACTCCGTCACCGGCATCGCCGAGGACGGCACGGTGACGTTCGAGCGCTCGGCACCCCGCACGTTCGACCTGGTCGTCGGGGCCGACGGCGCCCACTCCAACACTCGGCGGATCGCCTTCGGCGAGGAGTCCCGATTCGCCCGCGACCTGGGCTACTACATCTCGATCTGCACCGTCCCCAACACGCTCGGCCTGGACCGCGAGGAAGCCGTGCACGCGGCCGTCGGCAGGACCGCGAACGTCTACAGCACCCGGCAGGACACCGGCGCGAAGGCCCTGTTCATGTGGTCGTCGGCGCCGCTGGCCTACGACCACCGCGACGTGGCCGGGCAGAAGGAGCTGCTGGCGCGGGCCATGGACGGGGTCGGCTGGCAGGTGCCCGCGCTGCTGGAGGGCGTGCGCGACGCCAAGGACTTCTACTTCGACTCGGTCTCCCAGATCCACATGGACCGGTGGTCGAAGGGGCGCGTCGTGCTCGTGGGCGACGCCGGCTACTGCGCCTCGCCGGCCTCGGGGCAGGGCACGAGCCTCGCGCTCGTGGGGGCGTACGTGCTGGCGGGCGAGCTGGCCGCCGGCGGCGGGACGGACGGGTACGAGCGGGAGCTGCGGCCGTTCGTGGCGGCCAACCAGGCGCTCGGCCCGGCCAACGTGAAGGGCATGGTCATGGGGTCGCGGGTGGCGCTCTGGTTCCAGCTCGGGATGATGCGGCTGCTCCCGCACCTGCCGGGCCGCGACCGGATGGTCGAGCGGATCACCGGCCCCATCGCCCGCGCGGCCGGCGCCATCTCGCTGAAGAACTATATGGAATAAAGCGTTCCGTTCTGATATTCTGAGATCAGAACGTTCCGTTCCGAAAGAACAGGGGTTTACCATGATCTTCCTCGTCACCGGTGCCACCGGGACCGTCGGCCGCCTCGTCGTCGAGGAGCTGCTCCAGGCCGGGCAGCAGGTGCGGGCCCTGACCAGGAACCCCGCCGAGGCCGGCCTGCCCGAAGGCGTCGAGGTCGTCGCCGGAGACCTCGCCGAGCCCGACTCCGTGGCCGCCGCCTTCGAGGGCGTCACCGGCGTGCACTTCATCAACTTCGCGGGCGACGACTACGCGCCCCTGCCGGACGGCGCCCGGCTCGTGGAGCTGGCCGTCAAGGCGGGCGTACGGCGGGCCACGGTGCTCGGCGGGCGCGAGGACGGCGCGCTGGAGCAGGCGCTGGCCGCGGCCGACCTGGAGTGGACGCTGCTGCACCCGGTCGAGTTCATGTCCAACACGCTGCGCTGGTGGGCCCACACGGTCAGGACCGAGGGCGTCATCAAGGAGCCGTACGGCGACCGGCTGAGCGCTCTGGTGCACGAGCGCGACATCGCCGCCGTGGCCGCGACCGTGCTGGTCGAGGGCGGACACGGCGGCAGGACGTACACGCTGACGGGCCCCGAGGCGATCACGCTCAGGGAGAAGGTGGCGATCCTGGGGGCCTCGATCGGCAGGGACGTGGCGTTCGTGGAGCTGACCGTGGACGAGGCGCGGGCCAAGTGGGCCGCCGACGGCATGGGCGAGCAGACCATCGAGTTCCTCGTCAACGCGCTCGGCAACACGCCGGAGGTGGGCTACACCGTCGTCCCGACCGTGCGCGAGGTGACCGGCCGGGACGCGCGCGGCTTCGCTCAGTGGGCCTCGGAGAACGCCGACGCCTTCCGCGAGTGATCGGTGACCTCCGCGTAGCTCTCGACCGGGGTCCGCATGCCCCGCAGGTGCAGGTCGAGGAAGCTCGCCAGGTGAGCGCGGGTGATCTCCAGCGCCCGCGCGCCGCCGAGCTCCTGGGCGGGCAGGCCGAGCTGCTCGCGCAGCACGGCGTAGTCGACGAAGGCCGAGTGGTCGGTCCCCTTCACCGTGATCCAGCGCTTCCAGCCGGTCAGGTCGGTCCAGGCCGCCCGCCACGAGGTGTCCTTGCCCTCCGGCGTGTGCGACGCGGCCGTGCCGATCAGCATGAACGGCCGCTTGAGCGGCCTGCCGACCTTGAAGGTGCCGTCCAGGTTGACCCCGGCCTTGATCCGGGGGTCGGCGAGCATGGCCTGGGCGGCGGCGTACCCGCCGATCGAGTGGCCCACCATGGCGATCCGCGACCGGTCGACCATCCGGCCCCACCGGCCCCTGGTCAGCTCGTCCAGGACGAACCGGACGTCCTTCACCCGGCTCGCGGCCACCTTGGCGCTGTCCTGGCCCGCCACGCAGGCCAGGCAGGAGGTGGTGCGGCCGTCGGGGAACGTGGTGCCCACCGACTCGTACGTGTGCTCCACGGCCGCCACCAGGTACCCCCGGCTGGCGAAGTCCTCGGCCAGCGAGGTCAGGGTGGCGCGCGGGAAGCTGAACCCGGGCGACATGACGACCAGCGGCCTCCTGCCCCCGGTGGCCGGGGCGTTCCGGCGGGCGTGCGTCCTGACCTCGGCGAGCGCGTCCTTCGGGACGGGCAGGTCCTTGAGCACCGCCTCCGACTCCTGCGGGGTCACGTACGGCGCCGGCTCTCCGGTGGCCTTCCTGGCCGGGTACCAGAGCGTGACCATGAGCTCGCGCTCGTCCGCCTCGGGGTTCCACGGGTCGGGACGGCTCCTGTCGACCAGGTGCAGGCTGGTCGTGCCGACGGGCTCGGACCTGGTCGGCTCGGGCAGGGCGGGCTCCGCCGCCTGCGCCTGGGTGGCGGCGGTGCCCACGATGATCAACGACATGGCCGTGACGGCCGCGGTTCTACGCATGGGGACCACGCTGGCGGCACAACCCCTCCGGGCGCCCGCCCCGATCGTCGACGGGCTCCTACTACTTTCGTCGTAAAGCCCCTTCCGGCCCGCCCCATACGCTGTGACCATGCGGTTCGTTCTGCTCGGCGCCGGCGTGTGCGCGCTCTCGCTGCTCAATCTGCACGGGCAGGCCGGGGTCCCGTCGAACCTGCCGGCCCCGGTGCTGGTCGCGATCGCCGCCGTCGCGGGCGTGGCCGCCTGGCACGTGCGGCGGTCCTGGTGGCCGCTGGCCGTCGTGGGCGCGATCACGTACGCCTGGCTCGTGATGTGGGCGCCGCTGCTGGTCGCCTCCTTCTACGCGGGCCGCACGCTCAGCCGCCGCGGCCTGGCCGGCTACATCGCCGGCTGCCTGGTGGCGTGCGGGACCTCCGCGCTGGTCGGAGAGTGGCAGAACGGCCTGCACGAGCTGCTGACCGCGAGCCTGGGCAACGCGCTGTTCATGGCGCTGGCCATGATCGGGCTGCCGCTGGCGGTGGGGCTGTGGACGCGGGCCAGGGGCGAGGTGCTGGAGGCGGCCAAGGAGCGCGCCGAACGCCTCGAACGCGAGCAGGTCATGCGGGCCGAGCAGGCCAGGGCGCAGGAGCGGGCCAGGATCGCCAGGGAGATGCACGACGTCGTGGCGCACCGGGTCTCGCTGATCGTGCTGCACGCCGGGGCGCTGGAGGTGCGCACGGGCGACGAGGAGGCCGCGCGGGCCGCCGCGCTGATCGGCGGGATCGGCCGGGAGGCGCTGGCCAACCTGCGCGACGTGCTCGGCGTGCTGCGCTCTCCCCCGCACGGGGTGCTCGACGCCGCCTACCGGCCGCCGCCCACGCTCGGTGACCTCGACCGGCTGCTCGACCAGTCCCGTGCCCTGGGCATCGCGGTGACCAGGCACGACGAGGGCGATCCGCGCCCGGTGGAGGCGACCGTGGAGCGGACCGCGTACAGAGTGGTGCAGGAGGCGCTCACCAACGTGCACAAGCACGCCGGGGACGCCGGCACGGACGTGCGCATCCGCTACGGGAACGGGGAGCTGGAGGTGGAGGTGCGCAACCAGGCCCCCGGAGCGCCACGCGAGGAGCTGCCCGGCGCGGGCTGGGGGCTGGTGGGGCTGCGGGAGCGGGTCGAGCTGCTCGGCGGCACGCTGCGGACCAGCGCCGAGGACGGCGGCGGCTTCCTCGTCAGCGCCAGGATCCCGGCATGATCAGGGTGCTGCTCGTGGACGACGAGGAGCTCGTCCGGTCGGGGCTGCGGCTGATCCTGGAGGCCGCGGGCGACATCGCGATCGCCGGGGAGGCCCGCGACGGCGACGAGGCCGTCTCGGCCGTGCGGCGGCTGCGGCCCGAGGTGGTGCTGATGGACGTACGCATGCCGGGCACGGACGGCCTGATCGCCGCCGCCCGCCTGCTCGCCGAACCCGACCCGGCCAAGCTGATCATGCTGACCACGTTCGACCTCGACGAGTACGTGCACGAGGCCCTGCGCCTGGGCGCGGTCGGCTTCCTGCTCAAGGACACCCCGCCGAGAGAGCTGGCCGCCGCCGTCCGCACGGTCGCCGCCGGCCAGGCCATGCTCTCCCCGTCGGTCACCAAGCGCCTGATCGCCTCGTACGCCGACCGCGCCCCCTCCCGCGCCGAGGCCGCCCGCCGGCAGCTCGCCGGGCTCACCGGCCGGGAGGAGGACGTCATCAGGGCGCTGGCCCGCGGCCTGTCCAACGCCGAGATCGGCCGCGAGCTGCGCCTGACGGAGGCCACGGTGAAGGCGCACGTCAGCCGGGTCCTGGCCAAGCTCGGCCTGGCCAACCGGGTCCAGGCCGCCATCCTGGTCCACGACGCCGACCTCGGCTAGGAGGTCACCTCGGCGTAGTGGCAGGCGGTCTGTGCCCCGGGCACCGCGGGCAGGATGTCCAGCGGCTCCGAGCGGCACCGGCCGTCCACCCCGGCCTCGGCCGCCTTCCCGGAGGCCAGCACCTGGCAGCGGGCGTGGAAGCGGCAGCCGCCGGGGATCCTGGTCGGGTCCGGCGGCTCGCCGGTCAGCACCACCCGCTCGGGCGACTCGGGCAGCACCGACATCAGCGCCTGCGTGTACGGGTGCCGCGGCGCGGTCAGCACCTGCTCCACCGGCCCCGACTCGACGATCCGGCCCAGGTACATCACGGCCACCCGGTCGGCGATGTTCCAGGCCAGGCCCAGGTCGTGCGTGACGACCAGCGCCGACAGGCCCAGCTCGTCGCGCAGCTTGAGCAGCAGGGCCAGGATCTCGCCGCGTACGGAGGCGTCCAGCGAGGCCACCGGCTCGTCGGCGACCAGCACCTTCGGGTTCAGCGCCAGCGCGCCGGCGATCACCACGCGCTGCCGCTGGCCGCCCGACAGCTCGTGCGGGTAGCGCAGGAAGAAGCGGTCCGGCGGCCGCAGCCCCGCCCTGGACAGGGCCGTGGCCACGACGTCCCGCTCGTCCGGCAGGCCGTGGATGCGCGGGCCCTCGGCGACGGCCTCGTACACCGTGTGCCGGGGGTTGAGCGAGCCGGTCGGGTCCTGCAGGACGAGCTGCACCTGCCTGCGGTAGGCCTTGAGCGCCCTGGAGCCGTAGTTCAGCGCGGCGCCTCCGTAACGCACCTCACCGGAGGTCGGGCGTTCGAGGCCGAGCAGCGTGCGGGCGAGCGTGGTCTTGCCGCAGCCCGACTCGCCGACCAGGGCCACGATCTCGCCCTCGCCGATGGCCAGGTTCACGCCGTCCACGGCGCGGGCGCGGCGGCCCCGCGAGGAGAACTCGACGTGCAGGTCTCGGGCCTCCAGCAGGGTCGCCCGGGTCGTCCCGACCGCCTCGGCGGTGGTCCGCGTCTCGGTCATGAGGCCTCCTCCTTCGCCCTGACGTGCACACAGGCCGCCGTACGTCCGGCTCCCGCGGGCCACAGGTCCACGTCCAGGCTCGCGCACTCGTCCAGCGCGACCGGGCAGCGCGGGTGGAACGCGCAGCCGCCGGGCAGTTGCATCGGGTCCGGCGGGTCGCCGCCCAGGCCCTTGGGGGCCATCCGCGAGGCCGGGTCCCCCACCGTCGGGAACGCCGCCGCCAGGGCCCGGCTGTAGGGGTGGCGGGCGTCGTGGAACACCTCGCCGGACGGGCCGTGCTCGACGACGCGGCCGGCGTACATGACGGCGAGCTGGTCGCACACGTCGGCCAGCACCGACAGGTCGTGCGAGATCATGATCAGCGAGATGCCGTGCTCGGCCACCAGCTCCTTGATCAGGGTCAGGACCTGGGCCTGCACCATCACGTCCAGCGCGGTGGTCGGCTCGTCGGCGATGATCAGCCGGGGTGAGCAGGCCAGCGCCATCGCGATCATCACGCGCTGCCTCTGCCCGCCGGACAGCTCGTGCGGGTAGCTGCGCGCCCGCCACGCGGGCAGGCCGACCTGGTCGAGCAGCTCGGCCACCCGCTTCCGGGCGGCGTCGGGCTTGGCCAGGTTGTGCACCAGCAGCGGCTCGGCGATCTGGTCGCCGATCCTGCGTACGGGATTCAGGCCGTGCTGGGCGCCCTGGAAGACGATCGACGCCTCGGCCCACCGTACGGCCCGCATGCGGCCCCACTTCATGGTGAGCACGTCCTCGCCGTCGAGCAGGATCCGGCCGCCGACGCGCGCGTCCTTGGGCAGGAGCCGGAGGAGCGCCATGGCCAGCGTCGATTTGCCGGATCCCGACTCGCCGGCGACTCCGAGTGCCGCTCCGGAGTCGAGCGTCAGCGACACACCGCGCACGGCGGGCACCTCGCCCGAGGCGATCCGGTACGTCACCGACACGTCATCGAGTTCTAGCAAGCTCATGCGCCCCTCCTGAGCCGGGGGTTAAGCACGGCCTCCAAGGCCCGGCCGACCAGGGTGAACGCCATGACGACGACGAGGATGGCCAGACCGGGGATCAGGATGTACCACCAGGCGCCCTGCGTGGCGGCGCCCCAGTCGTACGAGCCGCGCAGCATGGTGCCCCACGAGGTCTTGTTCGAGCTGACCCCGAGGAAGGCCAGCGTGGATTCGGTGACGATCGCGCTGGCGACCTCGAGGGTGGTGCTGGCCAGCAGCAGCGGCGCCACGTTCGGCAGCACGTGCCGGGTGGTGATGTGCCAGTGCCCCGCGCCCAGGGCCTTCGAGCGCTCGATGTAGGGCCTGGCCTCCACGGCCAGGGTCTGGGCCCTGATCAGGCGGGCGGTGGACGGCCAGGTGGTGATGCCGATGGCCACGATGATGGTGAACGTGCTCCCGCCCAAAATGGCCGCCAGTACCAGGGCCGTGACCAGCGACGGCAGCACCAGGAACCAGTCGGTGACCCGCATGAGCACCCCACCGGACCAGCCGCGGAAGTGCCCGGCGGCGATGCCGACGACCATGCCGATCACGATGCTGAGCAGGGCGGCGAGGAAACCGATGAGCAGCGACGTGCGCGAGCCCCACCAGACCATCAGCAGGATCGAGCGGCCGGACTCGTCGGTGCCGAACGGCTCGCCGAGGCTGGGCGCCGCCCAGCGCTTGCCGGTGCCCTCGATCACGCTGGTCACGCTCTCGTCGATGAACAGGGGCGCGACGAGCGCGAGCAGCACCGCGACGACGAGGACCGCCAGCCCGGCGATCCCGGCCCGGTGGCGGCGGAAGTCGGCCCAGAAGCGGCTCAGCGCCTGCTTCTTGCGGGCCGTGGCGACACTCGTCATGCGGACCTCACCCTCGGGTCGAGCATGTGGTAGACCACGTCGGCCAGCGTGTTCATGACGATCACCGCCACGGTGATCAGCATGAACGTGCCCTGCATGAGCGTGAAGTCCGGCACCCTGACGGCCTCGTAGAACAGCTGGCCGAGGCCGGGCCAGGTGTAGATCGTCTCCACCGTGACCGCGCCGCCGACCACGAAGCCGATGCGCATGAACACCAGCGTCACCGTCGGCAGGAGGGCGTTGGGCACCGCGTGGCGGCGGCGCACCTCGTCGTCGCGCAACCCCTTCGCCCTGGCCACGGTCACGTAGTCCTGGCTGACCTCCTCCAGCAGCGAGGAGCGCATGACCAGCAGGTACTGCGCGTAGACCACGGCCACCAGCGTCAGGCACGGCAGGACCATGTGGGAGGCCACGTCCAGCACGTACGCGAACCCGTCGGGCGCGTCCACGCTCTCGATGCCCCGGAACGGGAAGATGCCGGGGATGGGCCCGATGCCGACGCCGAGCACCATCATCAGCAGCAGCCCGAGCCAGAACGTCGGCACCGACCACAGCAGCAGCGACGCGCCGGTGGAGAACCGGTCGAACCGGCTGCCGTGCTGCCATCCGGCCCGCGTGCCCTGCCAGATGCCCAGGCTGACCGCGATGACCAGGCCGGTGCCGGCGAGCAGCAGGGTCGGCCCGAGCCGCTCGCCGATCAGGTCGAGCACCGGCCGCTTGTACTCGTAGGAGGTGCCCAGGTCGAGCCTGAGCGTGTCGCCGACGAAGTCGAGGAACTGGTCGATCAGCGGCTTGTCCAGGCCCAGCCGCCGCCGTTCCAGGTCGAGCTGGGCCGGGGTCATGTTGCGCCCCTGGGCCAGGTTGCGCACGGGGTCGCCGGGCAGCAGCCGGAACACGAAGAACGTGCCGACGATCACCATGGCGATGCTGAACAACGCCCCACCGGCCTTCGACAGCGCGTACTGCAGCATGCCGCGGCGGGTGGGGCGGTCGTCACCAGGGCCCGCCGCCTGGACGGCGGGCCCTGCTGTTTCGAGCGGAGTTGTCATTCGCGTTCGTCGGCGGTGCTCTTGCGCCGCCTGGTCAGGAGGAAGGCCGCCAGTCCGATGACCACCACGGCTCCGGCGACGCCACCCCAGACGAGGCCGGTGTTGGAGTCGCCGCCGGCGCTGCCGCTCGCCGCCGTGGCCTTGACGTCCACGGTGTAGAACGGCCAGTAGCCGCTGCCGCCGTACAGGAGGCCCTTGTCCTCGGGGATCGGGGTGATGCTGGTGATCCGGTCCTTGCGGTAGCCCTCGAGGTCATTGGTGTAGTAGATCGCGATGACGGGAGCCTCGGTGTAGAGCCGCTCCTGCATCTGCTTGATGATCTCGGTGCGCTTGGGCCGGTCGAGCTCCTTCTGCTGGTCCTTGTAGAGCTGCTCGAACTTGTCGTCGCAGAAGAAGGACTCGGTGCCGCCGCCCTCGCCCGTGGCGGTCGGCCGGCGGCTGCACAGGTGCGTGGCCAGGACCTCTTCGGGGTCGGGGTTGACCGACCAGCCGCTGATCGCGATGTCGAACAGGCCGGTGACGCCGGTCTCCTCGCTGAACTTGCTGGAGTCGAGCTTCTTGGTGGTCAGCGTGATGCCGACCTCCTTGAAGAAGCCGGTCAGGTATTCGGCGAGCTTGTCCTCGATCGGCGTGTCGGTGTGGATGCTGAAGCGGAACTCCAGCTTGCGGTCGCCGTCGGGCATCGTACGGACGCCGTCGGCGCCCTTCTTGTAACCGGCGTCGTCGAGGATCTGGTTGGCCTTGGCGACGTCGTAGGCGACCTTGGTGTCGCCGGTGGCCTCCCAGAAGAAGTCCTTGTACATCGGCGGCACGATCGAGCCGTCGGCCGGCTTGGCCAGGCCGTTCTGCACCTCGTCGACCAGCTTCTGCTTGTCGATGGCGTAGTGCAGCGCCTGGCGCACCTTCGCGTCCTTCAGCGCCGGGTGGCCGTCGCCGAGCGGCTTGTCGTCGCTGGTGGTGGCGCCGTGGTTGATCTGCAGGTACGCCGCGCGCCGGCCCTGGGTGTTCCACGCCTCGATGTTCGGGTCGTTCTGGATGGCCTCGAACTCCGGCGGGTTCAACCGGCCGATCAGGTCGATGTCACCGTTCTTCAGCCCGGCGATCGCGGCCTGCGGGTTGTCGTAGAAGATGACCTGCAGCTCGTTGATCTTCGGCGCGCCCCGCCAGTAGTTGGGGTTGGCCTGCAGCTTGACGTACTGGTCCTTCTTGTGCTCGACCGCGATGTACGGCCCGCTGCTGACGCTCGGGTACTTCTCGGCGTCGTAGTTGGCCATGTCGGTGACCGACTCCCAGACATGCTTGGGCATGATCGGGACCGGGTTCTCCAGCATGGACGCCTGCGGCGCCTTGAGCTTGATGACCAGGTCCTGGCCGTTGGCCGTGACGCTCTCGAAGTTCTCCACCGCCGGGCCGTTCGCCGTCTTGGCGGCCTCGTCGGTCATCATCTTGTTGAACGTCCAGGCGGCGTCCGCGGCCGTGACCGGCTGGCCGTCGGACCACTTGGCCGCGCGGATCTTGAAGGTCCACGTGAGCCCGTCCTCGGACGTGGTCCACGACTCGGCCAGGTCGGGGCTGGGCTGCAGCGTCTTGCTGTCGGGCACCGTGAGATAGCCGTACATCCAGCGGTGGATCGACGTCGAGACCAGCCGGACCGCGAGGAACGGGTTCATCGAGTCCATGGACTGTGTCGCGCCGACGCGTACGATCTTCTTCCCCGCCGCCGGGTCCTGGGCTAGGGCCGCGGTGGTGCCCTGACCGGCCACTAATAGCGCGACGCCCAGCACAGCCAGGCGCGCGAACCAATTCCTCATAAGTGCCTCACCTTCAGGCGGGGGGTTCCTGTGTAGAGAAAGGCACACCATACGGAGACCGCGTGTCAACGAGTGGCGGAAAATTGTTTCATTCTCGTTTCCTTCGGCGGTGTAAATTTTCAGTGCTCATGGCACTACTGTGACCTGGTGCCCCGTCCTCTCTCCGGCCTGACCATCGTCGCGATCGTCGCGTGCGGGCTCGGGATCCGGGCGCTGTGGGACGGCCCCGTGCCCAAATACGCGGGCGACGCGCTCTACACGGCGATGATCTACGCGGTGGTGGTCTTCGCCGCGCCCCGGGTGCGGCCGTGGGTGGCCGCGGCGGTGTCGGCCGGGCTGAGCTGGCTGATCGAGTTCGCCCAGCTCGGGGAGATCCCGGAGGTGCTGCGGCCGCTGCTGGGCAGCACGTTCAACCCGCCGGACCTGCTGTGGTACGCCGTGGGTGCCGCCGCGTCCTGCGCCGCCCACCTGCTGTGGCTCAGGCGCCGGAGCTAGCCGACGAGCGCCTGCGTGCCGAGGACGGCCAGGAGCGCGAGCCGTTCGGCGTCCCGCGTGCCGGGCTCGGCCGTGTAGACCATGATGCGCAGATCGCTGCCGGCCACGCTCAGCACGTCGCAGTCCAGCGTCAGCGCCCCCACCTGCGGGTGATCTATGATCTTGCGCGCGGCCTGCTGCCGGCCGACGACCCCCGCGTCCCACAGCTCGGCGAACCGGGCGCTGTCCGCCCGCAACCGCGCGATCATGCGGCGCAGTTGCCGGTCCGCCGGGTAACGGCCGGCGGTGTCGCGCAGGTCGGCGACCAGCCCGGCCTCGAACGCGCGGCGTTCCTCCGGCGTGTGCCGGACCCGGCTGCCCAGGCCGACGAAGTTGCGCCACACGCCGTTGCGCTCGTTGCCGCGCCACCCGGACGGGTCGCCCATCAGCGCCGCGTACATCGGGTTGGCCAGGAGCAGCGTCCAGGCCGCGTCGTTGACCCCGACAGGCGTGCCGGACAGCCGGTCCAGCAGCCGCTGCACGCTCGGGGTGATGTACGCGGGCACCGTCTCCGGCCCCGGCGGCACCAGCCCGGCCACCCGGAACAGGTAGGCGCGCTCGTCCCCCGACAGCCGCAGCGCCCGCGCCAGAGCCTCGACGACCTGCGGCGACGGGTTGGCCGCCCGGCCCTGTTCGAGGCGGGTGACGTAGTCGACGGAGATCCCGGCCAGCAGCGCCAGCTCCTCGCGGCGCAGCCCGGCCGCGCGCCGGTGCCCGCCCGCCGGCAGCCCGGCCGACTCGGGCGCGACCCGGTCGCGCCAACGACGCACTGCCTGCCCGAACTCCCGCACCGCCATGCCACCAGTCTGCCCCGTCGACCGGCGTTCTTCCTGGTACCCGTGGTCCCAGGAAAACCGGACGAATGGCTGGTCAGGCCGGTCGGCCGGAGGCTGGGCACATGACGACGACACTCATCACAGGTGCGAACAAGGGACTGGGCTTCGAGACCGCCCGCCGGCTCATCGCCGCGGGCCACACCGTCTACGTGGGCAGCAGGAACCCCGAACGCGGCCGCCTGGCCGCCGAGCGGCTGGGCGCGCGGGCGGTCCTCCTCGACGTCACCGACGACGCCTCCGTCGCCGCCGCGGCGAAGGCCGTCGAGGCGGACGGCGGGCTCGACGTGCTGATCAACAACGCCGGCGTCGAGGGACGGACGGAGAACGGCGGCGTGATCGGCGCCGCGGAGCTGACCGCCGACCGGATGCGGACGCTGTTCGAGACGAACGTCTTCGGCGTGGTGCGCGTCACGCACGCGTTCCTGCCGCTGCTGCGGCGCTCCGCCGCGCCCGTCGTGGTGAACGTCAGCAGCGGCCTGGGCTCGATGGCCCGGGTCACCGCCGCCGGCACGCCGACGTACGCGTATCCGGGGGTCGCCTACCCGGCGTCGAAGGTCGCGGTCAACATGCTGACCGTGCAGTACGCCAAGGCGTTGCCGGAGCTGCGGATCAACGCGGTCGAGCCCGGCTTCACCGCGACGGACCTGAACGGGAACACGGGCACGCAGACGGTCGAGCAGGGGGCCGAGATCATCGTCCGGATGGCCCTGATCGGCTCCGACGGCCCCACCGGCGGCTATTTCGACGCCGATGGCCCGCTCCCCTGGTGACCCCGCACGGCCGGCCCGCACCCGGGCCGGCCAGGGGCTCACCTCAGTGGCAGCCGCCCGTGCCGCAGCACGATCCGCCGGCCTGCGGGAGCAGGTCGACCTTGCCCCCCAGCTCGTAACCGGCCTCCACCACGGCGGCGTCGATCAACGCGACGTCGAGCGGCGCCGCGCTCGTCACGGTCACCGCGCCCGCCGCCAGATCCACCTCGACGCCGCTCACCCCGGCCACCTTGCCCACCTCAGCGGTCACCGCGTTGACGCAGTGGCCGCAGGTCATGCCCTCAACCTGGTACGTCGTGACGGTCATGGATCTCTCCTCACTCTCGGCTCCTTGACGGCACTATATACCCCCCCAGGGTAAATACGCATACTTCAGCCCCCCTCGGAAAGAGGGGTGGAAACACGCAGCCCAAGGGGGAGTACACATGCTGGACGGCAAGACCATCGCTTTCCTGGTCGCCCCTGAAGGGGTCGAGCAGGTGGAGCTCACGGAACCCTGGAAGGCGGTCAAGCAGGCGGGCGGCACGCCCAAGCTCGTCTCCACCGCCTCCGGCCGGATCCAGGGGTTCAACCACCTGGACAAGGCCGACAAGTTCGCCGTCGACGAGACGGTGCCCAACGCGGAGGCCGCCTCGTTCGACGGCCTCGTCCTGCCCGGGGGCGTCGCGAACCCGGACTTCCTGCGGACGGTGCCGGAGGCCGTCCAGTTCGTCCGGGCCTTCTTCGACTCGGGCAAGCCGGTGGCCGCCATCTGCCACGCGCCCTGGACCCTGGTCGAGGCGGACGTCGTCCGCGGCCGTACCCTCACCTCCTGGCCCAGCCTCCAGACCGACCTGCGCAACGCCGGGGCGACCTGGGTGGACAAGGAGGTCGTGGTGTGCACGGACGGGCCGAACATGCTGGTCACCAGCCGTAAGCCGGACGACCTGAAGGCCTTCTGCCAGGCCGCGACCGACGCCTTCGGCGGCTGACCCGAGCGCTCGGGCCAGGGCTCAGCCCAGAGCCCGGGCGAAGGCCCAGGTCTCAGGCGAAGGCCCAGGTCTCAGGTGAAGGCCCAGGTCTCAGGTGAAGGCCCAGACGAGGGCTCAGGCGAGGATGGCGCGGGCCAGCCCCCGAACCGAGGACTTGAGCCGTGCCACCCCGCCCTCGGCCATCACGTGCCGGGCCAGGTCCGCGTCGAACGACCCGAGCAGGGCGTGGGCGGCGAACTCCGCGTCCAGACCCGGCCCGGCCTCGGCGATCAGCGCCGTCACGTGCGCGTGCCACCGCAGATAGGTGGGATCGCGGTACTTGTCCTCGGCGCACGCCCGCTCGTGCGCCGCGAAGAGCGCCAGGTTGCGCTCCGCCAGTTCGGCCAGCTCGTCCAGGAAGGCGAGCAGCCGCTCCTCCGGCGGCGAGCCGGGCCCGAGCGCCGACCCGGGCGACTCGATGGCCTGCGCCAGCGCCGAGGCCCGCTCGGCGAGCAGCTCCTGGAACAGCCCGGTCCGGCTGCCGAAGCGCCGGAAGAGCGTCCCCTTGCCGACCCCCGCCGCCGCGGCCACCCGGTCGAGCGAGATGTGCTCGGCGCCCTGGGAGGCCAGCAGCTCTTCCGCCGCACGCAGGATCGCCTCCCGGTTGCGGGTCGCATCCGATCTCACGCACGCCCTCCTCGGTTGCAAGCGGACCGCCGGTCCTCATAGTATCCCGCCATCGAAGCGGACCGACAGTCCGCATGCTCGGAAGGCGGAGTGAGACATGCGCGCATTGGTGGCCGGCCCCGGAGCGAGGGGACGCCTGGCGGAGGTTCCCGAGCCCGTGCCCAGCACCGACCAGGCCCTGGTGGAGGTGCATCACGTGGCCGTCAACCACAGCGAGCTCCGCCACATGGGCCGGTTCCCGGCCGGCACGGTGCTCGGCTACGACGCCGCCGGGATCGTGATCCGCCCCGCCGAGGACGGCACGGGCCCGGGGGCGGGCGCCAGGGTGGCGGCGTTCGGGGCAGGGGCGTGGGCGGAGCGGGCGGCGTTCGGGACGGACTCGCTGGCCGTCGTACCTGAAGGGGTGAGCCTGGGGGCGGCCGCCGCGCTGCCGATGGCCGGCATCACGGCCCTGCGCGCCCTGCGGGCGGCCGGCGTGGGTCCGGGCTCGCGCGTGCTGGTGACCGGCGCGTCCGGCGCGGTGGGACGGCTGGCCGTACGGCTCGCCGCCCTGGCCGGCGCGTACGTCATCGCCTCCACCCGGCGCCCGGTCCCCGCCTGGGAGGGCCTCGCGGAGCCGGTGACCGGCCTCGACGGCATCGACCCCGTGGACGCGGTCATCGAGCTCGTGGGCGGCCCTACCCTGGTGACCGCGTGGGGCCTGCTGAAGCCCGGCGGCAACCTCCAGAGCATCGGCTGGGCGGCCGGGCAGGCGGCCGTCTTCCCACCGGACTCCACCTTCTCGCTCGGCGCGGCGAGGTCCCTGCACTCCTTCGGCGACGTCGCCGCCCCCGCCGCCGACCTCGCCCACCTCCTCGGGCTGATGGCCACCGGCGAGCTGTCCGTCGAGGTCGGCTGGCACGGATCCTGGGAACGCCTGGAGGAGGCGCGAGCGGCCCAGCTCGACCCCGCGACCGCCGGCAAGGTCACCCTGGCGGTCGGCCACCACCGGGCTGACGAGATCGAAACCCTCGTGTAACGCCTTGTCCCCTGGCGCGAAATGGTCTAGACGTAGACCAAAAGGAGCGTCCTCCACGCCCCCAGGGAGACCTCAATGACCACTGAAGAGGATTCCAGGCGACTCGCCGAGCTCGGTTACAAGCAGGAGCTGGCCCGCACCTGGAGCGGTTTCTCGAACTTCGCCATCTCCTTCTCGATCATCTCCATCCTCGCCGGCTGCTTCACCACCTTCGGACAAGCCTGGAACAACGGCGGCCCCATCGCCATCTCCTGGGGCTGGCCGCTGATTTCCCTGTTCATCCTGATCATCGGTTTCTGCATGTCGGAGCTGGTGTCGGCATATCCGACGGCGGGCGGCATCTACTGGTGGGCCGCCAAGCTGGGCAAGCCGATCCACGGCTGGTTCACCGGCTGGCTCAACCTGATCGGCCTCATCGCCGTCACCGCGTCCGTCGACTACGGTTGCGCGACCTTCCTCAACATCACCCTCAACCGGCTGACCGGCGGCGCGTGGGAGGCCACGCTTCCGCAGGCGTTCCTGCTGTTCGTGATCGTCCTGGCGCTGCACGCCGTGATCAACATCTACAGCCACAGACTGATCTCGCTGCTGCAGAACATCTCGGTCTGGTGGCACGTGGCCGGCGCCGCGATCGTGGTCGCCATCCTGATCTTCGCCCCGGAGAACCACCAGTCCGCGAGCTTCGTCTTCTTCGGCACCAACAACAACTCCGGCTTCGGCGACGGCTCGGACGGGCTGCCCTTCTGGCTGTACGTGCTACCGCTCGGCTTCCTGCTCACCCAGTACACGATCACCGGCTTCGACGCCTGTGCCCACGTGTCGGAGGAGACGCAGGGTGCGTCGAAGAGCGCGGCGCGCGGCCTGTGGCAGTCGATCTTCTACTCGGCCATCGGCGGGTGGATCCTGCTGCTGGCCTTCCTGTTCGCCGCCACGAACGTGGACGAGATCAACAAACAGGGCGGATTCGTCGGCGCCATCTTCGAGACCGCGCTCTCGTCCCCGCTGGCCACGGCGATCTTCGCGATCTCCACGATCGGCCAGTTCTTCTGCGGGATGAGCTGCGTGACGTCGATGTCGCGGATGACGTACGCATTCTCGCGCGACGGGGCGGTGCCCGGCTGGCGGCTCTGGTCCAGGGTGGACCGCAACCGCACCCCGGTGAACGCGATCATCGCCGGCTGCGTCGCGGCCGCGCTGATCACCCTGCCCGCGCTCTACGCCCCTCCCGGCCTGACCACGCCGGTCGCGTTCTACGCCGTCGTGTCGATCGCGGTCATCGGGCTCTACCTGGCGTTCCTCATCCCGATCTGGCTCCGGCTGCGCATGGGCGACGCGTTCCAGCCCGGCCCGTGGACGCTCGGCAAGAAGTACAAGGCCCTGTGCTGGATCGCCTGCGTCGAGATCGTGATCGTGTCGATCTACTTCATCATGCCGTTCTCGCCGGCCGGCGTGCTGGGCAACGCGGACTTCACCTGGACGTCGGTCAACTACGCGCCCATCGCGGTGGGTGTGGTGCTGATCGGGATCGCCCTGTGGTGGGCGCTGTCGGCCCGGCACTGGTTCACGGGTCCCCGCCGCACGATCGACGAGGTCCCCGTCAAGTAGGAGCCGTCAAGTGAGAAGCCGTGGGTACGGCCCGGGCGGGCCGTACCCACAAGCAGGTCAGGCCGGAACGCCCCAGCTGAGCCGGTCCGTCGGCCACGTGCGCTGCGGCTGGCGCTTGAGCAGGCTCTCCTCAGGCGTGCCCACGGCGCAGCGGGTGCCGTGCGGGGGCACCTTCAGCGAGATGAGGTACTCGTCGATGATGTCCGTCTGGCACTTGTCCTTGCCGTAGATGCGGTGCCCCCAGCCCTCGTACGTGAGCAGCACCGCCTTGGAGCCGAGCTGGCGGGCCGCGTTGGCCGACCAGATCCACGGCGTGGCGGGGTCGTGCAGCGAGTTCCCGAGCAGCAGCGGGGCGTCGCCGGTGTACTTCAGCGAGTGCGGGGGGTTGGTGGTCGGGTAGTTCATGCAGATCGGCAGGTCGTCGATCGGGTACGGGTGGTACCGCGTGTCGGGCGCGAGCCGGTTGGAGACGTGCATGAGCGCGGCGTACTCCGTGTAGTTGCGCAACCGGAGGTTGTAGTCCTGGCAGAGGATCGCGGTCGGCAGGTACGCGACGTCCCCCTCCACCGGGCCACGACCGGGCAGCGGCGGCACCCAGTCCGGCGGCTCCCCGCCGGCCAGCCAGTTGATCGTCTGGCTCAGCGTGTGCCAGTCGGGCCCCTCGTTGCCCAGCGCGGCGTTGTAGATGACCTGCAGCTCGGTCATCTTCTGGCCCGTGCTCGGATACGTCAGCTCACCGCGCCGGGCCTTGTCCAGCAGGCCCTTCCAGATCGCGCGGATGTCGCGCCCGTGCAGGACACAGCTCGGGTCCTGGTCGCACCAGCCGACGAACTGGTCGAACGCGTCCTCGACGGCGAGCGCCTCCGTGGCGAGGAAGCCCTCGACACCGAGGCTGTGGTCCATGTTGCTGTCGAGCGCGAGTGCCCGGACCCGGCGCGGGAACAGCTCGGCGTACATCTGCCCGATCAGGGTGCCGTACGAGATGCCGTAGAACGTGAGCTTCTCCTCGCCGAGGGCGGCGCGGAGGGCGTCCATGTCACGTGCGACGTCGACGGAGTCGACGTGGTCGTACAGAGCACCGGTACGGGTCCGGCAGTCCGCGTGCAGCTTCTTCGTGAAGGCGTTCCAGGCGTCGAAGTCGGCCTGGCTCTTCATGACCGTGTGCGGCATCTGGTTGTAGACGGACGCCGAGCAGATCACCGGATTGCTGCGACCGACACCCCGGGGGTCGAAGCCGACGATGTCGAAGCGCCGCTGGAGCTCCTCGGTGTAGGAGCCGGGGGCGCCGTAGACGGCCTCCACACCCGACCCGCCCGGGCCCCCGGGGTTGATCACCAGAGATCCGACCCGCGCCGCGGGGTCGGTGGCCTTGCGCCGGGCCACGGCGATGTCCACCTTCGGCCCGTCCGGCTTGGACCAGTCGATCGGGACGGTCAGCTTGCCGCACTCGGCGCTGGGCTCCTCCTCACAGGGCGCCCAGGCGATGCTCTCCGCGGTCGTGCCGGTGGCCGCGTTGGCCGCCGAAATCGGTAACGCTGTCGCCAGCGCCAGGAGAGCGGCGGCGAGCATGGAAACTCTTCTTCGCACAATGCTCCAATCTTCAGTCGATCCCCCCGTCGGGGCGTGTGACCAAAGCGGATCATTGCGTATTTCGGCGGATGGGCAGGAAGGAATGACAATATTTCCTCCCTGAGGATGACCTCGGCCGTCAGGTCGCCTCGAACGCCTCCGCGGCGGCGGCCCGCACCTCGTCCATGGTGACAGCGTCCATGGTGGCGGCGTCCATGGTGGCGGCGTCCTTGGCGGCGGCGCCCAGCTCACGCTTGAGCGAGGTCATGTCCACGTCCGGCATCCCGCAGGCGACGGCCCAGTCCCACGGCGTCAGGTCGCCGTCGACGTTGAGCGCGAACCCGTGGCTGGTGACGCCCCGGCTCTGCCGCATCCCGATCGAGACGATCTTGCGCCCTGTCTCGGCCGTCCAGACACCGGTGAGCAGCTCGGACCCGGGCGGCGTGTCCCGGCGCTCGGCCGGCAGGCCCAGCTTGCCCAGCGCCGCCACCAGCCGCAGCTCCACCTCGCGCACGTAGTCGACGATGCCCTCGCCCTCGTCGAGCTTGACGATGAGGTAGCCGACGAGCTGGCCGGGCCCGTGGTAGGTGAGCTGGCCGCCGCGACCGGTCTCGACGACGGGGATGCCGCGGCCCGGGTCGGGCAGGTGGGAGACCGGGGTGCGGCGCCCGATCGTGTAGACGGACGGGTGGCTCAGCAGCCAGAGCGTGTCCGGCCGCTCGTCCCGTTGGCGCTGCCCGACCATGTCGGTCATGCGTTCCATCGCCTTGTCGTAGTCGACGAGCTCATCCTGGATGAGCGTCAGCGGCCTAGCCCTCATGCCTCGAGGATATGCCGGGTCCCGGACCCGAGCGCACGGACCCGAGCGCACGGCCCCCGGACCCCTCGGTGGCCTCAGTAGGTGGAGACCTCGATGAGGTTGCCGTCGGGGTCGCGGAAGTAGACCGACGTGATCGTGCCCTGCGCCCCCGTACGCGGGACCGGGCCCTCCTCGACCGGTACGCCGCAGGTCTCGAGGTGCCGCACGACCTCCTCGATCGGGACGGCGCTGATCAGGCAGAGGTCGGCGGATCCGGGCGTGGGACGGGCCGCCTTCGGGTCGATCTCCGCGCCCGCCCGATGCAGGTTGATCTTCTGGACGCCGAAGCGCAGGGCGTGGCGGCCGCCCTCGAACGCCACCGGCTCCATGCCGAGGACCCGGCTGTAGAAGGCCATGGTCCCGTCGATGTCGGTCACGGTGAGGACCAGGTGGTCGAGATGGTCGATCCGAATCACCTGACCAATCTACGAGCCCGGAGCGACGGCCGCTCCGGAAGGCCGGCCGCGGAGGAGTGAACCGGCAGGCGGGCGGTTGACGTCCAAGGCGGTGTGAGACCTACCCACAAGATCGGCATCGCCATGGCGGCGGTCGCGACGTGCGCGACAGCCTCCGTGGTGCCCGGCATGGTTCCGGGCGCGGCGGACGGCGGGGCACGCCGGAGTCCGAGCCAGGGCCAGAGCGCCTGCCCCCAGCGATGGGACGGCGGGGCGATCGGCGGCTGGGTGCCGGCCCCGTCCGGCCTCGACGGCGCCGCGGACTCGCTGGTGCCCGGCAGCCCGGTCAGCGCGCTGATCTGCGCCTATCCGGGAAACACCCGGTCGGGCGGGCTGGCCGGATCGCGGACCCTGACCGGCCAGGCCACGGCGATGGCCCATGACCTGGGCTACCTTCCGGTCGGCACCGAGGGCGGCGAGATCCCGTGCACGCTGATGGCCGGACCGGCGACGAACTACCTCGTCCGGTTCGCCTACCCCGACGGCCGGGGGTTGTGGCTGGGCAGCGCCGAGGAGGTGAACTCCTGCGTGACGACCACGAACGGCACGGCACTCAGCCACGTGTACGTCGGCGACAGCCTCACCGCCGCCTACCGTACGGGGACGTGGCGCCTCGACCAGCCCGAGCGGCCCTGCCCGGGCTCGCTCGGACGGCGGGGACAGAACGCGCGGATGGTGCCCGAAGGACCGGTCAAGGTCGTGGTGTGCCGGATCGGCCGGCACGACGAGCCGGCCCGCCGGACGGAGTACGGGACGAAGCAGGCCCATGAACTGGCGGCGGCGCTGAACTCGGTGGCCGCCGGGCCGAGCCGGAACGCCTGCCACCATCTCCGCGGGGGGAGCGGCGGCCGGTTCGAGGTGCTCTTCGGCTATGCGGACGGTCCCCCGGCCTCCGTCCGCGTCACCACCGCCTGCCGGCCCTCCGCGAACAACGGGCTGCTCGAAGGTCATCTGGACGACAGCGTCCGCGACCGGGTGGTACAGCTCGCGCCACCATGAAAATGGCGCGTCCGCGGAAATTCGCGAACACGCCATCGTTCACCGCCGGAGCTTTCTACGCCCTGCCCCATTTACGTTCGGAGCAGCGGTCCAGACCCCGGTAGGCGACGCAGACCTTGATTCCGAGGTAGGTCTTCTCCGGCGGGTTGAAGGTGTGGAACCAGCGCGTCCCGCACGACTTGTTCCAGTAGTGCCGCACCCTGCCGTATCCGTAGACGTGCAGGACCACGGCCCGCCGGTCGTTGCAGCTCTTGTCCCAGAGCTGGAAACGGTCCCCGTTGTGGTGGAAGGCGCCATAGGCGCCCCCGACCTCGGCGCTGACGTTCTTTCCGGCCGACTCGGCGGCCCAGGCGGCCGCGGCCGCCGGCGGCATCGCGCTCGCCGCCAGTACGGCCAGGCTCATCGTCATTCTTCTGGCGATTCTCCTGGACATTTCCTCTCCTGTCCCCGTTTGCTGGTACAGAAGAGCCTTGTCCAATGAGGCCGGAACGTCATTGATGACCCGTGCACATGGGTTTGCGACCGGTGCACGGACCATTCCCCCCGGCGATTATGCGGCCGTCCGGTAGCCCTTCGGCTCTTCCGGGACGAGGATCCACATCGCGACGTAGACCACCCAGAGCGGTCCCGGAATGAGCGACAGCAGCAACCAGAGGATCCGTACGAGGGTGGGCGGCAGCCCCATCTTGTCGGCGAGACCGCCGCAGACGCCGGCCAGGATCCTGTGCTCTCGTGAGCGGTACATGCTGTTCCTCCGTGTGGTTTTTCGACCTGTCTGGAGAACGGATGGCCAGCTCCAGGGACTCCCGTCAGGAACCCTGAGAAAACCCTGTAAGGGTCAGCCACTCATGTGCCATGCCCAGATGTCGGCTGGTCAGTCCATGCCTGGGATCCACATGGACGAGCAGGAAATCATCGAGCCCCTGATGCACCCTGAGGTATTCCTCGTCCTCCGCCCACACCTGGTCGTCGAACCAGACGAACGGCCGCCGGCCCGCGTACTCCGCCACGTGCCGCGTCTTGAACATCTCCCCGTGCTCGCTCGGCATGTCCGGGCTCATGGAGATCACGGGAAGCGAGGGCAGGCCGATCCTGGGCGCGATCCAGTCGTTGGCGTGGTGCTCCCAGGTGGTGGCCCAGACCAGCTCGGAGCCGGTGGTCAGGGCCAGGTCGAGCAGCCGGCGGCCGTGCCGGGGGTTCAGGTGCACGGTGTAGACGTCGGTGCCGACCGTGCACCTGTATCGCCGGAAGTCCGGGGTCGGCCGGCCCATCGGGTTGAGCACGCCGTCCACGTCGAGCAGGAGCAGGGGTTTCACCTGACGGCTCCGACGCCCCGATACTCCTGCGGGCTGATGCCCCGTACCCGCTTGAAGGCCGCGCTGAGCGCGAACGGGCTGCCGTAGCCGACCTTCCTGGCCACGGAACCGATCGTGGCGTCGGGCTCGCGCAGCAGGTCGGCGGCCAGCGCCAGCCGCCAGTCGGTGAGGAAGGCCATCGGCGGCTCGCCCACCAGCTCGGTGAAGCGCCTGGCCAGCGAGGCCCTGGACACGCCCACCTCGGCGGCCAGCGCGGCGACCGTCCACGGGTGGGCGGGGTTGTTGTGCAGCATGCGCATGGCCTTGCCCACCACGGGGTCGCTCATCGCGCGATACCAGGCGGGCGCCTCGTGCGTGGCGAAGTGCGCCCGCAGCACCGCGATGAGCAGCAGGTCCAGCAGGCGGTCGAGGACCGCCTCCTGGCCCGGCTCATCCTTGACGATCTCCGCGCCGAGCAGCGAGATGATCGGGTCGCCCGGCTGCACGATCAGCTGGGGCAGCGCTTCGAGCAGCCGCCTGCTGACCTCCCCCTCCAGGTTGTAGGTGCCGGTGAGCAGCACCGTGCCGCCCTCCGGGTCGTTGCCCCAGGTCCGCACGCCCAGGTCCATGGCCTGGTAGAGGGACACGCCGTCGAGCGTGGTGCAGTGCTGGCCGGGGTGGATGACGATCTGCGGCTCGGTACGGGGGTCGTCGGCCACGGTGTACGGCTCCGGCCCCCGCGCGATCGCCACCTGGCCCGGCTCCAGGCGCACGGGCTCGCCCCCGTCGAACGTGATCCACGACTCGCCGCGGACCTGCGCCATCACCGACAGCGGGGCCTCGTCCTGGATGCGCAACGACCAGGGCGGATCCAGGATCGAGCGGAGCAGGAAGGCGCCGCGCGCTCTCGGGCCGTCGAGTAGCGCCGCGAGCTGGTCCATGGGCTAGACGATCGCATATGGGATTGCGCTTCTCAACCATGGAGAGTCTTATCGGTATGGGGACTTACTAGATGCATGACGATTTTGGTGCTCGGCGGCACCGGAAAGACCGGCCGCCGCATAGCTGACCGGCTCACCGCGCTCGACCTGCCCGTACGGATCGGGTCCCGCTCCGGCACGCCGGCCTTCGAGTGGCAGGACCGCTCCACCTGGCCTGCCGCTCTCGACGGCGTCACGACCGTCTACCTGTCCTACTACCCCGACCTCGCCTTCCCCGGCGCGTACGACGACATCAAGGCGTTCACGGAGCTCGCCGTGCGCAGCGGCACGCGGCGGCTGGTCCTGCTGTCCGGGCGGGGTGAGCCGGAGGCGCAGGCCAGCGAGCGGACCGTCCAGGAGTCGGGCGCCGAGTGGACGGTGCTGCGCTGCAGCTGGTTCATGCAGAACTTCAGCGAGGACTTCCTGCTCGGCGCGGTCCTCGACGGCGTCATCGCGCTGCCCGCCACGGACGTCCCCGAGCCGTTCCTGGACGTCGAGGACATCGTCGACATCGCCGTGGCGGCGCTCACCCAGGAGGGGCACGCGGGCCGGCTGTACGAGCTGACGGGGCCACGGCTGCTGACGTTCGCGCAGGTGGCCGCCGAGCTGTCCGCGGCCACCGGCAGGGAGATCACCTTCGTCCCCGTCACGACCGACGAGTACATCGCCTCGGCGGTGTCGCACGGGGTCACGCCCGAGGAGGCGGCGGGCCTGAGCCATCTGTTCACCGAGATTTTGGACGGCCGCAACGCGAGCCTCACCGACGGCGTGCACCAGGCGCTCGGCCGCCCGGCCCGCGACTTCGCCGACTTCGCCCGGGCCAACGCCCAGGTCTGGAAGCGCTAGCCCCTGGCCCCGCGAGAACACCTGCGGGGCCGCCGATTCCGCTAACCTCACCCTCGTCACTCCCGCGTGCTCGAAAGGTGTAGTCGTGATCGGCTGGCTTGAAGCGGTGGTTCTGGGGTTGATCCAGGGGCTCACAGAGTTCCTGCCGATCTCCTCCAGCGCCCACATCCGTGTGGTCTCCGCTTTCGCCGGCTGGCAGGACCCGGGGGCGGCGTTCACGGCGGTCATCCAGCTCGGCACGGAGACCGCCGTGCTGATCTATTTCCGCCAGGAGATCTGGGAGATCATCTCCACCTGGACGCGCTCCCTGTTCAACAGGGAGCTGCGCGGTCACTGGGCAGCGCGCATGGGCTGGTTCATCATCGTCGGCACGCTGCCCATCGGCATCCTCGGCCTGACGCTGAAGGACCAGATCGAGACGAGCTTCCGCGACCTGCGCCTGGTGGGCACCACGCTGATCGTCTTCGCCCTCATCCTGTGGTTCGCCGACCACACCGCCCGCAACAAGCTCACGCTGGAGAAGCACCTCAGCTTCACCCACGCCGTCATCTACGGCTTCGCGCAGTCCCTGGCCCTGATCCCCGGCGTCTCCCGGTCCGGCGGCACCGTGACCGCCGGTCTGCTGCTCGACTACCGCCGCGAGGACGCCGCGAAATACTCCTTCCTGCTGGCCATCCCGGCCGTGCTGGCCTCCGGCCTGTTCGAGCTGAAGGACATCGGCGAGGGCCCGGCCCCCGAGTGGGGGCCGACGATCCTCGCCACCGTCATCTCGTTCATCGTCGGCTACGCGGCGGTGGCCTGGTTCCTGCGCTACATCAGCACCCACCGCTTCACCGCCTTCGTGATCTACCGGATCATCCTCGGCTTCTTCGTGATCCTCGCCGTCACCGCAGGCTGGATTCCGGCTCAGGGCTGACGCGCGCCGCCGCCGGATAGTACGCCGCCCACGCCCCGTCGCCCATGCGCAGGATCTTCAGCCCGGTCCAGCCCAGCCCGGCGACGGGGACGACCCAGAACGGGACGGTCAGCGGCCCGTACGGCACCAGGAACCCGCCGAGATATCCGGCGGCCACCACCAGCGGCACCCACCACCCGACGAACCCGGCCCGCCACACCGCCACGCACAGCAGCGGCAGGCCGATGAACCCGAAGAACATCCACGGCATCTGGAACCCGAACACCACTCCGGGCAGGTTGAGCATCTCGTCGAGGATGCGCTGCGTCTCCTGCGGCGAATAGCGCTGCCCCAGCCACCACTCCACGGGATCGCTGAGCAGCAGGCCGGACAGCTGCAGATAGCCGAGCACCGTGAGCACCCCGCTCACGTGCCCCAGCCGCGTGGCCCTGCGCCTGGTCAGATGCACCAGGCCGAGCACGGCCACGGCCATGAGCATCCAGCTCCAGTGGTAGAGGACGGACTGGGTCTGGGCGAGCGCGGGGTTCGCGCCGTAGCTGACCGACTCCCGGTCGTCGCCCCAGGTGCCGGGATCGACGACGACGGCGACGGCCTGGAGCAGCGGGGCCACGATCAGCAGGACACCTGCCGTGACGCGGCGAAAGGTCACCTGGTCCTTGAACATGCCGCCGACCGTAGGCTCGCCCGCCCCGGGACGTCGTCCGCCTGTGGGGCGACCGGCCATCCCCTGGAAGGCGGAGAAGATCAGAGCGAACGGGGATAGCGGCTGCACAGCGCGAAGACGACGGCGAAGAGGGTCCAGGCGGTGACGTACGCGACCGGGTGGGCCCACGCGTCGCCCATGAGGTCGGCCAGCGCCTGGCGGCCCTCGAAATAGATCGCCAGCCCCGCCACCGCCCCCGGGACGGCGCCCCACCACCGCTGCCACCACACCTCGTACGCGACGACCTCGAACACCACGAGCGCGACCGGCCCGAGCAGCAGGAACTTCAGCCCGGGCGGATGGGACAGGAGCGAGGCCAGCACCATGACGGCCACCGCCGAGCCGCCCGTCAGCAGGACGACGGCGGCGAAGGGCGCGGGCTCGTTGCGCGGGTCCTCGACGGGCGAGGAGTCGGGAACGCCGGGTGCGGGATCGTCGCGCGGTTCACGGTCGTCTGGCACAACCGCCATTGTGGCCGACAGCACCGCGCGGCGAACCCCTACCAAAGGAGGTCACACAACTACCGGAGTACGTGGCGCCACGGGGCGGCCTGGGCCGGCGACACAAGTCCCCCTGGTCGCGCCGAACGTCCGGCGCTACCTGACCGGCACGCTCACCTTGGCGGAGATCGCCACCCCCCGGTAGGTGACCAGCGTGAACAGCAGCGCGACCAGGGCCAGCCCGGTGGCCAGCACGACCACGCCGATCCGGCCGTAGGTCTCCAGCGCCGCCCCACCGGCCAGCCCCGCCACGAACAGCCCGAAGTACTGTGCCGACGACAGCAGCCCCAGCCCGATCGGCACGCTGCCCGGCACCGCGGTGACGGTCCTGAACTGCTGGGCCGGCGCTACCATCCAGCCGACCGCGCCCCACAGGAACCCCCACGCCATCGCGACGGGCAGCGACACGTTGGCGACGGGGATGAGCGCCAGGAACACCACGGACGCGCTCAGGCCGAACAGGATCATCCGGCGCGGCCCGTACGCGTCGGTGAGCCGCCCGCCGAGCATGTTCCCCACGATGCCGCCCAGCCCCCACGCCCACAACAGCGCGGGCAGCGGCAGGTCGAACATCGACCCGATGTACGTGTACGCGCTGAACCCCGCCGCGAACATCAGCAACTGCGTGACCATCACCGCCAGCACCCGCCGGTCCCGCAACGGCTCGAACCGCTCCCGCAACCGCCCCGACGCCGGGATGTGCACCTCGGGCACCAGGGCCGCGACCCCGACGAGCCCGAGCACCCCGAGCCCGGCGACCATCCACAACGTGGCCCGCCAGCCCGCGGCCTCCCCCAGCCACGTGCCGAGCGGCACCCCGATGGCCGACGACACGCTCAATCCGCCCATCACCAGCGCCAGCGCGCGCCCGCGCCGCTCGGGAGCGGTCAGCGCGTTCGCCACGGCCGACGACGTGGGCGTGAACATCGCCGCCCCCGCCGCCGCGATCACCCGGGTCAGCATGACCAGCGGGTACGTCGGGGCCAGCGCGGTCAGCGTGTTCCCCGCCACGAACACGCTGAGGGCCACCAGCAACAGGGTCCTGCGCGACATGCGTGCGGTCAGAGCGGCCAGCAGGGGCGACAGCACCGCGTACGCAAGCGCGAACACGGTCATGAGCTGCCCCGCGGCGGACCGGGAAACCCCCAGGTCCGCGGAGATGGGCGGCAGCAGCCCGGCCGTCACGAACATGCCCGTACCGATCGCGAAATTCCCGGCGGCCATCGGATAGAGCCGTGAACTCATGAACCCTCCAGCAAAAAGTTGGACGCACATCAAACTGTCTCATAGTTGGATCGTTGTCAAACAATCGGACGGAGGTAGGCTTCAGCCATGCGCCTGCTACCTCATCCAGCCACGGAGGACATCGAGCTCACAGAGGTCCTGCGGGCGCTCTCGGAGCCCGTACGCCTGGAGATCGCCGTGCGCCTCGACGCCGCCGGGGAGATGACGTGCACGGTCGCCGGGGACGACCTCGGCGTGCACAAGTCGACCGCCTCGCACCACTACCGCACGCTGCGCGAGTCCGGCGTGGTCCTCACCAAGCAGGAAGGCCGGCTGAAATACATGAGCCTGCGCCGCGACGACCTGGAGGCCCGCTTCCCCGGGCTGCTCGACACGGTCCTGTCCGCCGCCCGCAGGGTTCCCGTCCCGGCCCATGCGGGTCGCTGACGCGGCCGCGGGGCTGCCCATCCGGCACGTCCTGCCCGAGCTGCTGGCCACGCTCGACCGGCACGGCAGCGCGGTGCTGACCGCCCCGCCCGGCACCGGCAAGACCACCGTGGTCCCGCTCGCCCTGGCCGAGACGGGCCTGCGCGTCCTGGTGGCCGAGCCGCGCCGGCTGGCCGTCCGCGCGGCGGCCCGCCGCATGGGCGTCAGCCACACGATCAGGGGCGAGCGGCACGTGGGCGCGAACCCCATGGTCGAGGTGGTCACCACCGGCGTGCTGCTGCAACGCCTGCAGCGGGACCAGGAGCTGGCCGGGGTGGACGCGGTCATGCTCGACGAGTGCCACGAGCGCCACCTCGACGCCGACACGGCGCTGGCCTTCCTCCTCGACGTACGCGACACGCTCCGTCCCGACCTGCGCCTGCTGGCCACCTCCGCCACCGCCGACGCCGGGCCGTGGGCCGAGCTCATCGGCGGCCCCGTCGTCGCGGCCACCGGCGACGCCCACCCCGTCGAGACGATCTGGGCCCCGCCGTCCCGCCCGGTCGCCCCGCCGCACGGCCTGCGCGTCGATCCCGCGTTCCTGTCCCACGTGGCCTCGATCGTCCGCCGGGCGCTGGCCGAACGGGACGGCGACGTGCTGTGCTTCCTGCCCGGCGTGGGCGAGATCGCCAAGGTGGCCGGGATGCTGACCGGTGAGGTGGAGCAGCTCCTCCAGGTGCACGGCCAGGCTCCGCCGCACGTCCAGGACGCCGTGCTGTCGCCCGGGACGGGCCGCAGGGTGGTGCTGGCCACGTCGGTCGCCGAGTCGAGCCTGACCGTGCCCGGCGTGCGGGTGGTGGTGGACTCGGGGCTGGCCCGCGAACCGCGTACCGACCACGCCCGCGGCCTCGGCTCCCTCACCACGGTCCGGGTCTCGAAGGCGTCCGCCACCCAGCGCGCGGGGCGGGCCGGCCGCGAGGCGCCCGGGACGGTCTACCGCTGCTGGTCGGCGGCCGACCACGCGCGCCTCGCCGAGCACGCCCGGCCGGAGATCGCGCTCGCGGACCTGACGGGGTTCGCCCTCCAGGCCGCCTGCTGGGGCGCTCCCGGCGCCACGGGCCTGTCCCTGCTCGACCCGCCCCCGCCCGCCGCCCTGTCCGCCGCCACCCGCACCCTGACGGCCCTCGGCGCCCTCACCTCCGCTCCCTCCCGTACGCCCCTCCCGGCCGCCCCTGCCCCGCCCGCGGGCGGGTCCGGGATCGACGGCCTCGGGGAGCCGGAGGGCGCGGCCGGATCTGTCCAGGTGACGGACAGGGGCCGCCGGATGGTGCTGGCCGGGGTGCACCCGCGCCTGGCCAGAGCCCTGCTCGACCTCGGCCCGGACGCCGCCGAGGTGGTGGCCCTGCTGTCGGAGCAACTGCCCCGCGACGCGCCCGACGACCTGGTGGAGGTCTGGCGGCTGGCCCGCCGCGGCGGCACCGGTTTCGCGTCCCGCTGGCGCCAGGAGACCGGCCGCCTGCGCCGCGCCCTGCCCCGTTCCCGGCACAGCGGGGGCGGGCCCGGTGACGCGGTGGCCGGGATGGCGGTGGCGCTGGCGTTTCCCGAGCGGGTGGCGCGCCGGCGCGGCGGCGGCTACCTCATGGCGTCCGGCACCCAGGCCCAGCCGGCCGAGGGCTCCAAGCTCCAGACCGCCGAATGGCTGGCCATCGCGATCGCCGACCGCCCCACCGGCTCGGCCTCCGCCCGGATCAGGCAGGCCGTCGTCATCGACGAGGCCACCGCCAGGCTCGCGGTCGGCACCACGGTCGAGGACGAGGTCAGCTGGCGCGTCCCGCCGGGCGGGCGCCGCGGCGACGTGTCCGCCCGCAGGGTCGAGCGCCTGGGCGCGATCGAGCTGTCCGCCACCCCGCTCAAGGACGCCGACGTGCGCGAGGCCATCCTGTACGGCCTGCGCACCGAGGACGTCCTCACCTGGACCGGGCAGGCCAGGAACCTGCGCGACCGCCTGGCGTTCTGCCACCGCGCGATCGGCGCCCCCTGGCCCCCGATGGACGCCCTCGTCGACCTGGCCGACCAGTGGCTGGAGCCCGAGCTGTCCCGGGCCCGCCGCCGCGCCGACCTGGAACGCATCGACGTCGCCGGCGCGCTGAAGCGCCTGATCCCGTGGAGCGAGCGCCTGGACCAGGTCGCCCCGGAGCGCATCGAGGTCCCGACCGGCTCGAACATCCGCGTGGACTACTCGGGCGAACAGCCGGTGCTGGCGGTGAAGCTGCAGGAGCTGTTCGGCCTGCAGGAGACGCCGCGGATCGCGGGCGTGCCAGTGCTCGTCCACCTGCTCTCCCCCGCGGGCCGCCCGCTGGCGGTCACGGCGGACCTGGCCTCGTTCTGGCGCGACGGCTACCGCCACGTACGCGCGGAGATGCGCGGCCGCTACCCCAAGCACCCCTGGCCGGAGGACCCGCTGACCGCGCCGCCCACCCGCCGGACGAAGGGACGCTCATGACGGGCCGGGCGCCGGCACGGCTTCTCCACGGTCGGCGCCCCCTCCGCGTCCACGGCTCAGAAACCTGAGGCTCACGGCACGAGGCCGTCCAGCGTCGGGTTCTCGACGACGGGATAGCGCTCGCTCCCGACCCCCACGTCCTTGAACCCGCTGGACGTGGCGACGCAGACGACGGGCCCGTCGAAGTCGCGCCGCAGCCTGCGGTGCCCGGCCAGCCCGGCCGCCCCCGACAGCTCCTGCCACATCCCCTGCCGGGCCAGGTCGTGCTGCGCCCGCCGCATCTCCTCGTCGGTCACGAGCACCGCCTCGCCGCCGCTGTCGCGCACGGCCGCCACGCCCCGGTGCCCGCCGACCGGCCCCGCCAGGCTGTACGCCTCGGTGGGCCCGAGCTCGACGATCGCGGCGGGCGCCCCGGTGGCCAGCGCCTTGGCGTGGGGCCCGCCGGCGGCCGACTCGCAGGAGAACATCCGCGGCGCCTTCTCCGCCAGCCCGAGCAGCCGCAGCTCCACGAACCCCTTCCAGATCCCGTACAGCAGCTCGGCGTATCCGGTGGGCACGAAGACCGCCGCGGGCACCTCCCCGAGCTGCAGGAACAGCTCGTACGCGATCGTCTTGTAGCCCTCGGGCCCGAACGGGTGCCCGGTGTGCGTCACGGTCTGGTTGCTGACCGGGTGGTAGCCGAGCCGGTCGACGACCTCCCGCAGCAGCGGCCAGCGCGCCTCGACCGGGACGGACACGACCTTGGCCCCGTACGCCCGCGCGAACGCCTGCACGGCCGGCGGCGACTCCGCCGAGGTCAGCACGATCGCGGGCAGCCCGGCCCGGGCCGCGTAGGCGGCGGCGGAGGCCCCGTGGTTGCCGGAGGAGGCCACGACCACGCCCGGCGCGCCGCACGCGACGGCGGCGCTGACCGTGACGCGGTTGAGCCGGTCCTTGTGCGACCACGTCGGGTTGCGCGACTCGTCCTTGATGTAGACGTCACCGAGCTGAACCAGCGGCGTGCCGCCCTCGCCCAGCGTGGGCGCCTCCAGCGGCGGCAGCAGCGGCGCCCACCGCGCGAGGTCGGGGCCCGGCTCCTGGCCGAACAGGCCCCGATCCACCTTCGCGTAGTCGTAGACGACCTCCAGCGGATAGGCCAGCTCGGCGGTGCTGGTCTTGGGGCAGCCCCGCGTCAGCGGCGGGAACAGCGGGAACTCGGCCGAGGGGTCGCCCAGCGAGCGCTGGCGGAGGGCAAGCGAAGGTTGGTTCACGTGGATCGACCCTATCGAGCCTCGCAACCTAGAGTGAAAAGCTGCACACTCTAGTCATGTTGTGGGCAGGCAGGTCCGCCATCGAGATCGCGAGGGCCGTCCGGCACGGGGATGTCAAGGCCACCACCGTCGTCGAGGAGCACCTTCACGCCATCTCGGAGCGAGATTCCAGAGTAGGGGCGTTCCGGCTGGTCAGGGAGCAGGCCGTGGACGAGGCACGGCTGCTGCAGAAGCGGCGCGACCTGACCGACCTGCCGCTGGCCGGCGTGCCGGTGGCGGTCAAGGACAATCTCGAGGTGGCCGGCGAGGCCACACGCGGCGGGTCGGCCGCCACCTCCGACGCGCCGGCGCCCGAGGACCACGCGACCGTGGCCCGCCTGCGGGCAGCCGGCGCCGTGGTCGTCGGCCTGACGAACCTGCCGGAGCTGGGGCTCGTGGCGTTCGGCGACAGCGCGTACGGCATCGTGCGCAACCCCTGGAACCCCTCCCGTACGGCCGGCGGCTCGTCGGCGGGCAGCGCGGCGGCCGTGGCGGCGGGCATGGTGCCGCTCGCGCTCGGCAACGACGGCATGGGCTCGCTGCGCATCCCGGCGGCCTGCTGCGGCGTGCTGGCCATCAAGCCGGGCACCGGCCTGGTGCCGCCGCCGGCGAACGACTGGGAGCGGCTCACCGAGAACGGCCCGCTGGCCACGACCGTCTCGGACCTGTCGCTCGCGCTGTCCGTGCTGGCCGCGGACCCGTCGCTGGCGGAGGCGTGGCGCGGCGGCCGTCGGGTCGAGCCCCCGCCGCGCATGCTGCGCTCGGTCTGGGCGGACGACGACGAGGTGTGGGAGCCGCAACCGCCGCCGGCCAGCCCCGAGCCGTTCGACCTGCGGGTGGCCTACGCTCCCCAGCCGCTGCCGCCCGGCCTGCCGATGGACAAGGAGTTCCGGGCCGCGGTGCGCGGGGCGGCCGAGACGCTGCGGCTGGCCGGTCACACGGTGGTCGAGCACGAGCGCAGGCTGCCGGCCTGGCTCGGCCCGGCCACGATCGCGACGTGGCTGATCAGGGCCGCCGAGGCCGCCGAGGGCCTGGAGCGCGGGCGGCTGGAGCGCCGCACCCGGGGGCTGGCCCGCGCGGGCCGGGTGCTCGGCGCGCTCAAGCTGGACGGCGTACGCGGGCGCGAGCGCTGGAGCGGCTACGGCGCCGACCAGTGGTTCGGCGACGCCGACGCGCTGATCACGCCCGCCCTGGCCGCCATCCCGCCGAAGGCCGGGCGCTGGGGCGAGCGCGGCTTCCTGCGCAACGCGGGGAGCAACGTCCGGTACGCCCCCGCCACCGGCGCCTGGAACATGTGCGGCTGGCCCGCCATCACCGTCCCCCTCGCCACGCACTCCAGCGCGCTGCCCATCGGCGTGCAGCTCATCGCCCCGCCCGGCGGCGAGCCCCACCTGCTGGGCCTGGCCGCGCAGCTCCAGGCGGCCCACCCGCCGCTCCGGCCGCCCGGCTTCTCGTTCTGATCCATAACAATCGCTTCTGTCGATCAGAAGGTCTATCTCTTGGACTTATAGGTTTCGCCTCGGCACCCTGGAAAGGAGACGTAAAGAGGGATTAATCATGCGATTTGTGCTGCACCGGAACGACTCCGGATACGACGCCGAACGAACCGGCTTCCACCTCCTCTCCTCCCACCGGCCCGACCTGATCGTCCCCGCCGCCACCCCCGAAGAGGTTCGGCAGGCGGTGGCCCGCGCCGCGGCCGAGAGCCTGCCCGTCGCCGTCCAGGCCACCGGGCACGGCGTGCCCCTCCCCGCCTCCGGCGGCCTGCTCATCACCACCGGCCGGATGAACGCCGTCACCGTCGACCCCGCCACCGCCACCGCGCGGATCGAGGCCGGCGTGCGCTGGGACCAGGTCATCGCGGAGGCGGCCCGCCACGGCCTGGCCCCGCTGTCCGGCTCGTCCCCGGTCGTGGGCGCGGTCTCCTACACGCTGGGCGGCGGCCTCGGCCTGCTGGCCAGGCGCTACGGCTACGCCGCCGACCAGGTGCGGGCCGTGGACGTCGTCACGGCCGACGCCGAGCACCGCCACGTCACTCCCGGCAGCGACCCCGACCTGTTCTGGGCGCTGGTGGGCGGCCGGGGCAACTTCGGCGTGGCGACCGCGCTGGAGATCGGCCTGGTGCCGGTCGATCGGTTGTACGGGGGCGCGCTCTACTTCGGGACCGACCTGGTCGAGACCGCCCTGCACACCTGGCGGGGCTGGACCGGGTCGCTGCCGGACGAGATGACCTCCTCGATCGCCGTCATCCCCTTCCCCGATATCGAGCAGGTGCCGGCGCCCTTCCGCGGCCGGACCGTGGCCCACGTCCGCATCGCGTACACCGGGGACGTGGCGGAGGGCGAGGAGCTCGTCCGCCCCCTGCGGGCGATCGGCCCCCGGCTGGTGGACACGGTGGGCGAGCTGCCGTACACCGCGTCGGCCGCCATCCACAACGACCCCACCGAACCGGCCGGCTACTTCGCCACGCACTCCCTGCTGCGCGAGCTCCCGCCGGAGTCCCTGGACGCGCTGCTCGGCGTGCGCGGCGTGATCGAGGTGCGCCACCTCGGCGGCGCGCTGGCCAAGCCCCAGGGCGCGCCCAACTCGGTGGGCCACCGGGACGCGGCCTACTTCGCCGCCGTCCTGTCCCCCGGCCTCGCCCCCGGCACGGACCCGCGGGCGCTGCGCCCGGTCCACGAGGCCGTCAGGGAGGCGCTGTCACCGTGGGCGACGGGCGGCCGGGTGCTGAACTTCCTGTACGGCGAGAACGCCGGCCCCGACGAGGTGCGCAGGGCGTACGAGCCGGCCGACTACGAGCGCCTGACCGCGCTCAAGTCCCGCTGGGACCCGGCGAACCTGTTCCGCCTGAACCACAACATCCCCCCGGCCTGAGCCGGCCGGAGGGACGCTGTGCTCAGCTGCCGATCAGATGCCGACCGGGTGCCAGACGGTCTTCGTCTCCAGGAACCGCGTCATGCGGCCGATCCCCGGATCGGCCGCCCAGTCCTCCTGGACGGGCCGCAGGACCCGCTTGAGGTTCTCCGCCGCCGCCTGCTCGCAGCGCACCGCCAGGTCGGCGTCGCCGACCCCGGTCAGGTCGAGCCCGTTGACGTCCATGTGCGCCGCCAGCCACGGGGCCAGCTCGGCCTGCTGCCCGGTGAGGATGTTCACGACCCCGCCGGGGAGGTCGGAGGTGGCCAGGACCTCGGCCAGGGTGATCGAGGCGAGCGGCGAGGGCTCGGAGGCGACCACGACGCAGGTGTTGCCGGTCACGATCACCGGCGCGACCACCGAGACCAGCCCGAGCAGCGGGTCAGCGGGCGCCACGACGGCCACCACGCCGGTCGGCTCGGGCGAGGACAGGTTGAAGTAGGGCCCGGCCACCGGGTTCGCCGCCCCGTGCACCGAGGCGATCTTGTCGGACCACCCCGCGTACCAGACCAGCCGGTCCACGGCCGCGTCCACCTGCTCCAGCGAGGCCCGCTTGCCGCCGCCCACCTCCTCGGCGAGCTGCGCGCGCCGCCCCTCCAGCATCTCGGCGACGCGGTAGAGGATCTGCCCCCTGTTGTACGGGGTCGCGCCCGACCAGCCGGGGAACGCCTTGCGCGCGGCCACCACGGCGTCGCGGGCGTCCTTACGCGAGGCCCGCGAGGCGTTGGCGAGGAAGTCTCCCTTGGCCGAGGTCACGGGGTAGGACCTTCCACTCTCAGAGCGCGGGAACGCCCCTCCGATGTACAGCTTGTAGGTCTTTCTGACGGACAACCTACTCATCGCCCCGACCCCTCCACGTGGACTCATGCGACATCTGGACCGGCGCGAAGACCTGCCCGCACCGGCTCACGCCGCAGCGGTGGGCGTACCAGCCCGTGCGTACGGGCCGGCCGGCCCGGGCGAAAGCGTGCCCCCTCGTGGCCTGGGCCCGCCGTTTCCCGCGACCGGCGCGGCGGTGCTCACACATCAAGGTAGGCCTCCAGCCCGTGGCGCCCGCCCTCGCGGCCGAAGCCCGACTCCTTGTAGCCGCCGAAGGGCGAGGCCGGGTCGAACTTGTTGAACGTGTTGGCCCAGACCACGCCGGCCCGCAGCCGGTCGGCCATCCACAGGATGCGCGAGCCCTTCTCGGTCCACACCCCCGCCGACAGTCCGTACGGCGTGTTGTTGGCCTTCTCCACCGCCTCGGCAGGCGTGCGGAAGCTCAGCACCGACAGCACCGGCCCGAAGATCTCCTCGCGGGCGATGCTGTGCGACTGCGCCACCCCGGTGAACAGCGTCGGCGGGAACCAGAAGCCCTTGCCGGGCAGCTCGCACGCGGGCGACCAGCGCTCTGCCCCCTCCGACTCGCCGAGCTCGCTGAGCCGGCGGATCTTGGCCAGCTGCTCGGCCGAGTTGATCGCGCCGATGTCGGTGTTCTTGTCCAGCGGGTCTCCCAGCCGCATCGTGCCCAGCCGGCGCTTGAGCGCGGCCAGCAGCTCCTCCTGGACCGACTCCTGCACCAGCAGCCGCGACCCGGCGCAGCACACGTGGCCCTGGTTGAAGAAGATCCCGTTGACGATCCCCTCCACGGCCTGGTCGATGGCGGCGTCCTCGAACACGATGTTCGCGGCCTTGCCGCCCAGCTCCAGGGTGAGCTTCTTGCCGGTGCCCGCGACCGTCCTGGCGATGATCCGGCCGACCTCGGTGGAGCCGGTGAAGGCCACCTTGTTCACGTCGGGGTGCGCCACCACGGCCGCGCCGGTCTCGCCCGCGCCGGTGACGATGTTCACCACGCCGGGCGGAAGGTCTGCCTGGCGGCAGATGTCGGCGAACAGCAGCGCGGTCAGCGGCGTCGTCTCGGCCGGCTTGAGCACCACCGTGTTGCCGCAGGCCAGCGCCGGCGCGATCTTCCAGGCCAGCATCAGCAGCGGGAAGTTCCACGGGATCACCTGCCCGGCGACGCCGAGCGGCTTCGTGCCGAACCCGCCGTATTCCAGCTTGTCGGCCCAGCCCGCGTAGTAGAAGAAGTGGGCCGCCACGAGCGGCAGGTCCACGTCGCGGGACTCGCGGATCGGCTTGCCGTTGTCGAGTGTCTCCAGGACGGCCAGCTCCCTGGCCCGCTCCTGGATGATCCGCGCGATGCGGAACAGGTATTTCGCGCGCTCGGCGCCCGGCAGGGCGCTCCAGACGCCGAACGCCTTGCGCGCGGCCTGGACGGCGCGGTCCACGTCGTCGGAGGAGGCGGTGGCCACCTCGGCCAGCGTCTCCTCGGTGGCGGGATTGACGGTCTTGAAAGAGGTGCCGGAGCCGTCGACGAACTCACCGTTGATGAACAGCCCGTAGGAGGACTTCAGGTCAACGACGTCGCGCGACTCGGGGGCCGGTGCATATTCGAACATCGTCTAGTCCAGGGTGAAGTAGTCGGGACCCGCATAGCGGCCGGTGGCCAGCTTCTGGCGCTGCATCAGCAGGTCGTTCAGCAGCGAAGAGGCGCCCAGCCGGAACCAGTCGGGGGTGAGCCAGTCGTCGCCGACCGTCTCGTTGACCAGCACCAGGTTCTTGATGGCGTCTTTGGTGGTGCGGATGCCGCCCGCCGGCTTCACGCCGACCTGACGGCCGGTCGCGTCTCGGAAGTCGCGCACCGCCTCCAGCATGATCAGGGTAACCGGCGGCGTCGCGGCCGGGGACACCTTGCCGGTGGAGGTCTTGATGAAGTCGCCGCCGGCCAGCATCGCCAGCCAGGACGCCCGGCGCACGTTGTCGTAGGTGGCCAGCTCGCCGGTCTCCAGGATCACCTTCAGGTGGGCCGGCCCGCAGGCCGCCTTCACCGCGACGATCTGCTCGTAGACCTTCATGTAGTGCCCGGACAGGAACGCGCCACGGTCGATCACCATGTCGATCTCGTCGGCGCCCGCCGCCACCGCCAGCGCGGTGTCGCTCACCTTGACCTCCAGCGAGGTGCGCCCGCTGGGGAACGCGGTGGCCACCGAGGCCACCTTGACGCCCGTACCCTTCAGCGCCTCTACGGCCACCGCCACCAGGTCGGGATAGACGCAGACGGCCGCCACCGAGGGCGCGTCGCCGCCGGGCCGCACGGCCTTGGCGCACATCGCGCGCACCTTGCCGGCCGTGTCGGCCCCTTCCAGAGTCGTCAGGTCCACCATGGAGATCGCCAGGTCGATGGCCTGCGCCTTGGCCGTGGTCTTGATCGAACGGGTGCCGAGCATCGCCGCCCGCTGGTCCGCGCCGACCCGGTCAACCCCGGGCAGGCCGTGCAGGAATGCTCGCAGCGCCGCGTCGGACGAGGCGACGTCCGCGAGCGAGGTAGTCACAGTTGACACCTAGACAGCATCGCCGACCAGGGCCTCTACCTCCAAACCGGACCACCTTAGGGCGCTCCTAGGGCATTGGAGCCCAGGTCCTAGGTATGCCGTACGCGTTCGGGCCCGTGAAAGGCCCTGGAGATAAGGCATCCACCCGATGCGCCGGGCCGGGCCTTAGGCCGAGTCTTAAAGGTGTCAGGAAGAAGCACGAAATCGCAGGAGAAAAAGATGAACCCCGAGATCGAATACGAGCTCATGAAGAACCAGGCGAGCGAACTGCGCAAGGCCGCCGCCGAGCACCGGCGCGTACGGGAGGCCCAGAAGGGGAACAAGGCCGAGCGCCGCTCCTTCTTCGGCAAGCGCCGTTCCTCATGACCGCCCCAAGAGAGCCCGGCCACAATCTCCTTCGTGGCCGGGCCTCAATACCCCCATAAATCCGTCGTAAGCATCGGATGTGGCATGACATGCTGGATGACATGCGGGGACGATCTGTCAGTCCCGTCTTCGTCGGGCGGGAAGAGGAGCTGGCGGCTCTCTCTGAAAGTTTCGACGAGGCCCGAAAAGGCACGGTGACGGCCGTCCTGCTCGGAGGCGAGGCAGGAGTCGGCAAGACCCGGCTCGTCCAGCGCTTCGCCGAGCACTGTACGGCCGGCGGCGCCCACGTGCTGTTCGGGGGCTGCGTGGAGCTGTCGACCGAGGGACTGGCGTACGCGCCGTTCACCGCCGCGCTCCGGCAGCTCGTCAGGGAGCACGGCCCGGCCGCCATCGCCGGGCTGCTGCCCGACGGCGCCGAGCGCGACCTCGCGCGGCTGCTGCCCGAGTTCGGCGAGCCCAGCGGCGACGGCGAGACCGACACCGGCCGCGCCCGGCTCTTCGAGCAGTTCCTCACCCTGCTGGAACGCCTCGCGGACAGCCGCCCCACCATCCTCGTCATCGAGGACATCCACTGGGCCGACCGCTCCAGCCGCGACCTCATCGCCTTCCTCAGCCGCAACCTGCACACCCCGCAGGTGCTGATCGTCATGACCTACCGCTCCGACGACCTGCACCGCCAGCACCCGCTCAGGCCGGTGCTGGCCGAGCTGGGCCGGGTCCACGGCGTGCACCGGCTCGACCTGCCCCGCCTGTCGCGGGACGAGGTCGCCCAGCAGATGACCGCGATCCTCGGCAAGACCCCCGAATACGCCAAGGTCGAGAAGGTCTACGAGCGCAGCGAGGGCATCCCGCTCTTCGTCGAGGCCATGCTGGACAGCGGCGACGAGTGCACGTTCCCCGAGTCCATGCAGGACCTGATCCTCAGCTCCGTCGAGCGGCTGCCCGAGGAGACCCAGCGCGTGCTGCGCGTGGCCGCCGCCGGCGGCATCCGGGTCGGCCACGCGCTGCTGGCCGCCGTGAGCGGCCTGTCCGACGTCGAGCTGGAGACCGCGCTGCGCCCGGCCATCGCCGGCAACGTGCTGCAGATCGCCGACAACCGGGCCTACGTCTTCAGGCACTCCCTCATCCGCGAGGCCGTCCACGACGAGCTCCTGCCGGGCGAGCACCAGCGCCTGCACGCCAGGTTCGCGGAGGAGATCTCCAAGGACCGCGAGCTCGTCCCGCCCGGCCGCGCCGCCGTCGAGCTGGCACACCACTGGTACGGCGCCCGCGACGACCGCTGGGCCCTGATCTCCGCCTGGGAGGCGGCGCGCAAGTCGTACAAGGCGTTCGCGTACACCGAGGCCCTCCCGCTGCTCGAACGCGTGCTCATGCTCTGGGACCGGGTGCCCGACGCCGCCGAGCTCATCGGCACCGACCACACCGGCGTGCTGGAGCGGGCCTCCGAGGCCGCCAACGCCGGCGGTGACGTGGACAAGGGCGTCAAGTTCGTCAAGGCGGCGCTGTCCGAGCTGGACGAGGCGCAGGAGCCGGCGCGGGTGGCCCAGCTCATCGCGCGCCGGGCGGCGTTCAAGAACTCCAAGGGCCAGATCGGCGTCATCGACGACCTCAGGCACGCGCTGCGGCTCGTGCCCGACGACAGCCTCGACTGGGCCGAGGTCGTCATGCCGCTGAGCCGCCACCTGATGCTGAGGGGCGAGATCGACGAGGCCGGCGAGCTCATCGCCGAGGGTCTGCGCTGGGTCAGGGAGCACGGCGAGCGCTGCCTCGAAGGCGACCTGCTGCTGAACCTGGCGCTCGGCCACTCGCTCAACGGGCGGCTCGAGACCACGATCGCCATCAACGAGCAGGCGCTGGAGATCGGCCGGAGCGAGGGTTCCGGCCGCCTGACCACCCGGGCCATGGGCAACACCATCGACGTGCTCATCGACATGGGCCGCGCGGACGAGGCGCTGCGCATGGCGGAGGACGGCTGGCGGATCGCCAAGCAGTACGGCCGGTTGCGCGGCAGCGGCCTGTTCATCCTGAACAACTGGGCCGAGGTGCTCGACGCGCTGGGCCGCTGGGACGAGGCCATCGAGGTCGTCGACATGGCGCTCAGCCACGGCCCCGTCCTGCGCACCAGGTACTCCCTGCTGCGCGTCCGCGCCGACATCGCGCTGGCCAGGGGCGAGCTGCAGCTGGTCGAGGGCATCCTGGCCGAGATCGGGGTGTTCAAGGAGCGCCCCCAGGAGTTCGTCCAGGACATCATCAGCAACGCCCGCCTGCGCATCGGCTGGTACCTGACCAGGGGCGAGCCGGGAGCGGCGCTGGGCGAGGCCGAACGCGTGCTCTCCTACCCCAAGCAGTCGAGCAAGGCCATGCTCGGCTGGCGGCTGCTCTCCCTGCTCCGCACGGTCTGCGACGCCGCCGAGGACGTCGAGCCGGAGCGGACCGCGGCGGTGCGCGGGCACGCCGCGGAGGTGGCCGCCGAGCTGTCGGTCATCGGGCCGGTCGTGGAGGCGTACCGGCTGTCGTACTCCGGCGACTTCGACGCCGCGGCGGCGGCCTGGGAGCGGCTCAGGCGCCCGCACAACCAGGCCAAGGCCCTGCTGCGGGCGGCCACGGCCGCCGCGCGGTGCGGCGATCGGGAGGGCGCGGCAACCCGGCTGAAGGCGGCGCTCCCGCTGGCGCGGGCGCTGCGCGCGACCCCGCTGGTGGAGGAGATCGAGGTTCTGTCGCGCCGGGTGGGCGGCCTCCAGCCGGCGCAGGAGCCGTCGGAGCTGCTGACGCCGCGCGAGCTGGAGGTGCTGCGGCTGGTGACGCAGGGGCGTACCAACCGGGACATCGCGGCCGAGCTGTTCATCTCGGCGAAGACGGTGAGCGTCCACGTGTCCAACATCCTGGCCAAGCTGGGCGTCACCACGCGGGGCGAGGCGGCCGCGGCCGCCCACCGCCTGTCGCTGCTGTCCTAATCGCTGTTGTCCTAGAGGAGGGCCTCACCCAGCAGCACCACGCCGAAGACGGCGAATCCGGCCGCGGCACCGTACTTGATGATCCTCTCGGGGAGGTGCCGGCCCAGCAGCCTCCCGACCAGGATGGCCAGCGCGTCGGCCGCCACCATGCCGACCGTCGAGCCGATCCAGGTGCCCACCCAGCCGTGCTGGGTGGCCAGCGTGATGGTGGCCAGCATGGTCTTGTCGCCCAGCTCGCTCAGGAAGAACGCCACGGTCACCGCGATCAGGGCGTTCCTGGTGGTGCGCTGGGCCTTGCGCGACTCCTCCTCGGTCAGCTCGTCACCGCGGAGGGTCCACGCGGCGAAGCCGATGAAGGCGAGGCCGGCCACGACGGAGATCGCCGTCGTCGGGAGCGCGTCGCCGATCAGGCCGCCCACCGCGACGCTGAGCAGGTGCACGACCGTCGTCGCGATCGTGATGCCCAGAATCACGGTCCAGGTCTTGAAACGGGTGGCGAACGTCATCGCCATGAGCTGGCTCTTGTCGCCGAGCTCCGCCACGAAGATGGCGACGAGGCTGATCCAGAACGCTTCCAAAGGGGTCCTCTTCCGCGCGACCAGGCCGGAAGCAGGCACCCGGGGAGTTTTTCGGGCACGACTTCGGCCCGGCAGCGTCTTTGTCACATGACTGCCAGGCCGAAGGTCTCGTCCGCCCGTATGAGGCCCGCGCGACCGGGCGCCGAGGCGCCAGTGTGTCGATCACGCGATTGGGACTACTCCCCTTCGGTAATTCCAGATCACCATAACAGCCCCAGCAGGGTGCCTATTCCCCGAGGGTGCAGCCCACCAGCACCGGCTCGTTGACCAGCGTGACCCCGAACTTCTCGCGCACCCCGTCACGCACCTCCCTGGCCAGGGCCAGCAGGTCGCCGGTGGTGGCGCGCTCGGTCGGGTTGGTGAGCGCGAGGGTGTGCTTGGTCGAGATGCGTACGGGGCCGCGCTCGTAGCCCTTCGGGTAGCCCGCCTGCTCGATCAGCCACGCCGCGGGCACCTTGACCATCCCGCCGGGCAGCTCCCAGCGCGGATGCCCGGGAGCGCGGACGGCCAGCTCCTCGGCCTCCGCCGGCGTGAGGACCGGGTTGGTGAAGAACGAGCCCGCGCTGCGGGTGTCGGGATCGGCCGGGTCGAGCACCATGCCCTTGCCCCGCCGCAGCCCGAGGACGGCCTCCCGTGCCCGGTCGAGCGGCACCCGGCCGCCCGCCTCGGTGCCCAGCCGCCTGGCCAGCTCGTCGTAGACCACCGGGCCGGACAGCTCCGAGATGTCCAGCGCGTACGTCACCGCCAGCACCACATATCGCGCCAGATCGCGCTTGAAGACGCTGTCGCGGTAGGAGAACCCGCACTGCCGCGCCTCCAGGTCCACCACGTGCCTGGTGCGCCGGTCGTAGGCCCGCACGCACCTGATGGTCTGGGACACCTCCTGCCCGTAGGCGCCGACGTTCTGGATCGGCGTCGAGCCGACCAGCCCCGGCACGCCGGACATGCACTCGATGCCCGACCAGCCCTCGGCCACCGCGCGGACCACGAGCCGGTCCCAGTCCTCGCCCGCCTCGACCGTCACGACGGCCTGCTCGCCGTCGCGCGAGATAGCCAGGCCCTCGGTGGCGACCCTGATGACCAGCCCGTCGAACCCCTCGTCGGCCACGACCACGTTGCTGCCCCCGCCGAGCACCAGCGTGGGCACGGCCTTCCGGTCGGCCTCGGCGATCAGGGACACGAGCTGCTCCGCCGAGGTCGCCTCGGCGAAGTCGCGGGCGGGCCCGCCCAGGCGCAACGTGGTGTATGGCGCGAGCATCTCCATGAGCAACTAGCTTATGAGGCGCGCAGCATGCGCAGCACCCCGTCATAGTTGCGCCGGGACTCCCGGTCCGAGTAGGCGGAGGAGACGTCGTGCCGGCCCAGCAGCGCCACGGGCAGCGGCTCGTGGGGCACGACCAGGTCGCCGGGCAGGGCCAGCGAGAGCTCCAGATCGGCGTACCGGCCGTAGCAGGCGTCCTCGGGCAACGCGCTGATCGCCTGCGCCCTGCGTACGGCGATGAGCTCCCCGACCAGCGCCAGCACCTTCCCGGGGCCCGCCGTCCGCCACTCGGGTCCCGTGCCGCCGGGCCCTTCCCGCCACTCCGGCATCACGCCCACACTGGTCCGCGCCGTGCCGCCGTCGGCCGTCTCCACGCCCTTCCAGCCGGCCGCCATCGCGCCCTCCACCACCGCCGCGACCAGCGGGGTCAGGGCGTCGCCACGCAGGACCACGTTCGTCTCCATCAGCACGTGCACCTCGGCCTCGTCCAGCCGCAGCAGCTTGCCCCGGCTCTCGCCCCAGGTCGCCGTGCCGCCCCGCCAGTGCGGCGCCTCGGCCACGTGCCAGCCGGCGATCCGCTCGGGATGCCGCTCGCACAGCTCGTCCAGCACCTCGCCGGCCCCGTCCACGTTGCCCAGGTCGAGGGCGAGCACCCGCGCCCCGGTGTGGTCGATCACCGACTGCAGGCACGCCCTGACGTCCTCCGGCCAGCCGTCCACGAGCAGGCCCACGCTGACCGTGACGTCCTTGGTCTCCATGCGCTGCCGCTCGGTGTTGACGCCCAGGTCGTCGAGGCGGTTGGTGGCCAGCGTGCCGTCCCAGACGCGCTGGGCGTGCAGCATGCCGTACCCCGGGTCGCCGTGCTGCCCAGGGTCGCCGGAGAAGCCCAGCTCGGCGGCAGGGTTCAATCTGGCGTGCGCTCCGCCGGCGCGGGTGCCACGTGACCGGGCCCCGGCCGTGCCGACCCCGGTCGCCGGGCCACCCGCCGGGCCGCCCGTCCCGGCGACCGGCGGGCCGCCCGTCGTGTCGCGCCCGGTGCCCGAGCCGCCCGCCACCTGCTCGACCCGCGCGGGCCGCAGCCGCCCTGGAGGCTTGCCATCGGTCACGGCGGAGACGGGGATCGATCGGACCGTGGGCCAGACCCTGCGCGCAGCATCACTCATACGGACACGCGCTACCCGAGAGCCGCCCGCCATATCATCCGGCTCAGGAGAGCTGGACCACCGCCCTGGCCTTCGACAGCACGCGCGCGTCGCCCGACCTGGCGGTGAGCCCGATGACCACCCTCTTGTCCTCGAGCTTCTCCTCCACCACCCCGCTGACCGAGATCGTGGCGCCCTGATCGTCGTCGGGCACGACCACCATCGACGAGAACCGCACCCCGAAGTCCACCACGGCGCCGGGGTCGCCCGCCCAGTCGGTGACGAACCGCCCGGCCTGCGCCATCGTGTACATGCCGTGCGCGATCACGTCGGGCAGCCCGACCATCCTGGCGAAACGCTCGTTCCAGTGGATCTGGTTGAAGTCCCCCGAGGCTCCGGCGTACATCACCAGGTTGAGCCTGCGCACGTCGTAGTCCACGGCCGGGATCTCCTGCCCGACCTCGACCTGGTCGTACTTCACCGTGGCGGTCATCTCAGCCGGCCCCTCCACGCTCGACGATCGTGTTGTACGTGACGCACACCGGCTCGCCCTCGACCGTGGACACGTCGCTCCTGACGGTCAGCAGCTCGTTGCGGCCAGCGGTGCGGATGTCGGTGATCGTGGCGGTCGCGACCAGCTCGTCACCGGCGTGGATGGGGCGGGCGTACTCGAAGCGCTGCTCGCCGTGGACCACCATGGCGAGGTTCAGCCCCAGGTCGGGGTCGACCAGCGCCTCGCCTCCGGCCTGCAGGCTGAACACGATGGGGAACGTGGGCGGCGCGATGACGTCGGGGTAGCCGGCCGCCTGGGCGGCCTCCCTGTCGCGGTAGAGCGGGTTGTGGTCGCCGATCGCGGCGGCGAACTCCCTGATCTTCACCCGGCTCACCTCGTAAGGAGAACTCGGCGGGTAGGTTCTGCCCACGAAGTCACGGTTCAAGGCCATCAATGCTCCCTCGCGTCCGTCCCAGCGCTGCTGAGGCCGACGCTAACAGAACAAGGTTCGGCTGTCGCCGGTCATGGCGCGCTCTTTGCCAGGGCGCGGATCACGCTCCGTCTGCCGACTCCGGCAGGGGGACAGACACGACGAACCGGCGCCCTGCGTGGGGACGCCGGTTGTGCGATATGAGGATGTGGGGCAGAAGCCCTGCCCGGAGAACCTAGCGGGTCTCGCGGTGCGCGCGGTGGCAGCGGCAGTTGGGGCAGTACTTCTTCAGCTCAAGCCGATCCGGGTCGTTGCGCCGGTTCTTCCGCGTGATGTAGTTGCGGTGCTTGCACTCCTGGCAGGCCAGCGTGATCTTCGGCCTAACGTCTGTGGCAGCCACTTGGGAGTGCCTTTCTACGTTCGGGACATGGACACGCCCGTACCCAGGCCGGTGGACCTGGGATTGGGCAGTAGCGGAGGCCGGACTTGAACCGGCGACACAACGATTATGAGCCGTTTGCTCTGCCTGACTGAGCTACTCCGCCTTTGAGCCGGAACGACCCGGCCCGTAGAGGATACCCGACACCGTGAGCACATTCGTAACTCACCCGATCGGGTGGGGTGCTCCCAGTATGCCTCAGGAACCCCCGACAACCGAAATCAATAAGCGACAGCCCCGTCTGCCGCCTCCATGCGGGACATCAGCGTAGCAGCGGGCAACATCCACCGCGAACCCCCACACAGCCGCCCGCAACAGCGAACGCCCGGCTCCAAGACTCTTGGACCGGGCGTCTTCTCTGCAGGATGCGAGCCCCCAAACGGAATCGAACCGTTGACCTTCTCCTTACCATGGAGACGCTCTGCCGACTGAGCTATAGGGGCCTGTCCGGCGCTGCGGACAGGTGTAACCATACACGGCACTCAGCGATGATGCGAACTCGTTCTGGCCCCCGGCGGCACCTCCGCCGGCCGCCGCGCGGGAAGATCGATCACCTCGCACAGATCGGCCAGATCGACGTGCCTGGCCACCTCGGCCACAGAGGTGCAGTCGGCGACCAGCCACCCGTTCCTGCGCACCCGCAGCACCTGCCGCCCGGCCCGCACGGCGCCCACGACCTCGTAGCCGTCGAGACCGACCCATCGCCTGTCCATAGCGGCACAGATTAGCCGTGGGGTCTCTCAATTTCTGCCACGCCACACGCGTTACAGGCATACCGAATCGGTACGAGTCGGAACCTCAGTACCGGTAGAACCCCGCGAAACCCTTCTTCCCCGCGATGTCGTCGATGCGCACGACGGCCCCGGTCTCGGGCGCGTTCATCATCTTCCCCGCGCCCAGGTAGATGCCCACGTGGTGGGTCCTGACGGACCTCTTCGTGACCTTCCCGAAGAACACCAGGTCCCCGGGCCTGGCCGAGGAGACCCGGCGCATCTTCCGCACGTGGTCGTCGGTGTTCCCGGGCCCCAGCACGTCCTCGCCGTGCGCCAGCGCGTACACCCACCGCGCGAACCCCGAGCAGTCCAGCCCGCGCGTCCTGGCGGCCGGGCAGGGCCTGATCTTCCCCTTGTAGCCCCTGCACGTCCCCTTGGACGGGCCGGGGTCCGAGCTGTGGCCGCCGCCCCAGGAGTACACGATCCCGCGCTGCTCGATCTCGTACGCGAGCCGCACGATCAGGGGCGGCGCCGGCAGGCCCAGGGGCACGGATGCCGTGGCGGTCACCAGGAGCAGCGCCACTGCCGCGGTTAACCGCCGCTTCATCCCATACCCCCTCAAAGCTCGGGCCCCTGGGATTTATCCTGCCTTATCCCGCTTTGAGGGTGAGTTTCACCGAACCGACCGTCACATACATGCCCACGGTGCCCTTCGACTTCCTGGGCTTGGTGGTGAACGTGAACGTCACCTTCTCCCCGCGCGGCAGCTCCTCGATCCGGCACGACACCGCCGTACCGCTGTACTTGCACCCCGGCGCCCGCACCACGCGCTGCCCGCCGAACGCCCGTCCCGACACCTTGACGTCCTTGACCGGGTGCGGCCCGGTGTTGGAGATCGTGACGGTGTAGGTCTTCCTGCTCTTGGCCGCGCCGGACACCTTCACCTCGGCGGGCGGGTTGGCCAGCGACTTGAGCTGGGACTCCGAGCCGTTGAACGAGTTCCCGCCGCCGACTAGCGGGCCCTTCTCGGCCGACTGCCAGAACGTGTGCTTCTTCCAGCTCTTCGGCAGCTCGCCCGGCTCGGTGCCCCAGCGGGCCAGCCAGAGCGGGTTGGACCTGAACTTGGTGGAGTTGCCCGTGCAGGTCTGCCACCAGCTCGTCGTGGTGTAGATGATCGCGTGCCGGCCGGTCGCCGACCGGTACTTCTTGGTGAAGTCCTGGAGCCAGGTGACCATGTCATCGACGGACAGGCCGTAACAGTTGTTCTTGCCGTTCTTGTCCTTGTACGGGTTGTCCTCGATATCGAGCACACCCGGCAGCGTTTGGCCGTCGCTGACCCAGTTGCCGCCGTTCTGGAGGAAATAGTCGGCCTGAGTTGTCCCATCGGATTCGTGCGGTTGCGCAAAGTGATACGCGCCGCGGATCAGGCCGGCCGCGGCGGCACCGCCATATTGGGCTTCGAAACGGGGGTTGCGGTAGTTCGTCCCCTCGGTGGCGTGCACGAACGCGAACTTCCCGCCCCCGGAGGCCACGCCCTGCCAGTCGATGTCGCCGGTCCAGTTGCTGACGTCCACCCCGGGCACTCCATCGGCCGCCTCGGCGACCCCGGTCATACCGACCATAGCAATTACCGCAAATAACAACAGACGTTTCACGCCGGAGATCATTGCGGAGTTACGCACAATTCCGCAAGCCCAGAAATATCCACCGCTTTTGACGTATCAACCCAATAGACCGGTCCGAGCCCCAGCGGCCGCGCTCCCGCCACCCACTCCCGCCACCGCTCGTCCCCGACCTCGTCGTCGTGGTGTATGGCGTGCCGCCCGCGCTCCTCGTACCGGCGTCTGGCCAGCTCAGGCGACACGTCACACCAGACCTCGCGCACGTCGGGCCCCGCCGCGACCCCCGCCCGCCGGAGCCCGGCCACGACCACCGGGCGCAGCGGCGCGAGCCAGGGGCTTTCGAGCACCGCGCCCCGACCGGCGTGGGCCAGCAGCGTCCACATGCTCTCCCCCGCGGCCATCCCCAGCCGCCGGCTCCACTCGCGCCCGTCCACGCCGTCCGGCCTTTCGAGCACGTCGGCCAGCGTCTCCTTGATCGCGTCCTTGCTGAAGACGGGCCGGCCGAGCGCCTCCCCCAGCGCCCGCGCCAGCGTCGTCTTGCCGGACCCCGGCAGACCGTTCACGAGCACGACCAGTTGGCACATGCTGGGGATGCTGGCAGAGCCATGTGTGGAAGTCGTGCGGAAATCGTGCGGACGTGGGAAAGAAACCGCACTTCAGGGGGCGGAAATTCGCCACGTCAGAGGCGGCGTCTCCGACGGTGTTTCCGCAGGTGGGGGCGGTATATGAACGTAACATTCGCGTTTGCCAAACCGGGTTTGTCCTGCCCAAACTGGATTCGATCCTCGACTGCGGCCCCGACCAGGGGTTTCTTCGCCATGCCCGGAGGAGACCGACCATGATCCATGCCCGGGGACTGACCCGAGTGTTCAAAGTGAAGAAGAAGGAGACCGTAGAAGCCGTACGCGGGATAGACCTCGACGTGGAGGCCGGCCAGCTCGTGGCGTTCCTGGGGCCGAACGGCGCCGGCAAGTCCACCACGCTGCGCATGCTCACCACCCTCCTGCCGCCCACCTCCGGCACCGCCTCCGTGGCCGGCCACGACGTGGCCACGGACCCGGCGGGCGTGCGGTCCCGCATCGGGTACGTGGGACAGCGCAACAGCGCGGGAGAGGACTTCCTCGTCCGCGACGAGCTCGTCACCCAGGGCCGCTGCTACGGCCTGCGCCCCAAGGAGGCGGCCACCCGCGCCGACGAGCTGCTCGACCTGCTGGACCTGACGCCGCTGGCCAAGCGGGTGCCCGGCACGCTGTCAGGGGGCCAGCGCCGCCGCCTGGACATCGCCCTGGGCCTCATCCACCGCCCCGACCTGCTCTTCCTCGACGAGCCCTCGACCGGGCTCGACCCGAAGAGCCGCGCGGAGATCTGGGAGCACATCCTGCGCCTGCGCGAGACGTACGGGACGACGTTGTTCCTGACCACCCACTACCTGGAGGAGGCCGACAACATGGCCGAACGGGTGGTGATCATCGACGGCGGGCGGATCATCGCGGACGGCACCGCCGAGCAGCTCAAGAACGACCTGGCCGGCGACCACATCACCATCACCACCAGCACCCCGCAGGAGGCGGAGCAGGCCGCCCGGATCGGCGACGGGACCGCGGACGGCACCACCGTGCGCCTCAAGGTCGCCCAGGCCACCGCCGCGCTGCCCGACTACCTGCGCACCCTCGATGCCGCCGGCGTCAAGGTCACCACCGCCGAGACCACCCGCCCCACCCTCGACGACGTGTTCCTGCGCCTTACCGGGAGAAGCCTCACCGATGACGACATTCCTGCGTGACACCACCACCATCTTCTCCCGCGAGTTCAAGCCGAGCCTGCGCAACCCCGCCGCGCTGCTGTTCGAAATGGGGCAGCCGCTGCTGTTCCTGTTCCTGTTCGGGTCGCTGCTGGGCGGGGCGGTCGGCTCGTCCTGGCAGTGGTTCGTGCCCGGGATCCTCGTCATGATGTGCCTGACGGGGCCCATGAGCGCCGGCTACACGCTGCTGGTCGAGCTGATCGGGGGCGCGATGGAGCGGCTGATGGTCACGCCGCTCAACCGGACCGCGATGCTGGTCGGCAAGAGCATGAAGGCCATGCTCGTCCTCCTCGTCCAGGCGGTGCTGATCATCGTCCTGGCGCTCCCCCTGGGCTTCGAGCTGCACACGGCGGGCGTGCTTGCGGGGCTGGCCCAGCTCGTGGTGTTCGGGGTGGGCCTTGGGGCGCTCTCCTTCGTCCTGGCCATCAAGTCGGCGCCGGGCGGGACCCTGTTCTACATCGTCAGCCAGTCGATCCTCTTCCCGCTGCTGCTGCTCTCGGGCGTGCTGCTGCCGCTGGAGACCGCTCCCGGGTGGTTGCGGGTGATGGGGCAGGTCAATCCGGTCACGTACATCGTGGACGCCCAGCGGGCGCTCTTCGCCGGCAACCTGACCGACCCCTCGGTCCTGTACGGCACCGTCGCCGCCTGCGCCATCGCCGTGGTCGGCCTCTATCTGGGCAACCGCACCCTGCGCCGGGGAGTCTGAGCCTCGCTTTGACATCCGATTCGGGTGGCGATGACAGTGAGGAACTATGACTCACACGGTGAAGGCGACGACCACGGTGCCCTGGATCCCGGTGGCGCATCGCCTGGACCTGATCCTCACTGACACCCTCCCGCCCGCCGGCGCGACCACGTCGGCGTTCGCGTTCGTCTCGGACGAGGCCGGCCGGACCCTCATGACGTACGTGGACCGGGAGGGCCGCGGGTGGGACATCCCGGGCGGTCACCTCGATCCTGGCGAGGGCGCCACCGAGGCGGCGGCCCGGGAGCTCTACGAGGAGACGGGCCTTCACCTGCCGTCCTCCGCCCTGTCGATCTTCGCCTGGCAGCGCATCGAGCTCCTGGAGCCGCCTCCGGCGGGCTACCGCTACCCGGCGCTGGCGTACATGGCGATGTTCCGGGCCGCGCTGCCGGGGCCGGGCTCCCCGACCCGGCCGCCCGAGGGCTCGGAGAGCACCCGTGCCGACTGGCTCTCCCGGCCCGACATCGAGCGCCTCTGCGGCCGGCGCACGTGGCTGGTCCTGCTGGACGACCCGGCCCCGCTCTAGGCGGTGCGGGCGCGCTCCAGGTCGCCGTCGGGGCGGTAGAGCCGTTCGGGGATCCGGGCGAGCGTTGAGTGGTGCACCTGGGAGGTCAGCCCGTACAACTTCTGGAAGCTCATGATCAGCGGCCGCCACGCGTCCGGGTCGACGTGGTCGTCCGTGCCCGCCAGGCGGATCTCGTCGTGCACCCAGACGCGCTGCACCCGTACCTCGAACGCCACCACGCCTCCGTCGTCCCCCACGGGGTGGTGGCGCTCGACCACGGTCTCCATCGCGACCGGGCACTCGGCCACCCGCGGCGGGGCCACCGTCTCGGAGGGAACGGGCGTGAGCCCGGCCCGCCGGAACTTGTCCGGCACGAACCCGTACCCCCGCTGCTCCTTCCGCGCGGGGACGGGGTCGGAGCCGGTGGTGAGCGCCAGCCGGTCGACCGCGCCCGCGAGCGCGTCGGACGGCAGGTTCAGCACGCACTCACCGGTCCTGAGCAGGTTCTGGGCCGTCTTGGCCCGGACTCCCAGCCCCAGCACGGCCCGCCACCCCAGCCAGAACGCGGACGACATGGGGGCCAGGTTGGGCGTCCCGTCCTCGTTCGAGGACGAGATCAGGACCACGGGGGTGCCGAAGTAGAGGATGTTCGGCTCGATAGCGGTGTGCGTGGCGACGACAGTGCTCATGTCCTCCACTGTCGCGCCAGGCCCGCCCCGTATGCTGGCGACCTTCGGACATCTCGTTCGAGCCGGTGCATGATGGTCGAATGAGCTGGCGCGCGCCGCAAGTCACCCGGATGGGCCAACAGTTCTCCGTCATGGAGGCAGGCGAGCGCGCGGTCGCGGACGCCTGGCTCGACGCCCACCGCGAGACCCTGCTCTGGAAATGCGCGGGCCTGACCGCCGAGCAGCTCAGACGGCGCTGGGTCGAGCCGTCGAACCTGTCGCTGCTCGGCCTGGTCCGCCACATGGCCGAGGTGGAGCGCGACTGGTTCCGTACCAGGTTCGCCGGGGAGCAGGTCCCCTACCTCTACTGCACCGACGACAACCTGAACGCCGAGTTCGACGAGGTGGACACGGCCGACGCGGAGTCGGACCACGCGACCTACCTCGACGAGATCGCCCAGGTCCGCCGGATCCTCGCCGACCGCTCCCTGGACGAGACCTTCACCGACCCGAGACGCAAGATCACCATGTCGCTCCGCTGGGTCTACTCGGTCATGATCCAGGAGTACGCCCGCCACAACGGCCACGCCGACCTCCTCCGCGAGCGCATAGACGGCGCCACCGGCCACTGACCCGCCGGACCGGGGCGCCGGACCGGGCGCCGGAGCTGTGCGAGGGTCGCCGGTGGAGCACAATGGCGCGATGGCAGCACGATACGAGAACACCGACGCGTTCCGGGGCGCGAACTTCACCGACGCCGACCTCTCCGGCGCGAAGTTCCGCTCCTGCGACCTGCGCGGGATGAGAATCGTCGACTCCTGGCTCGTGGACGTCAACCTGTCCGGTGAGGTACGGAACCTCATCGTCAACGACGTGGACGTCACCCCCTACGTCGAGGCCGAGCTCGACCGGCGGCACCCCGAACGCGTGCGACTGCGCGCGATGCGGACGGCCGACGACTTCCGCGCGATGTGGCGCACGATCGAACAACTCTGGTCGGAGACGGTCGCCCGCGCCGAGAGGCTGCCGGAACCCGCCCGCCACGAACGGGTCGACGGCGAGTGGTCCCTCGCCGAGACGCTGCGCCACCTGGTCTTCGCCACCGACGCCTGGGCCGCCCGGACGATCCTCGACCGGCCGAGCCCCTTCCACCGCCTCGGCCTGACCCACACCAGCTACCCGCCCTCCGACGCGGCGGCCCTGGGCATGGACCTCGAGGCGCGCCCGTCGTACGCGGAGGTGCTGGAGGCGCGGGCCGGCCGGGTGGCGCTGGTGCGCGGGATCGTCGAGGACCTCACCGACGCCGAGCTCGAACGCCCCTGCACCCGCCCGCCCGCCCCCGGCTACCCCGAGGAGCCGCGCACCGTGGGCGCCTGCCTGCGGGTGGTCATGGGCGAGGAGTGCGAGCACCGCCGCTACGCGGTGCGCGACCTGGCGGTCCTGGAGTCCCGCTGACCCGGGATTTTTTCGCACCGCCGTACGCTGCGCGTTCTCCGCCCGACTGACGGCCCCGGCAAGAACAAGACTGTTTCTCCCGAAGTCTTCCCGGCATCCTGACGCGGCCGGACCGAACGACGGGAGAACCCTTCAGATGACGACCGCGCACAACCCCGGCCCGCCCCTCCACCTGGCGGGCAACAACGCACCGGTCACCGAGGAGGTGACGGTGGAGCCGTCCGAGGTGATCGGCTCCGTCCCCGAGGAACTGCACGGGACCTACCTCCGCAACGGCCCCAACCCGCGGACCGGCTGGTCGCCGCACTACTTCGCGGGCGACGGCATGGTCCACGCCGTGGTTCTGGACGGCGGGCGGGCCCGCTGGTACCGCAACCGGTACGTGCGGACCCCGCTGTACGAGCACCCCGGCGAATCCCGGCTGGCCCTGGCCTTCGACCCGGCCACCGGGCACGTGGACCACCGGGTCTCCACCGCCAACACCCACCTGGTCTGCCACGGGGGCCGGCTGCTCGCCCTGGAGGAGGGAGGCTTCCCGTACGAGATCACGCCCGAGCTGGACACGGTCGGGCCGTTCACCTTCGGCGGGGCGCTGCGCACCCCCATGACCGCGCATCCCAAGATCTGCCCGGAGACCGGCGAGCTGGTGTTCTTCGGCTCCCGCCTGCGCCCGCCGTACCTGACCTACTACCGCGCCGCCCCGACCGGCGAGCTGCTCCAGGCGCAGGTGGTCGAGGTCCCGCGGGCGACGATGATGCACGACTTCGCCATCACCCGCGATCACGCGATCTTCATGGACCTGCCCGTCGTCTTCGACCCGGCGATGGCCGCCGCCGGCGGGATGCCGTGGCGGTGGGACGACGCGCACGGCGCCCGGTTCGGCGTGATGCGCCGGGACGGCGGGCCGGTGCGCTGGTTCGAGGTCGAGCCGTGCTACGTGTGGCACACCATGAACGCCTATGAGGCGGACGGCGCGGTCACGGTCACCGGCTGCCGGGTGCCGACGCTGTGGCGCGACGGTCCCCAGGACGTCGGCGGCGGCCTGCCGAACCTGCACGAATGGCGGCTGAACCTGGCCACTGGCACGGTCGCCGAGCGCCGGCTGGACGACACGGCGATCGAGTATCCGCGGGTCGCCGACGCCGAGGTCGGGCGGCGCAACCGCTTCGGGTACGTCACCAGCTTCTCGCTGGAGGCAGAGCCGGAACGCTCGGAGATCCACAAGTACGACTTCGCCGCGGGCGCGGCCCGGCAGACGCACCGGCTGCCCGCCGGGCACACCTGCGGCGAGGCGGTCTTCGTCCCGCGGCGCGGGGGGTCAGGGGACGACGACGGGTACCTGATGACCTTCGCCCACGACCGCTCGCGCGGCACCGGCTACCTGGCGATCCTGGACGCGGCCGACCTGGCGGCCCGGCCGGTGGCGGAGATACGCCTGCCGGTCCGCGTCCCCACCGGCTTCCACGGGAACTGGCTCCCCTCAGGGGTCAACGCGGCACGAGCCTGAGCGCCGTGGCCCGCGCGACCCGACTTCGCGCTCCGTGGCCCGCGCTTGAGCGCCGTGGCGGCGATCACACTTGATGGCCGTGGCGGCGACCATGCCGTTCTCGGCGTTCACGTGGTCAGCCGTTCGGCTCCTCGGCGCGTCTGACGCGTCGGTTCCGCCAGGCGGACGCGGCGACCGTGACGGCCGCGCAGAGCGCGGACACCGCCACCGTCCAGGGTGGCGCGGCAAGCGGCACGGGCAGCACGTAGGTCGCCGCCGAGATGGCCAGCCAGCCCACCGCACCCCCGGCGACCGCGAGGGCGGCGTGGCCCGCGAGGGCCGGTCGGCCTCCGGCGGGTCCCGGCGAGTACCGGTACGCGACGGTGGGCAGGCACAGGGCCAGCGCGGCCAGCGTCGCGATCAGCGGCGGCTGGATCGGCCCGGGCAACGGGAGCTTGTACGTCAGGGCCTGGATCGCGGCCAGGCCCATCACCAGCGCGCCGAGGAAGGAGGTCTGCAGGAGGGTCAGCCACTCGTGCCGCCGCCGGGCCTCTTCCTCGCGCTCCTGGAGCCGCTGCTGGATGAGGAGCCCGATGACGCGGCCGATCTCGGCGGCGCGTTCCGTGGTGGCCTGGAGGTAGTGGCGGTCGTCGTCGAGCTCGGCCCGGAACCAGTCGATCACCCGGCCGTCGTCGAACAGCCCCCGGGGAGACCGGCCGTCCGGCGACAACCCGTCCAGCTCGGAGGCGAGCACCGCCGCCATGTTGGCCTCGGCGATCTCCACCGAACGGCTCATCTCGCCGATCGCGATCGCGGTGAGGTGCAGGCCCGAGGAGTCCGCCTGCACCTGGGTCAGCTCCCGCCGGGCGGCGATCAGCCGGTCGAGGGGAACCGGCTCGTCAGGTACGCCGAGCGCCGCCAGCCGCGCCGCGGCGTCGTCGACGCGGGCGCCCAGGTCGCGGAACGACAGCTCCGCGGCGTGCACGCGCAGCTGGTACCGCACCTTGGCCATGTGCATGAGGTAGCGGGGCAGCCAGGGGATCCCGGCGGGGTCACCCGACCACACCCAGCGGGCCAGCAGCGCCTGCCGATCGGCGGCGGCCGTGACGACCAGCCGCCTGAGCGACCGGGCGTCGTCGCCGTCCGGCAGCTCCCAGGCGTCGACCCCGGCGAGCAGGCGCCGCCCGTCCGATCCCACCGGGGCGCCGTCCTGGCGTACGGCGTCGCGCAGGGCGGCGGGCGGACGTCCCCGGCCACGGCCGGCGGTGTGGGTGGCGAGCAGCAGGCGTACCTCACCGAGCAGGGGCGCCTGGCCGCCCGAGACCTCCAGCCAGGCGCGTTCCAGCGCGCCCCAGCCCATGGCCTCGTCGCGGGCGGGCGCCAGCATGACGCCCAGGCAGAGGACGTCGTGCTCGGACCGCAGCACCAGCTCCCACACACCCTTCCCCGGGCGTTCCGCCGCGGCCAGCAACGGGGGAAGCGCGCCGGGCAGGTCGGCGGGAGAGCGGCCCGAAAGCCGTGGGGGACGCGCGACGGTCAGGTTGTCGGGAGGTGCCGCGGGGACGCCCAGCCGTGGAACGGCACGGGTCATGCCGAACGTGTCCGCGCACCGCCGCCAGATGTCGAGGAGGCGCCGCCGGCCCGCGTCCGCCGCCGGCCCGGTCAGCGGGGAGAACAGGTAGACGGCCAGCGCGTGATCCCGGAGCAGCGGTCGACGCCTCACTCCTCCCCACCCTCCGGCGGGCCGGACGGCCCCGGCTCGTCCCGCGAAAGGTACGGGGCCAGCGCGTGCACCAGCTTGTTGACCCGCAGGCGTACCCGCTTCGGCGCCTCGCCCTCGGCCCGTCCGCCACCCTCGCCGAGCTTCACCCACTCGCCCCGGGGTGTCAGCCAGTCGATCGCCGTGACGACCGCCAGGAGCGCCTGATCGTCGCCCAGCGCGACGGCCGCGTCGGCCTCGTCGAGCAGCCCGGCCAGCCGGTCCCATTCCGAGGCCGTACGGGGAACCGTGAGAAGCCCTTCGAGTACGTCGTGGGCCTCCCGGGCGGTGGCCGTCTCAATCATGCGCCCATCGTCCACAAAGGCTCCCAAATCCGCCGAAGGCCCCCGTCCTGCCCGCACCTTACGTTGTTCCGGCCCGGGTCGGCACGTCTTCCGACGCCCGCTCAGGTCGACTGTTCGCCGGCCTGGCCACGGTCGATGAGGTCCAGCACCGCGTCCCGGAGCTCGCGGAAGACGGCGACGACCTCCTCGGCGGCCGCGGCGACGGCCGCCTCGCCAGGCGGGACGGGCGGGTCGACCAGCAGGCCCACCGTGTCGGCGAGGAGCGCGTCCGGGTCGTCGGGTCAGTCGAGTTGTTCGCTCGTGCCCGGGAGCCCCGCGCCCGCCTGGGTAGGCGGACCCGCATGAGCAGAGAGCAACTTCCGGCCCCGCGCCCGGTGGTGTGGCCGCTGCGCCCGCCGTCATCGGCGACGGTGTCCCAGGCCGCCCATGACGGGCAGGTCGTGGTCACGATCGAGCACGCTCCGCTCAGCGGGGTGACCCCTGAGATGCTCGCGTGGTGGTTCGGCCATGTGCCCGGCACCATGCGCTACGCCGGTGACGTCTATCCGCGTTACCTGGTCTGGCACCCGCTGGACCACATCTCGTACGAGCTCGTCCAGCCGGCCTCCGGCGGCGGCATCGGTCCGGGCGCCCGGTTGCACATCCGCGAGGCGCTGGGGCGCGACCCCCGCCGGCTGATCGACATCCGGGTCCAGGTGGAGGAGCTCGGCGAGGGCGGGGCCGTCGTGGCCAAGCGCGTGGCGGGCACCGGCCTGGTACGCCTGGAGAACGAGTTCACCGCCGTACCGTCCGGGACCCGCAACGTGTCACGACTGCGCCTGGGCGACGAGAGCCTGCTGGGGCGCCTGCTGACGAACCACATCGCGACCACGCGCGCCTTCCCGCCCGACAAGCTCGACGCGTGGGCCCGGCACCACATCGAGGAGATCGGCAACCTGGAGCACTTCCTGCCCGAGCTGTTCGAGGAACGGGCCGGCCACGAGCCATGAGGCGAATCTCCCTCTGGCGCTCGCGGTGCGGAGGAGGTTGATTCAATGTCATGGAAACGAGTCACCCTCATTCGACCCGCCGTACGTTCCTGACCGCATCGGCCGCCGGCGCCCTGGCCGTACCTCTCGTCGCGGAGCCCGCGTCCGCGACCGCGCAGTCCACCACCGGCCAGGACGGCCCAGGCCGTCCGACCCGGCCCCAGCGTCCCGACCGGGAATTACGCGCCCTGTTACGCGAGGTCGACCCCGCCCGGATCAAGGCGGACGTGCTGAAGATGGTCGCCTTCGGCACCCGGCACACGCTGTCCACCCAGACCGACCCGGTCCGCGGCATCGGCGCCGCCGTCGAGTGGGTCCATGCCCGGTTCCAGGAGATCGCGGCCACCTCGGGCGGCCGGATGACCGTCGAGAAGCAGTCGTTCGTCCAGCCGGTCAGCCCGCGCATCCCCCAGCCGACGACCATCACCAACGTCATCGGCACGCTGCGCGGTGACGCCTCGCCCGCGCGGTTGTACGTCGTCACCGGCCATCTCGACTCCCGCGTCACCGACGTCATGAACGCCACCGCCGACGCCCCCGGTGCCGACGACGACGCGTCCGGCGTGGCCGTGGTGCTCGAACTGGCCCGGCTCTTCGCCACCCGCCGTACCGAGGGCACGCTGGTGTTCGCCGCCGTCAGCGCCGAGGAACAGGGTCTGTACGGCTCGGCGCACATGGCCGCGCGGCTGAAGGAGGCCGGCGCGGACGTACAGGCGATGTTCAGCAACGACATCGTGGGCGCCAGCTCCGGCTGGGACGGCACCCGCCCCGAACCGCACACGGTACGCCTCTTCGTGGAGGGCGTGCCGACCACCGAGACCCCCGCCGAGGCGTCCACCCGGCAGTCCGTCGGCGGCGAGAACGACGGCCCGTCGCGGCAGCTCGGCCGCTTCGTCAAGGACGTGGCCGAGAACGACGAGACCGGCATGAAGATCCGGGTGATCTGGCGGCGCGACCGCTACCTGCGCGGCAGCGACCACATCTCCTTCATCCGGCAGGGTTACCCGGCCGCCCGCTTCACCGAGCCGCGCGAGAACTACGACCACGAGCACCAGGACGTACGGGTGGAGAACGGCGTCCAGTTCGGCGACCTGCCGGAGTTCGTCGACTACGCCTACACCGCCCGGGTCGCCAAGGTGAACGCCGCGACGCTGTGGTCCCTGGCCCAGGCCCCGGGCACGCCGAAGAACGTCCGGATCAACGCGACGAGCCTGACCAACGACACCACGCTCACCTGGGACCGCGGCACCGATCCCGACCTGGCCGGCTACGAGATCGTGTGGCGGGAGACCACCTCGCCGGAGTGGACCCACGCCATCGACGTCGGCGACGTCACCACGGCCACCGTCGACCTGGCCAAGGACAACGTGCAGTTCGGGCTGCGCGCCGTGGACCGCGACGGCCACCGCAGCCCGGTCGCCTTCCCCCGGGTCTAGGCCCGGCGGGGCCGGTAGGAGCAGCGCGCGCCGATGCGGACGGTGGCGCGCAACTCCCCGGCGATCACCGGGTCGGCGATGCGGGTGAGGGTGCGCTGGATGGCCCGGCCGACCGCGATCCCGACCAGTTCCTGGTCCGCGGCCGGGCGGGTGTCGCCGCGGGCGGCGGCGGCGAATGTCGCGGCGAGCCGGTCGTGCTCGGCGCGGCAGGCCGCGGTACGCCAGGTGACGCCGGCCGATTCGAGGTCGTCGATCTCGGCCTGCAACCAGGACAGGTGCTCCCGGTAGAGGTGGGAGGCCCGGTCGTCCGGCGGCGGCAGGGAGGACGCCCCGCCGCCGCGAGCCGGCTCGTCCGGGAGCGGCGGGCGCGCGGCCAGGTCGACCGCGTCCATGGCGCGGCCGGGGTTGGCGATCAGCACCGCGAGCGAGCGCATGCCCAGGCCGTCGTCCACCAGCGCGGCACGGCCGCCGAACGAGATCCGCCACCGGCAGCCCATGACGGCCGGCTCGACCTGCACGGTCCCACCCGCCGGTGCCCGCTCCACGCCGCAACCGGCCTGGGCGGTCTCACCGGCCGGGCCATCCTCCACGGCCGGCCCGGTCGCGGGCAGCCGGCCGGCTTGCGCGGCGAGCCTGACGCCGATCGCCTCCATCGCGAGCCGGACCGCCAGATGGTCCCCGGCGGCGAGCGTGTCGGCGAGCGCTCTGAGGCAGCCTTCGGCTCGCGGGTCACCGGACCGCAGCAGATCGGCGGTGCGCCGTGCCAGCCCGGTCACGGGGTCGCCCTCCAGCGGGAAGGACCGTACGTCCGGGCTCTCCTCCAGGCGGTACGCGATGCTCACGACATCCTCCGGCCTGCGACGTGGGTGCGTCTCCGCCAAGAACGGTAGAGCCCGTGCCCTCTGCGGCGATTCGGGAGATCTCCCTAGTTTGCCGCCTCGCCGGCCGCGTTCATCCGATGCGCGAGCGCGGCGGCCTGACCTCGGCTGGCGACGCCGAGCTTGCTCAGCACCGCGGAGATGTGATGATCGACGGTCTTGGCCGACAGGGACAGGCGGGCGGCGATCTCGGCGTTGGACAGCCCCTCGGCGAGGAGGGCGAGCACGTCCGCCTGGCGTGGCGTCAGCCCCGCCGCGTGGGCGGCCGTCGCCCGCCGGGGGCCGCGCGGGATTCGCGTGAACCCGCGCCTGCGCATCTCGCCACGCAGCCACTGGGCCGCGCGCACGGCGCCGAGCCGGTCCAGGACCCGCAGCGCCTCCGTGGCCGCGCTCTGGTCACCGGTCGCCAGCGCCCAGACGCGGGTGTACAGGGCACCGCGCCGCGCCAGGTCCGCGGCGGCATCGGCCCATTCACCCTGGATCATCATCCGGTACGGGGCCGCCGTACCGGACGGGAGCCGCCGGTCGCCCCCGGCCAGCCACCACCGATAGGCCAGCTCCCCGGTGTAGACGGGATGCCGCACCGACAGCGCCAGGTCGAGGCCGCGACGGGCCTCCTCGCGGGCCCGGCCGGCATCGCCGCACCACAGGAAATGCTCGGAGCACGCGGCGGCTACGGGCCCCACCCGCTGCGGCTCGCCGGTACGTTCGGCCTGCCGGGCCACCTCCTCCAGCACGGCCGCCGCCCCGGGATCGCCGCGGGCCGCCAGGATCCTGCCCCGGGCCAGCAGCGCGGGGAACATGGCCACCCCGCCCCGCACCGCCCGCGCCAGCGACGCCTCGGCGTCGGCGAGCGCGCCGTCCCAGTCGCAGCTCTCCACCCGCACCACCGCTCGCACGCCCAGCAGGTACTGGACGTAGCCGTCGAGGTTCCGGTCCGTGGCGTAGGCCAGGGCCTCTTCGAGCGCGTGGGCCGCGACGCCGTACTCGGCGAGCTGGACCGGGCCCGTGGCCAGGACGACCAGGGCCCGGGCGGCGTGGTCCACCAGACCGGCGGCCGCGGCGCGCTCATGGGCCGCGCGCAGCGCCGCGGGCGCCCCCTCCTCGCCCCGTACCAGGCGTGCCGTGCTCACGTTGATCGCCGCGTGGACGGAGGCCGCCATCTCCCCGAGCCGATCGGCCAGTTCCTGGGCCCGCTCTCCCCATGCGACGGCCTCGTCGAGCTGGTGGGCCGCCATGTGGAGCTGCGACTGGTTGCTGTAGGCCATGGCGAGCTGCGGGTCCCCGTCCTCCAGCACGGTGACCAGCCGCGCCGCCGCCTCCCACGCCTGCTCGCGACGCCCCGCCCACCACGCCAGCCGGGAGATCCAGCGCAGGTTCTCGCCGACCCGCTCGGCCTGCCCCTCCTGCTCCCGCAGCTCCAGCGCGGCCTGCCGGGCCCGCAGCGCCTCCTCGGCCAGCCCGGCCAGGTAGGCCTGCTCCGCGTACGCCTCCAGCAGCGCGGCCGGCGGCCCGCCCGCGTGCTCCACCGCGGCGCGGTAGTGGGCCGCGGCCTCCCGGTGCGCTCCCTGCCGGGCCGCCCCCGCCCCGGCCAGCTGCCCGTACCGCAGGACGGCGGCCTCGTCGCGCGCGTTCAGCGCATGGTGGACCAGCCGGCCGGGGTCGATCCCGGGGGCCTCGGCCAGGATGCCGAGGACCCGGCGGTGCAACTCCTCGCGCCGGGCGGGTGACAGCGTCTCCTCCACCGCGCCGCGCAACAGCTCGTGCCGGAACGACACCCCGTCGCCGGCCGGCACCAGCACCCCGGCGTCGACGCACGTCTCGACCAGGTCCGGGGCGCCTGCCACCACGGCCGCGTCGGCCCGGGTGGGCACCACGGACACCAGCCTGGCCAGGTCCCTGGCAGGGCCGGGCAGCGACCGCAACCGGTCGAGGATGAGGTCCTGTACGGTGGCCGGCACCGTCGTGCCCTCGCTCCCGAGCAGCTCGGTCACCAGCAGCGGGTTCCCGCCGGTCAGCCTGTAGACCGTCGCCGCGTCGAGTCCTGCCCGGTCCGCCTGCTCGGCCACGCAGTCGTACGACAGCGGGCGCAGGCGTACGCGCCGCACCAGGGCGCTCGGCAGGGCGGCCAGGGCCCCCCGGATCGGATGCTCGGCCCCCACCTCGTCATCCCGGTACGTCACCACCAGCAGCGCGGGTAACCGGCCGATCCGCCGCCCCAGCCAGACCAGCCAGTCCAGGGTGGCCTCGTCGGCCCAGTGCGTGTCCTCCACCACGACCACGGGGTGGGCTCGCCCCCGCGTGCTGGACAGCTCTTCCAGGGAAGCCGCGAAGATCTCCTCCTGGGCCGCTCCGGCACCCAGCCGGTCGGCCAGCACGCCTCCGGTCTGGCGGCCGATGTCGTGCAGCGGCCCCAGCGCCCGCGGGGTGACCAGGCGGTCGCAGCCGCCCCACAACACCCGCGCCCGCGCCCCGCACTGCCGGACGAACTCCGTGACCAGCACGGACTTGCCCATGCCCGCCTCACCGGCCACCACCGCCACGCGCCCGCCCCGCCTGCTCTCGCCCAGCAGGTCGTCGAGGAGTGTCAGTGTCGCGGAACGCTCCCACAGCTCCACGACCCCGATCGTAGACCAGCCGGCACCGGCCGGCCCGCCTCTCGCCAGGGCGGCGGCGTCCTGCGGTGATCGTGCCTCAGGCCTCCGCGTGGCGCCGGTCGTAGAGCAGGCAGATGGCGCCCGACTCCGTCGTCGACAGGTCGGTGAGCGTCCACGACGTGGCGGGCAGGCCGTCCTCGAAGAGGCGGACGCCGCCGCCGACCAGCTCGGGGCAGAGGGTGATGCTGAGCCGGTCGAGCTCGCCCGCGTCGAGCAGGGCCTTGATGACGCTGCCGCTCGCGAGCACGATGATGTCGCCGCCGGTCGACCGTCGCAGCCGCCTGACCACCTCGGCGGGATCGGTGTCGGCGACGCGGGAGTTCTCCCACGTCGCCTCCGTCAGGGTGGTCGCGAAGACGATCTTCTCGACCGAGTCGAGCCACTGCGCGAACGTCCGGTCCCGGGGGTCGGCGTCCTCGGCCCTGGCGACCGTCGGCCAGAAGCCGCCGAAACCCTCATAGTTCTTCCGCCCGAGCAGGGCCGTGGTGGCGGTGGCCGTCACCCGGACCATGTGCTCGCGGGCCGCGTCCGTGAGGGCGTGGGGGACGATCCACCCCATGTCCACGTCGCCGCCAGCGCCGTTGGTGCGGCCGTCGAGCGAGAGCGAGATGTTGGCGACGACCCTGCGGCCACGGCCCTCGGTGTGCTGCGTCATGTTCGTTGCTCCTGCCGGTGGTGGTGCCCCTTGCGGCACCGTCTGCGACGATCCTGTCGCCGTCCCGGGCGGAGAACATCTGCCACCTGGCAGAGCTGGGGCCGGCCGAGGGGATGAAGTGGATCTGGCATCCTTCTCCCACGATGTATGCCGTTCACCACCTCCCTCCGGAATTGTCGTCGTTCGTCGGCCGGGCCGCGGAGCTCGCCGCGGTCCGCGATGCGGTGACGGCCGGGCGCGTACTCACCCTGGCCGGTCCCGGCGGGTGCGGGAAGACCAGGCTGGCCGTCCGCGCCTGCCGCGCGCTGGCGGACGACTGGCCGGACGGGGTGTTCTGGGTCGGCCTGGAGCAGGAGACCGACGAGCGCAACGTCGCCCACCGGGTGGCGCGGGCGCTGGACGTCCTCCTGCCCGCCGGGCCCGACCCGCTCCCAGCGCTCGCCGCCGCGCTGCGGGACCGCAGGCTGCTCATCGTGCTGGACAACTGCGAGCACGTGCTGGACGGCGCGGCCGGCGTCATCACGGCGGTGCTGTCGCGGTGTCCGGGCGTCGCCGTCCTGGCCACCAGCCGGTCCAGGCTGGGCGTCGCGGGCGAGCGGATGTGGCCCGTGCCGCCGATGGCGCTGTCCGACGCGCTGGAGCTGTTCCTGCGGCGGGTCGGCGCCGGAGCGCCGGACGTCGCCGCCGGGGACGGCGTGCGCGTCGAGGCGCGGCGGGTCTGCGACCGGCTCGACCGGCTGCCGCTCGCGCTGGAGCTGGCGGCGGGCTGGGCGGGCACGCTGTCCCTGGCGCAGATCGCCGACGCGCTGAGCACGCCGTTCGCCCTGCTCGACGGTGGGGTACGGACGGCGTCGTTCCGCCAGCAGACCCTCGAGGCGTCGATGCGGTGGAGCCACGACCTGCTCGACGACGACGAGCGGGCGCTGTTCCGGCGGCTGGGGGCGTTCGCGCCCGGCTTCGACGCGGACGCCGTGACCGGCCTGGGCGCGCTCGACGGGACCGGCCCGGGGCGCCTGCTCAAGGCGTTGCGGGGGTTGGTCGACAAGTCGCTGGTCGTGGCCGACGCCACGGGTCCGGTGGCGCGGTACCGGATGCTCGGCGTCGTACGGGCGTACGCGCTGGACCGCCTCGAAGCGGCGCGGGAGCCGGCGGCCGTCCGCGACCTGCACCTCGACCTCTACCTGGCCCTGGCCGGGCGGCTGGGGCAGCTGCTGGAGACCGACAGGGACGCCTGGCGGGCGCAGGTCGGGGCGGCCTACCCCAACGTCCGGGCCGCGATCGAGTGGGGCCTGTCGCGCGACGACGCGACGCGGGGACGGCGGCTGGCCGCGGCGTGCGCGTGGCTGTGGCACCTCGAAGGGCGGGGCGGCGAGGGCGTTCGGCTGCTCCGGCGGGCGGCCGAGCGCGGCGCGGGCGAGCGGACCCCGCTGCAGGCCGAGGTCCTGGCCGCGCTCGCGCTCGTGACCGACACGGCCGAACCGGGCATCGAGGCGTACGAGCTGGCGCGGGCGGCGCGGGAGCTGGCCGCGGAGGTCGGGGCGCCCGCGGCGGGCCGGCTGAGCCGGTCGCTCGTCGCCATCGGGCAGCTCGCCGTGGGCCTGGAGGCGGCGATGGCGGAGGCCCGGGGCTCCTGGGAGGACGCCATACGGGCCGGCGACGGCTTCGTCGCGGACGCGTCCGAGACGTTCGTCGGGCTGATCCACCTGCTCGCCGACGAGTACGGCGACGCGATCGACCACCTCGAACACGCCCTGGAGGGCCTGCGGCGGCGCGGCGACCACGGCATGGCGTCCATCGCCCTCTGCTGGCTGGCGCAGGCCGCCGCCCGGTCGGGCGCGGTGCGGCGGGCGGGCGACCTGGCCGAGCGGGCCGTGGCCACGGCGGAACCGCTGGGCAGCATCCACTGGGCCGGCACCGCCCGGGGCGTCCTGGCCGAGATCCGCTTTCTCCAGGGCCGTACGGACGAGGCCGCCGCCGCGCTGGAACCCGTCGACCGCGTGGTCGCCGCGTCCGGCGAGCTGCCGTTCATCACCGGATGGGAGCGGGCCCAGGCCGTGCTGGCGCTCCAGCGGGGGCACCCGCGGGAGGCGGCCGAGTGGTGCCGCCGGGAAGGCCGGTGGCAGGCCGAGCGGAGCGAGGAGTGGCTCGCGCCCGAGACCCGGCTGGTGCTGGCGACCGCGCTGCGGGAGGCGGGCGAGCGCGCGGACGCGGAGCGGGCGCTCCAGTCCCTCTCCGGCGCGCCGGTGACCCGGGAGATGCCGCGCATCCGGGCGGGCGTGCTGGACGAGCTGGCGCTGCTGGCCCACCCGACCGACGCCGACCGCGCGCTGCGCCTGCACCACGAGGCCCTGCGGATCCGGATCGACCACGACCTCGTCCTGGGCCTGGTCGACAGCCTGGAGTCGCTGGCGCTGCTGAGCCTGCGGCGCGGCGCGGACGAGCCGGCCGGCATCCTCGCGGGCGCCGCGCAACGCGCCCGCTCCGACCTCGGGACCGCGCCGCACCCGGCGCCGCACCTCACCGGCGAGGACCTGTGGGCGCGGCTGGACGAGGCCGCAGTCGAACGCGGGCGCACCATGGACCTGCGGGCGGCGGCCGCCTACGCCACCCGCGCCCGGGGGCCGCGCCGCCGCCCCGAGTCCGGCTGGGAGAGCCTGACCCCGACCGAACGGACGGTCGCCGAGTACGCCGTGCAGGGGCTGTCCAACCCGGAGATCGCCGCCCGCCTCTTCGTCAGCCGCGGCACCGTCAAGACGCACCTGGCGCACATCTACGCCAAGCTCCACGTCGCCAACCGCACCGAACTCGCCGGCCGGGCCGCCGACCGGCTCGACACCCTGGAGCGGCGGGAACTCCCCTGACCGACGGCTCCATTTCGGGGAGCCGCCGCCCGGTCAGGGCCTCAGTCCCAGCGCAGCCGGTGCTCCAGCAGCTCCTGCTGCGCCGGGTTGACGGTCAGCTCCAGGGCCCGCTCATCGGCCCGCCGCGCCTCGTCGCGACGGCCCAGATCCCGCAGCAACTCGGCTCGGGTGGCATGGAACAGCGCGTAGCGCTCCAGGGCCGGGCCGAGCTCCGTCAGCTCGGCCAGCGCCGCCCGCGGCCCCTGGCCGTAGCGCACCGCGATCGCCCGGTGCAACCGGGTCACCGGCGAGGGCGCCAGGTAGAGCAGCATGTCGTACAGCACCAGGATCTGTGCCCAGTCGGTGTCGGCGAAGGTCTCGGCCTCGGCGTGACAGGCCACGATCGCCGCCTGCAGCTGATACGGGCCCGGCCGGTGGTGGGCGCGGGCGGCCCGGACCAGCAGGGCGCTCGCCTCCTCGATCGCCTTCCGGTCCCACAGGCCGCGGTCCTGGTCGGCCAGCAGCACCAGGCGTCCCCCGGCGTCGAAGCGGGCCGCGCCGCGCGCCCGATGCAGCCGGATCAGCGCCAGCAGGCCGGCCGCCTCGGGCTCCTTCGGCATCAGGTTCGCCAGCAGCCCGGCCAGCCATTCGGCCTCCTCGACCAGGTCGCGGGCCTGGGCCCGCTCGGCCGTGCTGGACAGGTAACCCTCGTTGAACAGCAGGTAGATGACCGCCAGCACCTCGCCCAGCCGCTCCGGCAGTTCCTCCTGCGACGGGACGCGGTACGGGATCCCGGCCTCGCCGATCTTCCGCTTCGCGCGGGTGATCCGCTGCGCCACCGTGGCCTCCGGCACGACGAACGCCGCGGCGATCTGTGCCGTGCTGAGCCCGCACACCACCCGCAGGGTGAGCGCGATCTGCGCCGGACGCGACAGCGCCGGGTGGCAACAGGTGAAGATCAGCCGCAGCCGGTCGTCGCGCGCGGCGGGCTCCGGCCAGGTGAGCTGAGCGAGCTTGGCACGGTAGTTCGACTCGCGCCGCAGCACGTCCAGGCCGCGCCGCCGGGCCACGGTGAACAACCAGGCGTCCGGCCGGTCCGGCACGCCTTCCTCGGGCCAGCGGCGCAGCGCGGTCTCGACGGCGTCCTGGACCAGGTCCTCGGCGGCGGAGAAGTCGCCCAGCAGCGACACCAGGGAGGCGGCCAGCCGGCCCGCGTGCTCGCGTACCGTGCCGGCCAGCACCTCCTCGTGCACCGGCTCGCTCATGCGACGGGGCGGATCTCCACGACCGGGCAGGCCGGCCACGACCGGGCCAGCCGCAGCGCCTCGTCCAGGTCGGCCACCTCGACCTCGGCGAACCCGCTGACCACCTCCTTGCCCTCCACGAACGGCCCGTCGGTGACCACCGGCTCCTGCGCGTCCAGCCGCACCGTGGTCGCCGTGTGCACCGGCGACAGGTGCACGTGGTGGGTGATCTTGTCAGCGTGCTCGGCGAACCACCGGCCCACCGCCTCATAGGCGGCCTGCTGCTCCAGCTCGCCCATCGCCTCCAGCTGCTTGGCGAACTGTTCGGTCTCGACGAACATCAGCACGTACTTCACACTGGCCTCCTCGATCCTGCGGTGGTGTCAGCTTGCCGGGAGCGCGGCGTACAGATCCACGCCGTTGCCGTCCGGATCGGCCACCGTGGCGTACCGCATCCCCCAGAACGCGTCGAACGGCTCGGCGATCCCGCGGCTGCCCGCCTCGACGAGCTCGGCGTACTTGCCGTCCACGCCGGCCGGGCTGTCGAACTCGAAGCACAGCAGCGTGCGCGGCCCTCCGGTCGGCGCGGTCCAGCCGGGCAGGAACGGGGTGCGGAAGCCCTCGGTGTCCAGCATCACATGCAGGCCGGACGGCAGGTCGCAGCCGGCGTGCTCGGGTGAGTGCTCATCGATCTTGAACTCCAGGCCCAGCCGGGCGTAGAAGGCGATCGAGGCGTTCATGTCGGACACCACGATGTCGATGGTGTTCAGTGTCGGATTCATGTCCGTCTCCACGGTGCGATCGGCCGGAGCTCTGCTACCCGGCCTTTGTCCGGAAGACGATCGGCCAAGCCCCCGGCACGACATGGGCGCGGAAAATCTTGGACGCGTCCACCGTTCACGAGCGTCAGGCGAGCAGCACGTGGGTGCGGTGGTCGAACGCCTGTCCGTGCGGGCTGCAGGCGGTGCCGGGCCCGCGCGGGCACAGCGTCCAGCACCGGGTGACGCGGGCCCGGCACGCCGGACGCGGGCGCCCCTCCTCGGGACGCCCGCGCCACACGCCTTCCCGCGTCAGAAGTCGTCGGCGGTGCGGATCCGGTCACGGATCCAGACACCGGCCTCCTTGAGGTTGCCCGTCCCGGCGAACGGGCCGTTCGGGCAGGTTCCGGTGGTGAAGACGGCGCCCGTGCGGAAGTCGTCGGAGAAGTTCCAGTTCACCCAGCTGATCTTCTTCTGGGCCAGCAGGTCGAGGTACTGCTGCGACCTGGTGAAGTTGTTGGCTCCGTCGCCGGACGCGGTCTGAGTGCCGAACTCGGTCACGAAGATCGGCAGCCGGTCGGCGGCCCGGGACAGCGTGTTCAGGTATTCGGTGCCGTGCGAGGCGGCGTAGAAGTGGAACGTGTACATGATGTTGGCCGCGTTGACCGGGTTGTTGACGATCTCGGTCTCGTTGCCGCCGCCGGAGACGCCGAGCGACGACCAGGCGCGGGTGCCGACCAGCACCGGGGCGTCGGGGTCGTACTGCCGGATCACCGGGATGAGCTGGTGCGCGTAGTCGCGGATGACGGACCAGGTGACGGCGTCGCCGTTCGGCTCGTTGGCGATCTCGTACAGGACGTTCTTCTTGCCGTTGTGCCGCTGGGCGATCTCGGTGAAGAACGTCCTGGCCCGGCTGAGGTTGTACATCGGGTCACCGGGGGTGAGCATGTGCCAGTCCACGATCGCGTACATCCCGCGGGCGGTGGCCATCTCGATCAGGGAGTGCACGCGGTCGGTGAACAGCCGGGGGTTGGTCTCGTAGCCGCCCTCCTGGATGTACATCGAGATGCGCAGGACGTCGGCCTTCCAGTCGTTCGCCAGCGCGTCGAGCGAAGCGTTGTTGAGGCACTGGTTGTACCACTGGATGCCGTGGCTGCTCATGCCGCGCAACTGGATCTGCTTGCCGTTCTCGTTGCAGAGCTTGATACCGCAGACCCGCAGCTGCCCGTTGGCCTGAACCGGAGTGCCGCCCCCGCCGCCCGTGGGAGCGCCGTAGACCTCCATCTCCCACAGGGAGTAGCCGTAGGCGGTGCCGCGTTGCGTGCCGTAGACCCGCACGTACCGGCCGCTGCCGCTGATCGTGAGGTCGTCGGTCGCTCCGTCGCCGGCGGTGGTGGAGTAGACGTCGCTCCAGGTGGACCCGTCGGGCGAGGTCTGCACCCGGTACGCCCTGGCGTAGGCGACCTCCCAGGTCAACCGCACCCGGGAGACGGTGTGCGTGGAGCCGAGGTCCACCCGGATCCACTGCGGATCCACCCCCTCGGCGCTGGCCCACCGCGTGGTCGCGCTGCCGTCCACCGCCTTGCCCGGCTCCAGACCGGCCGCCTCGACCGAGGAGGCCGTCGCGGTCTTACCCTGTGACACCAGTGGGTCGGCCGCCGCCGCCCGCGCTCCGGCCGCGCTCGCGCCGGACGGCACTACCAGCGGCACCACCAGCGCGGCTACGACCGCGAAGATCCTCGCACCTGCACTTCGCCTCACGAACGGCTCCGATCTTTCGGGGGTCGCTCAACACCGGGCAGGCCGTCTCGGCCGACTCGGTTAGGAAAGTTTCTTAACTTGCCGCGCAGCTTAAATTGACACCGGGCCTTACACAAGGCCCAAAATTCCCGGAAGGTTCGTCGATTTCGATGAGTTTGCGGCCGCACCCAGGTCCAAGTTCGTACCGGCGCACGAGCCGGGACACGAAGGAGAAGGACACCATGGGCACGATCCACATCGACCTGTTCGCGACGCTCGACCTGGTCGGCCAGGCGCCGGGCGATCCCGAGGAGGACCCCGACGGCTTCCCGTTCGGGGGATGGCAGGCTCCCCTGTTCGACGAGACGGTCGGCCGGCACGTCGGTGCCGGGATGGAGGGCATGGACGCCCTGCTGCTGGGCCGCAGGACGTACGACATCTTCGCCGCGTACTGGCCGGACCAGGTCGACGGTGTCGACGGCGGGATCGCCACGCTGTTCAACAGCATCCCGAAGTACGTGGCCTCGCGGGGCAACCCCGATCTGGGCTGGGCAGGCTCGACGCAGCTGGGGCCCGACCTGGTGAGCGCCGTGCGCGAGCTACGTGACAGGCACGAGCACGTCCACGTGATCGGAAGCCTGAACCTGGTGCAGACCCTCCTGCACGAGCGCCTCTTCGACCGGCTCAACCTGTGGATCTTCCCTGTCGTGCTGGGCGTCGGCAAGAAGGTGTTCGACGGCGGTGAGGTGCCTGCCAACCTGGTGCTCCTCGAACCGCCCGTCACCTCGTCCACGGGCGCCGTACTCCTGCGGTACGGCCAGGGCGCGGGGATCCCCGGCAGCGGTGACATGCGGCGCGAAGACCGCGGCGTCGCTTCGGGCTGACGCGTGTCACCGTCTTCGCGTTGGAGGCGGTCGCGGCGGGCTCCTCGAGACGGGCGTGGGTGAGCGCGGCCAGGACCATCGCCACGGCCGGGCCGGTGGCGGCGCTCGTGCAGATCCCGGTACACGGGGGCGATCTGCGTGCTGGGCGGGACCCTGATCCAGGTCCCCGCTGTGTGGGTGCCGACCGGCGTCGGCATCGACTACCGGATCGCCAAGTACGTCGTCCCCTTCCCCAACCTGCCGATGGTGCTGTCCGGCGAGCCCTTCGCCGCAGCCCCCATCCTGGTCATGACCGCCGTCACCGCCGCACTCACCGCCACCGGCCTAGCCGCCCTGAAGCGCAGGCCACTCACCTGAGCCCGCACCCATCATCCTGTGGGCTCGCGATCGAAAGCCGACGTGCGGAACGGTCAGCCGGGGCGGCCCGGTGCCGGCCGCCGCCGGCCCCGACATGAGAGGCCCGTCACCGCGTTTCCGCTGGTGACGGGCCTCTTCCCGCTGGTGTGGCAGGTGCAGGGTTCGACCTTGCGCGGGCCGAGCCAGCGTCGGGGTGTCCCGCCGTCACACGCCGGATCCCTGTTCTGTCGTCTCCCATGGAGTCGGCGGCATGCGGGCCAGAGCACGACGGGCAAGGACTCTCAGGCGCTGCCACGTAGAATGGGTCCGCAATCCCTCGGCGCTCCAGGGGTTCGCGCCTTCGTCCGTCAATTCAGCGATGAGCCGGTCGACCTCTTCGAGGAGTCCTGGCAGTTCACCGCTGATCCAGCCGGCTTCCCGGGGCCGCCACGACACTCCGTACGCGTGATCGTAATCGAGCCCCAGCTCGTCAGGGTGCATGTCCGATCCGAGCCAGGCGATCTGATCGGTGGCGGACCAGGCCAGGTGCCCCAGAGCGGCACGCAGGAGTCTCCAGGCGCCCCTGAGCATCGCCTCGTCCTCACTGAGCCGCAGCATGGGTTCATTCTCACGCGCCACGCGCGGTTCCGCAGGGTAGATCGCCCGGAGGCCGTGTGATGCCGAGCCTTCGGGCGCTGAGGGGAGAGAGCGTCATGGGCCTCGGTTCCTGGCGGGGATGCCGAGCCGGGCGCGTACCTCCTCGTAGCTCCCCTCCATGTCCATGTGACGCAGATGCTCCGTCTCGCCGAGATCGGCTGGAGGCATGGGGCCGGTCTGCACCTGCCGGTGGACAGGGGCCCAGGTGTTGTTCGCCCGCCTCCGCACAGGGTGGTGGCCGGCATGGTGCGGGCTGGTCGGCCAGGGGATCAGGAGCCGCGTGCGTCGGGGAAACCTATCCAGCGCAGCAGGATCATCCGGGCGTCAGCGGGCGCGTTGTCCCGGTCAGTGCCGAAGCGGTGTACCAGTTTGAGGTACTCCTCGTGGAATTCCTTGAGCTGTGCCTTGGTCATGAAGGTGCTGGAGCGGGAGCCCTGCTGCCAGTCGCCGTCCTCGTCCCGGTTGTGGGCGAAGGCTGACAGCAGCCGTAGGTCCTCGGCGAGTTTCGAGTCGCCCAGTCGCTCGGCGAGGTCTTGTTCCGCGTCGCTCAGTTCTTCTCGGGCGGGCATCCGCCGGTCGGCCTTGACGACGTCCCACCAGCGTTCCCGCCCTTTGGCGCGGTCGCGCTGCCGTCTCCGGCGGGATCGTCACCTGCCGGTCCAGCTGCGGGTCCATGGACAGGTGGACCGGAGCGGGTCCGGCGGCGGAGAACCGTTCGGCCGCCTCACGGATGCCGCTGAGGCCACCGGTGGAGGTGAGGGGCCGGTCGTGGTGGAGCATGTCCAGGGTACGGTCCAGCATCGACATGGCACGCTGCCCCGCCACCTCGACGCGTTCGAGCGCCTGCCGCGGATCACCCGCGATCCTGCCCGCCTGGGCGTGCGCCACCATTTCGCTGATGTCGTGAGCAACGAAGTCGTGCAGGTCTCTGGCGAGCTGGAGTCGCAACGCGGTGCGAGTGTCGGCCACGGCGCGGACCTGCCGTACATCGAGAAAGCGCAGGTAACCTCCCACCGCGGCGGCAAGGACCGCACCCGCCCCCCAGAACGCGCACGCGCCCAGCCCTTCCAGCGGTGAGACCGGCGTGAAGAAGCGCAGCAGCCAGGTGGCCGCGGCCACGCCCGCCGCGGGCACGGCCAGCGCCGCCCGCCGAGCCGGCGCGTACCGGGCGATCAGGCCGGCCAGCGTCATGAGCGCCAGGCTCTCGATCATGCCCAGCGCCGCGGCACCCGGCTCGGGCCGCACGGCGCCGATGACGTGAGCCAGCGTGACGGCCAGCGAGCCCATCGCGCCCACGCACGTCAGCTCGGGCAAACGCGACCGCAGCGCCGAGCGCGACAGCCCCACCACCGCCACCGTCACGCACACCAGCAGCGACAGCGACACGGCGATCCACATCAAGCCCACCGGATCGACGATACGTGCCCCCTCCCAACCCGGCCACAGGTGAACGTCGTGGCGGCCCTGTCCGGTAACGTGCGCCTTTCGGGCGCTCAGCCGACCAGGCGCAACACCGCCCAGAAACCTCCATCCTCCAGAAACGTTGCGGCACAGCGCGCTCCCACGCCAGGCGGCGGCCCGGGCCCGGTCAGCAGCACCCCGGGGGCGGCGACACGCGTGGGCACGCCGGACAAGCGAGGTCTGTTAATCACGACATATCATGATCTAATGGACATTTCGCGGCTTCCCGCAGATGCACGGCAGCGGCGCAGTTCCGAGATGCGCGCGTTCCTCCGGTCGCGCCGAGCCCGGGTGACACCCGCTGACGTGGGCATGCCGGCAGGCGAGGGCCGCCGTACGCCCGGGCTGCGGCGGGAGGAGGTGGCGGTGCTCGCCGGCCTGGGAGTGTCCTGGTACACCTGGCTCGAGCAGGGACGCGACATCAACGTCTCCGCCGACGTCCTGGACGCGATCGCCAGGGTGCTGCGCCTGGAGCCGGCCGAGCGCGAGCACCTGTACCTCCTCGCCGGCCTCAATCCGCCGCAGGCGGCGCCGTCCGAAGACCGGGTCCCCGATGCCGTGCGGCGGCTGCTGGAGGGCTGGCTGCCGCGGCCCGCGTACGTCATCGACCGGCACTGGAACGTCCTCGCCGCCAACCGCGCGGCGGAGATCGTGTTCCAGTGCAACGAGTACGACCGCAACTGCCTGGTCAGCTTCTTCACCAACGCCCGCTACCGCGCGGCGGTCGTGGACTGGCACGACGCGGCGCGAGCGATGATCGGCCTGTTCCGGGCAGACGCCGCCCGCTACCCGGACGATCCCGAGTTCGGCCGCCTGGCCGCCGACATGTGCGCCGCGAGCTCCGCCTTCGCCGAGATCTGGGCCGAACTGCCCGTGGGCGGCCCCACCCACGGCACCAAGGCCCTGGAGATTCCCGGCCTGGGAACGCTGACCTTCGAGGCCACCACCCTGCCGCTGCCCGAACTGCCCGGCCACCGCCTGTCGCTGCACACCCCCGCACCCGGCACGGGAACGGAGGCCCTGCTGCGGCGCTTGGTGGTGGTGTCAGACCCAGGTTCAGCCAACACTGCCGCGTAGGCTCGCGCCCCTCGACGATTGTCGGCATGAAGCGATTCACGAACAGAACCGTCCTGATCACCGGCGGCACCAGCGGCATCGGCTTCGCGACCGCGCGCAGGTTCCTCGACGAGGGCGCGTACGTCGTCATCACCGGCCGCGACCAGGCCCGCCTCGACACCGCGGCAGAACGCCTGGGCTCCAAGGGCACCGAGGGCTCCCCGGACTCCCAGGGCTCCCAGGACTCCGAGCGGGTCCTGCCCGTCCGCGCGGACGTCAGCGTTGACGCCGACCTCGATCTCCTCGTGCGACGCATCGAGACCTGGCGCGGCGCCCTCGACGCGGTCTTCGCCAATGCCGGAATCGCGGACTTCAGGCCGGAGTTCACCCCGAAGGACTTCGACCACACCGTCGGGATCAACTTCAAGGGAGTGTTCTTCACGATCCAGAAGGCGCTGCCGCTGATGGGAGAAGGGGGCGCCGTCGTCATCAACGCCTCCTGGACCCTGCACCGCGGCCTCCCGGTGGCCTCGATCTACGCCGCGAGCAAGGCGGCCGTGCACAATCTCGCCCGCACGCTCGGCACCGACCTCGCGCCGCGTGGCATCCGCGTCAACTCCGTCAGCCCCGGCTACATCGAGACCGAGATGTACCGGTCCGCCATCGACCCCGACGCGGAGACCCGCATCACGGCGGAGGTGCCGCTCGGCTCGCTCGGCCACCCGGACGATGTCGCCGCCGCCGTCGCCTTCCTGGCCTCGGACGACGCCTCGTACATCACCGGTCAGGACCTCGTCATCGACGGCGGCCTCGTGGGAGCGGCCCCCCTCGGGCTGCGCCTTTGACAGCCGTGGGAGCCGGGTACGGTGCCGGCCGTAGGCAGCCGGACACAACACCAACGGCCCCTGGCAGCGTCTTCGCCGCCACGTGGCCGTAGATGATCACCCTCTTGCCGGACACCCCCTCGGGGCCTCACCTGCTCCGGTCCGCTGATCCCCATCATCGTCGCGGAGCTTCGACTCCGATGCGTCACCAAGGGAGATCCGGTGTCCAACCGCAACGTCGCCCGGGGACGACATCACAAACGGCACGGTCTCAAGCATCGAGGCGAGGATGAGTCCCCCGGATCCCGATCCCGCCGGAACTGGTCAAGATCCTTCGGCAACACATCGAAGAGTTCGGCGTCGCCCCCGATGGGCGGCTGTTCCGCAGCGAACGCGGCGGTGTCGTCGCCTCGACGGCTTACACCGAGGTCTGGCAGTAAGCCCTCGCTCTCACGCCCGCCCAGGTCGCCGCACCGCTCGCCCGGCGACCGTACGATCTCCGGCACGCGGCCGTCTCGCTCTGTCTCAACGACGGCGTACCAGGCCCAGAGGTAGCGGCCCCGTGCCGGTATCGATGGTCAAGAGGAGATCGTCAACCAGCGGATAGCGAACGTACTGACCGCATGAGATCACAAGCAGCACTCCTCGAATGGCTCCGGCTTCCCCGGGGCCCTTCGGCGTTGTGGCGGCGCACCATCCGGCGCATGCTCCGGATCATGGGCGTCCACCTGGGGAAACGGCCCTTGGTCCATCCCACGTACATCCGGCGAGGCAGAGGCAGAGGCAGGCACGATCATCCCGTCACGCCGCCAGCCTCAATGCCACCCACGCGTGATTTCAAGATCCAGTAGACACCTTGAGCATCTTCACCTGCTGGTCTTACCGTCGTGGCCATGCGACAGATCGACGACCCGGACGTGCTCAAGGTCTTGACCAGCCGGTTTCGCATGAAGCTCTTCAGCCTCCTCTTCCGGATCGGCCCGGTCACGGTAAGCGAGCTCGCCAGACGGATGGATGCCGACCCCGGCCAAGTGAGCTATCACCTACGGCAGCTGCAGAAACATGACTTGATCGAGGACGTGCCGGAGCTCGCCCGGGACACCCGGGAACGCTGGGTGCGGCCAGCCATGGGCGGGTTGGCAGTGGTGGACCTTCAAACCCCGGAAGCCAGAGCCGTGGTGCGGGCATGGAACTCACAGTGGGTGATCGACCAGTTCGAGCGGCTGCGCGACTTCGAACGTACTCACATGACGCTTCCCGAGCGCTGGCAGAACGCGGCCTTCGGAGGCAGCCACCACCTACGGCTCACCAAGGATGAGCTCGCGCAGCTCGCCGACCAGCTCAATGCCGTGTTGGAGCCGTGGCGCGAGCTGACCAAGTCGCGTGTCGAATCGAGCGAGGCTCCGCCGGATACCCGCCCGATCTTCATCTTCTACCACGCATTCCCCGAAGAACCCTGAGGAGCCTTCCATGCATCACATGTATGAAGAGCTCGTCCGCGCGGACCTGGCTGAGCGGCGAGCCGAGGCCGCACGGTCCCGCATCATCCCGCCGCGCTCGCGCCGGCCTGTTCTTCCGCGCCTCCGCGGCCGGTTCGCGATCACCCTCCGCCGCCTCGCCGACCACCTCGAACCTGCCTGATAATCCGTACGCGTATCTGTCGACGTTGGGTCTCCAGAGCACGTCCCGCACGACCCACACGGTACGGACCTGCATGTCGCTGAGCAGGGAGCCCGGTACCGCCTCTCAAGGTCGTTGTGCCGACTTTTCGCCGGACTCGCATGCCATCATCTCCATGATCTGTCCCGAGAGAACAGGATCCCCACCCATGAGCGGCTACGACTGGCTCGAAGACGACGCGTTCTGTGCGACCTTCGTCCGCGGTCTCGCCCCGCGCGAGGCACTGGCCCGCCTTGGCATTGACGTGTTCGACGGGGATGACGAGGAAGGCGATTTCGAGGAAGGGCTCATCTGCGCCCGGCCGGCCGAGGGCGGGACCATTCTGAGCGAGTCGAACGGCTTCGCCGGCACGCTGCCCGAGGTGCTGCGGCCCTTGTCGGCTGGGACGGTCACGGCGAGTGTCTTCGTCAACGTGAACAGGGTCGCGTCGTTCGACCATTACGCCGACGGTCGCAATGTCCTGACCTTCGATCCGCTGTTCGGCGGCGACGAGGACGGCATCCCGGAGGACTACCTGGCCGACCGGATCGAGCTCGGGCTGGCCGGCGACAAATCGGAGGCCGGGCTCGCCGCTGCGCTGCTGCTGGCCGAGCGCATCACCGAGGTGCGGCCGAACGCGTCCAGTGACGTGGTGGCCGCCCATGGCGTTCTCGAGTACTGAGGCACCTTGCTGTCGGCCCATCGCAAACGCAGCAGGCCGACGACGCAACCCAAACCGCATCAGCAGCTCGGATCTCGCCCGTCCCGATCAGTTCAACCTGGACGAGTGTGGCCGGTCCGTCTGGAGCGGAATGGGACGACGCTGGATTGCAACTAGAGGGCGTGTATCGAAAGCGCCGGTCACAGCTACCCGTTGCTCTGAGGCAGGGGTAAACCGCTACTTCAGCGGTGGATGTGGCGAGTACGGTGTGGCTGTGGCCGGTAATCGCGTGCAGCGGCGGCTCACGGAGACAGACGCGCGGACGCGAGGGAGCGAATGGTGCCAGGCGCTGTACTGCGAGGGGTGACTCTGGACTGTGCCGACCCGCAGACGCTGGCGGGCTTCTACGGTGCACTGACCGGGATGCGCGAACTATTCAGTACGGACGAGTTCGTCGCTCTGACGGACGACTCCGGCTGTGATCTGGGGTTCCAGAGGGTTGACGGATACCGGGCTCCGCAGTGGCCGGGTCAGGACGTGCCACAACAGTTCCACCTGGATTTCCGCGCTGACGACCTCGATGCGATGGAAGAGCTGGCCCTGGAACTCGGCGCGGCCAAACCGGACCATCAGCCCGGCGACGGACGCTGGCGGGTACTCCTGGATCCGGCTGGCCATCCCTTCTGCCTGACGTCTTCCTGACATCACCGGCGTTGACGGGTATCCCCCGTCAGACGCTCCGGAGTCCGGGCCGGGTGATACATCGCGTGGCTGGATGAGCTAGTCAGGTGTCCGCCCTCAGCGCGGCACCTCACTGGGGATGCCCCCGCCCCGCATGCATCCCACCGGCCCGCCAGCCAGCCCGGCTGGCGGGCCTCCGCCTAAGGGTGTTGCCCGGGTTCGTCCACCACGGCGATGGCGGTCCGGGTGGATTGGCGGTAGACGGCGCCCGCCTCGATCACCCAGCCGCCGGTCGGGCTGGGGCTGGGGGCCGATTCGCCGCCGCGCCACACGAAGAACCCGTTGTGGAGCGTGTGGTCGCGGACGGCGGTCTCCCTGGCGCCGCGGTAGGCGAAGGTCTCCGAATCCAGGAACAGCTCCGACCGCAGCCATTCGCGCGCCTCCAGGCTGACCGCCAGCGCCGGACGCCCCTCGGGGTCCGTCGCCGCCTCGTTCACCGTGACCCCCGGCAGGAGCGCCATGGCGCGGAAGACCGTGGCCTCGACCTCGGGCGGCACCAGGTTGTCGGAGAGCAGGGTACTGAGCAGCCCGAACGTGAACACATCACCACTGACCGGATCCGGGGCCGCCTCGTTACCGGCGAACCTCTCGCGGATCCGCGCCACCACCGCCTCGCGACGGGCCGTGCTCTCCCGGAACAACGCCAGCAGCGCCTCCGGATCGGTGGGCAGGGCGGCGATCGTGGCGTAGTCCTTGGGAGTGTTCCCGCCCAAGTTGTGGATCTCCAGCTTGCCGTCGCGGTCTCGGGCTACCAGCTCGCCGTCGGCGCGTCGCCAGGCGGCCTCCGCCTCACTCTCCAGCGGCGTCCGTGCGGTCACTGTGTCGCCGTCGCGGGCCTTGTGGAACCAGGTGCGGGTCTCGGTGTAGATCCACTGATCCGGGCGCGGCTCCCCGAAGGACCTCGCCTGTGCCGCATCGGCCGCCCTGGCCAGGACCACCTGCGCGTGTGCCGCCGGGGTCGGTCCGTCGTGGAGCTGGACCGCCGTCAGGCCCGCCGTCGCGACCACGGCTACCGCGGCCACGGCGAGCGCCCGTACGGCCCACCTGCGCCGTGCGACACGCGCCGGAATCAGGCGCCGGTCGACGGCCGCCCGGCTCAACAAGCCCGCGTGACCCCGGACATCCCCCGGCGAAGCCGGAGCCAAAGCCGAAGTCGAGCCCAAAGCTGCAGCCGAAGCCGCAGGGCCCCCGCTCGCGCGCTCCAGCAAGGCCATCCGTGCCGCGTGCCGTACCTCGGCCGCCGGTGGTTCCGGCTGCCCCCACGCCTCACGCAGCGTCTCAAGATCGTTCATCATCGATCCTCCCCAGGGCCGCCTGGATCCTCTTGCGGGCACGATGCAGCCGCGAGCGGGCCGTACCGGCCGGAATGCCGAGCGCCCGGCCGGCCTCCTCCGATGTGAGCTCGGCCCAAGCGACGAGCAGGAGCACGTCACGGTCGGCACCGGAAAGCCCGGCCAGCCCTGCCGCCAGCCGGTTGCGGTGCGCGACGGCGTCCAGCGAGGACGCCACACGGTCCGCGTGATCCTCGCCCGGCTCCTCGGCGCCGGTCCTGGCCAGCGCCCGGTACTGGCGCACCTCGGCCCGATGATGGCGGGCGATGAGGTTGGAAGCGATCCCGAACAACCACGGCCGCGCGTCGGCCCGGCTCACGTCGTACTGCTCGCGCTTGTCGAAAGCGATCAGGAAGGTCTCCGCCGCGACGTCGTCGGCCAGGCTCCGGCCCAGCCGCCGGTCGGCGTAGGCGTGGATGCCGTCGTAGTGGCGGTCGAACACGGCGGCGAACTGCTCCGGCTCCCGCCACGAACGCCGGATGAGCGCGGCGTCCTCGACGGCCTGAACCGGCATCGTCACGCTCACCTCTCGGTCCTTGGTTCCATTCGATCCTGCCCTTCTGTCACACCTCCTTCGCCGACCGCCCGAAAAGTGTTCGCGGGCGAGGCGACCACCACGGTCGTGCGGCACTCGCAGCCGCCAAAGCGCCAGGCCGTGCCCGCGACGGCCCGGCGACGTGGGTCAGCCCAGTCATGACGCCTTAAGGGTTCATCCCGAAGGCTGCGGCGACGAGTATGGGATCCATGGTGTTGACCAGGTCGATCAGGCGGGTGGAGCGCAGCATCCGCGGTGAGATGCCGGCCGGGTCCAGTACGTGGCTGACAAAGGCGACGGAGGCCGGGTTCCGGCCCGCTTTGGTGCCTTTTGGTGACCAGATAGGAGTTGCTGGTGCGTTGGGTCTCGCGGTGAGCCATGCGCCGCTGCACGGGTGGGGACGTTGCCCGAGGCGGATGGTGCGGCCGGCCGGATCGTTGTCATCTAGCCGCAGGTGGCCGACCTCGCTGCTGGAAGCGCCGTACAGCAGGGCGGGGATGCCGAGCAGAGCCCCCTACGCGTGCCTACGCGACAGGACACGAGGGGACGCGAGGGGAGTGATGGACGGTAACGACAAATGGCCCCCGACCGCGTCCTAGCTGGTCAGAGGCCATTCCTCCTGGCGTGGCAGGTGCAAAGGTTCGAACTTGCGTAGGCTGAGCCGACGGTTTTACAGAGCACTGTCGACCGGGCCATCTAGTAGGGCTTGACCTGCGGAGATTCCTCTTGCACGGCTTGCCGACCTGTCATGCGACGCGCATACGACGCACGAGACGTCTCGGCTCTCCTTTTGAGCAGTGCGCTCGCACTGGAGGTGCCGCACCCGTTGACGCATTCTGACGATCAGCTGGGTTGCCGGCGCATCCGGCCGCTGATCGTCGCCCCCTCAACTCCTTCAGCATCACTGCGAAGACAGGTGCCCCCGGCACAGGGGTTCCGCCCGAAGTCATCACTCGGTGCCGGGTGACCAGGCGTATTCCCGACGTATTCCACGCTGCTGCCGGCGCGTGCGACGATCACTCCGGTGCACCTCGGGCCGCCGGGATCGCTCATGTCACAAGCCTCGTCGGAGGCCGTATTCCACCCCCTGGCACCAGGCGCTCCGGCGGGCTGATCTTCGTCCGAGAGAAGGAAGAACGATGAACCCGCTCAAAACGGTCACCGTCGGCGTCGCTGTCGCGGTGGCGAGCGTCATTCTCGCGCAACCGGCCTTGGCGGCGAGTTTCCAACGGGATGTCGGCGACGGGATCGTCCGCTACGCCGACCCCACGAACGAGCTGTGCGTCCGGGCCGATGACACCACAGGGACAGCCTGGGTGGAGGTGACCCTGACCCGCCCGGGTGTGATCGGAAAGCCCATCGTCATCAGAGACGACAACATCCGCCACCCCGGCGCCACCTGCGCGGTGCTCCCCGCCTTCGAAGACGTCACCTACCGGGCCGTCCACGAGAGCTACTGGAGCGGGCGAGACACCGTCCTGCGCGGGACGTTCACCTTCCAGACCTGACGCCCAGACAGGGCCCCCGCACCATCGATCGCCGCTCTTCGTCGCGATCCGCCACGAGGCGATACCTCGCACATCCCCCCGCCGGCCACGCGGAAGCGCTGAAGTGCACGCTCCACGGCCAACCGAACCAACCGAAACATCTCTTGCTGGAGGACTGTTGAAGACACGCATTCTGGGCGCCGCGCTGGGCATCGCAGTATTGAGCGGGCTGCTGGTGGCAAGCCCGGCGCAGGCGAGAGACGGAGTGGCCTCCGCCAGCGTGCCCCCCTACCGCGACCTCGGTGGCGGGTCCGTCCGGGCGACCGTCGACTTCGTCAGCCGGAAGAAGGTCGTCGTTCGGAACTTCACGGTGCGCGACATCTGCCCCGGCGACAACGCTCCGGTGAAGGCCCGGTTTGTCTGGGTGCACACCGACTCAACCACCGGGTCCAGCGCCTGGAGGAAGGACACCAACGGCTGCGGCTCCCACGGCACCAACTTCGGAAACATCACCCGCACCGGCACCAAGCCCATAAGGAAGGTCTACCTGCATTTGGAGGTCGGGACGCGGGCTTTCGCCCTCAGCGCGGTCCAAGACAACCAGTACACCTGAGCCGATGGGGCCCGCGGCATGCTCAAGGGCGCCGCCGACCTGGACGCGTACCTCTGCGCCCGCGAACCCTGAGGCCGAGCCACGTCCACCACGGGAACCGGCGTGGCCACGGAAGGAAGCCAGGCCCGAGTGCCGGGGCATTTCGGCCAGATCTATAGCGCTTCGTCCGCCGCACACTGCGAGAAACCCACGCAAACGCTTCACCATTTTTCCGAACCACCCTGCGCATATGGAAGACAAGGCTAGAGCGGCCGAGTTCTCCAGGAAAGGATCATCATGCTCAGCATTGTCCGGCGTTCTGCCCTTGCAGGCGCGCTCGCGATGACCCTCGCCGTGGCCACCGTCGGCTTCGCACCACCCTCGGCCGCGGCGACACCGCCGTACGGACTCCTCAAGCTGGTCTTCAGGTGTGCCCACGTGGGGGGCGTGTCGGTCACGGTCGTGGGTCCGGGCGTCGC
>NZ_JBFANM010000046.1:0-103580 GCF_040674815.1 Nonomuraea sp. NPDC049709
TTTGCTTTTCCTTTGTGGGCTTTTCCAATCTCGCCCCCCCCCTCCCCCCGCTGGGCCACACCCGGCCGCGGGCCGCCGAGGCGGCCAGCCGCTCGTCGTCGGGGACGCCGTACTCGGTGGTGCGCTGCCGGACCGGCCGGCCGCTGACCTCGACCATCTCGCGCAGCTCGCTGATGGTCTTGTACGAGCCGTTCTCCGACCCCGCCATCCGGCTGATCGTCTCCTCCATCAGCGTGCCGCCGAGGTCGTTCACCCCGCCCTGGAGCACCTGGCGGCACAGGTCGTCCTGGAGCTTGACCCAGGAGCACTGGATGTTCTTGATCGCGCCGTGCAGCAGGATCCTGGACAGCGCGTGCACGGCCCGGTTCTCCTGCGCGGTGGGGCCGGGCCGGGCCACGCCGGCCAGGTAGATGGGGGCGCTGGTGTGCACGAACGGCAGCAGCACGAACTCCGAGAAGCCGCCGGTCTCCTCCTGCAGGCGCCGGATGAGCTTGATGTGCCTGACCCAGTGCAGGTGGTTGTCGACGTGCCCGTACATCATGGTGGAGGTGGTGGGGATGCCGACCTTGTGGGCCGTGGTGATGACCTCGATCCACTCCTTGGCCGGCAGCTTGCCCTTGGTCAGCACCCAGCGCACGTCGTCGTCGAGGATCTCGGCCGCCGTCCCCGGCAGCGAGTCCACGCCGGCCTCCTTGGCCGCCTCCAGCCAGTCGCGGATGGACAGGTTCGTCCGGCTGGCGCCGTTGATGACCTCCATCGGGGAGAACGCGTGCACGTGCATGCCGGGGGTCCTGGCCTTCACGGCCCGCGCGATCTCGAAGTACGCGGTGCCGGGCAGGTCGGGGTGGATGCCGCCCTGCATGCACACCTCGGTCGCGCCGGCCGCCCACGCCTCCTCGGCCCGGTCGGCGACCTGGTCGAGGCTGAGGGTGTAGGCGTCGGCGTCGGTCCTGCGCTGGGCGAAGGCGCAGAAGCGGCAGCCGGTGTAGCAGACGTTGGTGAAGTTGATGTTCCGGTTGACGACGTACGTGACCTCGTCGCCCACCGCCTCCTTCCGCAGCGCGTCGGCGAGGGCGGCCAGCTCGTCCAGCGCCTCACCGTCGGCCCCGAGCAGGGCCACGGCCTCGGCGTCGGTCAGCCCGGCCGGGTCGGCCTCGGCGCGCCGCAGCGCCTGCCGCACGTCGCTCGGGGTGGCGGCGGCCACCGTGCCGAGACGCTCGCGCAGGGCTTCCCAGTCGCCGTAGACGTGGTCGAAGTCGTCCCTGCGGTCGTTCGTGCGGCCCGTGGTGTCCACCTCGACGTGCAGGTCCACCCGTCCCGAGGCGGCGAACCCGCCGTCGGGCTCCTGCCAGGGACGGCCTTCGAGCACCGCGTCCGTACGGGCCAGGCCCGTTGCGGGGTCCGCCAGGGCGGCGACGTGGCCGGTCAGGCGGGGGTCCAGCCAGGGCTCGCCGGCCAGCACATATTCCGGATATATCGTCAGACGTTCCCGGAGCTGGAACCCGGCCTCCTCCGTACGGGCCGCGAGGTCGTCGATCTGCGGCCACGGCCGCTCGGGGTTGACGTGGTCGGGGGTCAGCGGCGACACGCCGCCCCAGTCGTCGATCCCGGCGCGGATCATCAGCTCGTACTCGGCGTCGACCAGGTTGGGCGGGGCCTGGAGGCGCACGCGGGGGCCGAGCACGAGGCGGGCCACTGCGATCGTGGTGGCCAGCTCCTGCAGGTCGGCGTCCGGCAGGCCGCGCATGGCGGTGTCCGGCTTGGCGCGAAAGTTCTGGACGATGACCTCCTGGATGCCGCCGTACTCCCTGGCCACCCGGCGGATCGCGAAGATCGACTCGGCCCGGTCCTCGACGGTCTCGCCGATGCCGATCAGGATCCCCGTGGTGAACGGCACGTTCGTGCGCCCGGCGTCCTCCAGCACGCGCAGCCGCACGGCCGGGTCCTTGTCCGGCGAGCCGTAGTGGGGCTGCCCCTTCTCCTCGAACAACCGCCGCGACGTCGTCTCCAGCATCATTCCCATCGACGGCGCGACCGGCTTGAGCCGCTGGAAGTCCCGCCAGCTCAGCACGCCCGGGTTGAGGTGCGGCAGCAGTCCGGTCTCCTCCAGCACCCTGATCGCCATGGCCCGGACGTAGGACAAGGTGTCGTCGTAACCGTGCGCGTCGAGCCACTCCCTGGCCTGGTGCCAGCGGTCCTCCGGCCGGTCCCCCAGCGTGAACAGCGCCTCCTTGCACCCCATCGCCGCCCCCTGCCGGGCGATCTCCAGCACCTCGTCAGGGCTCAGGAACGGCGCGGGCAGCTTGTGCGGCGCGGTGGCAAAAGTGCAATAACCACAACGGTCCCGGCACAGCCGGGTCAACGGGATGAAAACCTTCCTGCTGTAGGTGATGATTCCCTCGCGGCCGGCGGCCCGCAGCCCGGCGTCGCGCACGCGGGCGGCGTGTCCGAGAAGTGTGTCGAGGTGCTCGTCGCGGGCGTGCAGGAGAACGGTCGCCTCGGTCACGTCCAGGGTCTTGCCGTCCCTGGCTCGGGCGAGGGCGCGGCGGAGCGCGGAGTCAGAACTCATAGAGGCACAGTACGTCGGGCTGAGTTCGTCGCACGCACCCAGGGCCGGGTCAGAACGATCGGTAGTCGCGCGCCGCCATCCGGGGCCCCCGCGCGGGCGGGCGCAGGCCGGTGAGCCAGACGAGGACCGTGGCGCGGTGCCGATGCCCCACGTACGGCTCCAGCAGCCGCATCATCCCCGGATCGTCGGTCTTCTCCCCGGTCAGGGCATAGCCGACGAGCTTGGCCAGGTGGAAGTCGCCCACGCTGACGGCGTCGGGGTCGCCGAAGGCGCGCTGGCGCACCTCGGCCGACGTCCACACCCCGATCCCGGGCAGCGCGCGCAGCAGCCGGTCGAGCTCCTCCGTGGTGGCGGCCGCCTCCAGCTTGTCGGCGTGCCAGGCGGCGTTGGCGATCGTCCTGGCGCGTACAGCCTCGGCGCCGGCCCGGTGCCAGTGCCAGCTCGGGATCTGCCGCCACACCGCGGGCTCGGGCACGACCCGCATCCCCTCCGGGGCCGGCCCTGGGGCGGGCTCGCCGTAGCGGGTGAGCAGCCACCGCCAGGCCCGCCACGCCTCCCGCCCGACGACCTTCTGCTCCAGCACGGCAGGTACGAGGGCCTCCATCACGCGCCCCGTCCGCCCGAGCCGCAAGCCCGGATGTTTCCTGACGACCTCCGCCAGCACCTCATGCCTGACGCTGAATCCGGAGATATCGTCTTCCGCCCCCACGAGCGCCGGCAGCGCCTCCAGCACCCACCCCGCCCCGGGCCCCCACGCCTGCCCGTGCACGCACCCGGCCCTGACGCTCACCCTGAGCGTGCACGGCCCGTCGGGGGTCCTGGACGTGCGCCACACGGAGCCGTCACCGCTCTGGCGCCAGGTGGGATCGCCGCTGCCGCGCTTGTGGGGCTGCAGCGCCAGCCCCACGTCCAGCGGCCCCTCGGGCACCCAGCTGCGCTCCATCACCCGTCCAGTCTGCCGCGCCCCCTCCGCTGCTCGCACCGGCCGGCATCCGCCACCAAGGCGTGCCGTCCCCCGGGGCCGCCTGCCGGGAAGCCCTCCGGGAAAACCTGGGCCTCAGCGCCCGGGGAACCGCCGACGGCGGGAGGACGCCGGAGAGCCACGTGCTGCCGGTCGGGGGAGCCAGGCCCGGGCGTCAGACGTCGCTGGAGTAGCGCATCGCCCGTTCGGGCAGCTCGATGCCCGGCCAGATGCGTACGCCGTTCTGCAGCTCGTTGCCCGCCCCCACGACGGCGGCGTCGCCGATGACCGCGTCGCGCACCACGGTGCCCGCGCAGATCCGCGCTCCCCGCCCCACCACGGAGTCGGTCACGCAGGCCCCGGCCTCGACCACGCAGTCGTCGCCCAGCACGGACCCGGCCACCGAGGCCCCGGCCTCGACCACGGCCCGCGCGCCGACCACCGTGCCACCCAGCACCTTCGCCTCGGGCGAGATCCGGGCCCCCTCGAGCATCAGGTATTCGCCCGTCGGCCCGGGCAGCGCGGGCGAGGCCAGCCGGCCCAGCACCAGGTCGCGCGAGCCCTGCACGTATGCGCTGGGCGTGCCGACGTCGAGCCAGTAGGTGCGGTCGGCGTACCCCAGCACGAGCCGGCCCGACTCGATCAGCCCCGGGAACGTCTCGCGCTCCACCGACACGACCTCGTCGCGCGGGATCGAGTCGATCACCGACCGGGTGAAGACGTAGCAGCCGGCGTTGATCCGGTTGGTCACCGGGTTGGGCGTCTTCTCCAGGAACGCCGTCACGCGCCCCGCCTCGTCGGTCGGCACGCAGCCGAACCGGGTGGGATCGTCCACCTCTGTCAGATGGAGCGTTACAGCGGCCTGGCGCGCACGATGGAGGCGCACCTGCTCGCCGATGTCGTGCCCGGACAGGATGTCCCCGTTCAGGATGAGCACGGGGTCGTCGGGGCCGGCCGTGAGCGCCTCGGCGGCGTTGCGGATCGCGCCGCCGGTGCCCAGCGGCGTCTCTTCCGTCATGTATTCGAGCGAGAGCCCGAACGCCGCCCCGTCACCGAAGGCCGGCTCGAACATCGACGCCTTGTACGAGGTCGCGAACACGATGCGGCGCACGCCGAAGGATCGGGCGCGGGCCAGCTGATGTGCCAGGAACGGCACCCCGGCGGTCGGCAGCAGCGGCTTGGGCGTGCCCAGTGTCAGCGGACGCAGGCGCGTGCCCTGCCCCCCGACCAGGAGGATCGCCTCGAGGTCTGGCAAAGAGCTCTCCATCACTCCGTGAGGTTACCGAACTATTCGATTGCGCGTTGATAGGAGCTGAGATGCGCCTCCGCGGAGGCTTCCCAGGTGAATTCGCGAGCTCGGGCCAGCCCGGCCTCCTGCAGCTGCTTCCTCCGCTCGGAGGAGGCCAGCAGCTGGCCGAGCGCCGTGGCGATGCTGTCGGCGTCGGGCTCAGTGTAGGCCACGGCATCGCCGCCGACCTCGGGCAACGAGGTGCGATGCGTCGTCAGGACCGGGGCGCCGCAGGCCATGGCCTCCAGCACCGGCAGCCCGAACCCCTCGCCGCGCGAGGGGAAGGCCACCACGAGCGCCCCGCCCAGGAACCCGGGCAGGTCGGGGGCGCGGAGATAGCCCGGCCTGATCACCCTGACCGTGGCCTCGACCTCCCGGCAGGCGGCGTCCACGTCGTCCTCGTGCACACCGCCGCCGATCACCAGCGCCGGCGGCCGCTCCAGCCGCTTCACGGCGGTGGCGAAGCCGCGGATGAGGTTGGGGACGTTCTTGCGCGGATCGAGCGCGCCCAGGAACGCCACATAAGGCTGTCCGTGCAGCCCGCATCTCATGGCGGACCGGCGGATCTCCTCCTCGCTCGGCGGGTGGAACTGGGCCAGGTCGACGCCGTGGTAGGCGACGTCGATGCGGGTGGGGTCGGCGGACAGCACGCGTACGAGCTCGTCCCTGGTCGCCTTGGACGGCACGATCACCCGGCGGGCATGGCGTACGGCGGTGCGGGTGGCCGAGCGGATGAACGAGGCGCGCGGGCCGAGCTGGTCGGGCTCGGTGAACCAGGTCGCGTCGTGCACCGTCACGACGATCGGCAGGCCCGAGCTGAGCGGGATGGAGTAATAGGGCGCGTGGATCAGGTCCGCTCCCGCCTGGCGCGCGAGCAGGGGCAGTCCGCTCTGCTCCCAGGCCAGCCTGGTGGCTCTGTTGGTGATCGCGACGGGCCCGGGAATGACCTGGGCCGAGGGCGCGAGGCTCCGGTATCGTTCAGCTTCGGCTCGCTGGCAGACCACGGCCAGGTCCGCACCCGCCCGATCGAGCGCGGCCACGAGCCCGTCCACATACCTGATCAACGCGCCGCGGTCCGCGGGGACCGCCGCCGCATCGACGAGCACTCGAGGCATACGTAGATCTTCTCCCCTCAAGATCAACGTGGGACTGGGCGTCCCCCTCTAAAGTTCAGCTTATGACCAGCCTCCCCTAAATCGTGGGCCAAATCACACCGAGTCGCGACGCGCCGCAATTCCCGCCAAGCCTGCGCAGATCAGATCGCCCACGATGATGACAATGCGGGACGAAAGCGCCACCGCAATTGCGGAGCCCCGATCCAGATGAGGCGCCAGCACGGCAACCATGGCAATCTCCCGGACGCCCGCGCCCGCCGGGACGACGAAGGTCAGGATCCCCAGGCACCACGACAGCGCGAAGGCTCCCACGGCGAACAGCGGGCCGCCCTGGGGGGCGATGAAGTAGAGGTGCACGCCGTAGGCGATCCAGCCGGTCAGCGCCCAGCCGAGCGCGGTCAGCATGCCGCGCCTGGTGAGGGGGCGTTCGAGGGGCTCGCGCTTGAGCCGGCGCAGGGCGTAGCCGATGACGCCGTTGACGACCTTGGGCTCCAGCAGGACGAGGAGCAGCGGGATGAGCAGCAGCAGCCAGCCGTAGCGGTCCCAGCCCAGCGTGACGAGCGTGACCAGCAGGCCGGTGGCGAGCTGGATGGGCATCATCAGGAAGAACGCCGCCGCGCTGCGCGTCCGCGGCACGCCGAGGTCGCGGCCCATCTCCATCTGGGCGAGCACGGGCCAGACCGTGCCGGGGATGTATTTCCCGAGCTGGCCGACGAAGAACACCTTGGCCGCGGGCCGCGCGGGCAGCGGCGAGCCGAGATCGGCCAGCAGCGTACGCCAGGTGAGCATGGCTCCGAGCAGCGCGGCGACCACGGCCACCAGCGCCCCGGCCAGCGCGGGCCACGACAGCCTGGCGAACCCGGCCACCACGGCGTCCCACTCCCGGGCCACCGCGTACCCGCCGAAGCCGAGCGCGACGGCCAGGAACGCGTATCTGACCAACCGGCGCTTCCCGGGACGCCGCGGCACGGCCTCCGCCGGGGACTCGACGGGAGCCTCTACGGGGGACTCATCGGCGCTCACAGCGGGCGGACCCGCTCCGGCGGCTGCGGCAGCGCCGCGCCGACCGGCCGCCGCGGCGTCTTGGTGGCCACCCACAGGTACGTCGGCACCACCGGCAGCAGCAGCCTGAGCACCTCGCGCGGCGCCCGCGACAGCACGGTCCTGACCACCTTCCCCAGCACGCCGGGGAACAGCTCGCCCCCGGCGAACCGGGTCGGCGTGGCGAGCACGGGGAAGGTGTAGTCCCACACGTGGAAGGCGCTGAGCATCCTGCGCAGCCCGCGCCGCGTCCTGAACCGCTCGTAGTAGTGGTCGGCCCGCCCGAACGCCCGCACGTAGCGGTCGGCCAGCGCGGGCGGCAGGTAGGACAGGAACGGCAGCTTGTAGTGCGGCTCGATGACGCCGAGCCGGTTGCCGAGCCCGAGGTAGAGCACCCCGTCGTCGGACAGCACCCGCCGCATCTCCGCCACCACCGCGTCAGGGTCGACGACGTGCTCGTAGATGTGGTTGAACACCAGCACGTCGATCGAGCCGTCGGGGAACGGCAGCGCGGTGCCGTCGCCGCAGACGAAGGCCACCCGCTCGCCGAACCGGTCGGCGGCCTTGCGCAGCCCCGGCACGTCGATGTCGATGCCCAGCGTGTGCTTGGCCCCGGCGTGCGCCAGCTCGTCGGCGATGAACCCGGCCGAGCAGCCCACGTCGCCCACGGTCTTCCCGCCGAGCGGCCCGTGGAAGTGCTCGAGCACCGCGATGATCTTCGCCGCCTTCCGCCTGCGCTTCTCCTCGTCGAGCATGGCGGACTGGAACTCTGAGTATTCGAGCTGCGCGACCCGTTGCTTCACCACGGTTCCCCACCGTACCGACCTCTGCGCCCATCCGACGTCAAACGCCTTTGGTACGGTGGCCGACCTGGCGATACCGGGGCGGATGGGGGCGAAGTGGAGCTTTTCAACAAGATCCGGGGCGAGTTCATCGACATCGTCGAATGGCTCGACGACAGCCGCGACACCCTCGTCTGGCGCTTCCCCCGCCACGACAACGAGATCAAGATGGGCGCCCGGCTCGTGGTCCGGGAGTCTCAGGTCGCGGTCTTCGTCAACGAGGGACAGATCGCCGACGCGTTCGCGCCGGGGACGTACCGGCTGGAGACCCGGAACCTGCCGGTCCTGTCCACGCTGAAGGGCTGGATGCACGGCTTCCAGTCGCCGTTCAAGGCCGAGGTGTACTTCGTCAGCACCCGCCAGTTCGCCGACTTCAAGTGGGGCACGCAGAACCCGGTCATGGTGCGCGACCCGGAGTTCGGGGCGGTGCGGCTGCGGGCGTTCGGCGCGTACGCGGCCAGGGTGACCGACGCCCGGGCGCTGCTGCCGGAGCTGGCGGGGACGGATCCGCGGTTCCGTACCGAGGAGGTGGAGGGCTACCTGCGCCAGATGGTGGTGGGCCGGCTCGCCCACGCCCTCGGGACCGCCGGGGTGCCGCTGCTCGACCTGGCCGCCGACCAGCACGAGATGGGGCGGCGGCTGGCGCAGGCGCTGACGGCCGACCTGGCCGGGGTGGGCATCGCGATCCCGAACTTCACGATCGAGAACATCTCGCTGCCGCCCGAGGTGGAGCGGGCGCTGGACAAGCGGTCGCAGATGGGGATCGTCGGGGACCTCGGGGACTACGCGAGGTTCCAGGCGGCCGGCGCGCTGGAGAACGCGGGCGGGGCCGCCGACGGCATGGGCCTGGGCCTGGGCATCGCCGCAGGTCAGCAGATGGCCGCCGCCCTGACCCCACAGCCACGACCACAGCCGGGGCCGCCACCGCTCCCCCAGCCCGGCCGCTGGTTCCTGGGCGTGGACGGGGAGCGGCGCGGGCCGTTCGAGGAGGCGGAGCTGCCGGCCGCCGGGCTCACCCCGGACACGCTGGTGTGGAGGGCCGGGATGCCGCAATGGGCGCCCGCCCGTGACGTGCCCGAGCTGGCCGCGCTCCTGCGCGACACCCCGCCGCCGCTCCCGCCGGCCTGACCTCCCGCCGCGACCCGGCCCCGACCAGGAGGACCCCCCGATGACCTCCCCCACCCAGACCCCCGCCCACCCCTGCCAGGGTTGCGGCGCGAGCGTGGCGTTCGCCCCCGGCACCGCCGTCCTGCGCTGCCCCTACTGCGGCCTCGAACAGCAGATCGCCCCACCGGCCAGGCAGATCCGCGAGTTCTCCTACGACGCCTTCCGCGCCGCCAAGCCGCGCGTCCGGACCCTGGCCGCCAACCAGTTCGCCTGCCCCGGCTGCGGCGCCCGCACCGAGAGCGACGCCCTCTCCAGGGCCTGCCAGTTCTGCGGCACTCCCCTGGTCGCCGACCCGGCGAACGACAGCCAGATCGCCCCCGAGGCCGTGCTCCCGTTCGGCCTGGACCGGGGCGGCGCCGGGCAGGCGATGCGCTCCTGGGTCAGGTCCCGCTGGTTCGCCCCGAACCGCCTCAAGAAGGTCACCGAGGCGGAGACGATGAAGAGCACGTACCTGCCGCACTGGACGTTCGACGCCGGCACCGTCTCCGACTACACCGGCCGGCGCGGCGAGCACTACTGGGTCACCACCACCCACACCGGCCAGGACGGACAGCGCCAGACCCGCCGCGAGCGGCGCACCCGCTGGTACCCGGCCGCCGGCCGGGTGTCGCGGGGCTTCGACGACGTGCTGGTGGGGGCCACTCAGCAGGTTCCGGGCGAACGGCTGGACGCGTTGCGACCCTGGCCGCTGGAGCAGGCCGTCCCGTTCGACCCGCGTTACGTGGCCGGGCACCACAGCCTGCGCTACGACACCGAGCCGCAGGCCGGCATGGAGCAGGCCAAGCAGGTCATGGCCGAGGTCATCCACGGAGACTGCCGCCGCGACATCGGGGGTGACGTGCAGCGCGTGGACTCGGTGCGCACGAACTACTCGGACGTCACGTTCAAGCTCGTGCTGCTGCCGGTCTGGATCGGCAACTACGTGTTCGGCGGGAAGACGTACCAGGTGCTGATCAACGGGGTGAGCGGGAAGGTCCACGGCGACCGGCCGTACAGCGCGGTGAAGATCACGATGGCGGTGCTCGCCGCCGTGGCGCTGGTCGCGGGCGTCGTCTGGCTATACCAGGTGAACCGCGCGTAACCTGAGCCAATGCTCCGCCGCCTGCTGCGCATCTTCCTCGCCCTGGTCGCGCTCGGTTTCCTGGGCTACGGCCTGGCCGCGAACTGGCACGAGACCACGACCGCCGTGGCCGCGATGTCGCCGTGGGCGGTGCTCGGGGCGTTCGCCGCGGTGCTGCTCGGCCAGTTCTTCATGCTGCTGGCCTGGCGGGAGATCCTGGCCGGGCTCGGCACTCGGGTCCCCGTGCGGATCGCCGGGCGGATCATGTTCGTGGGGCAGCTCGGGAAATACATCCCGGGCGCGGTGTGGGCGTACGCGGCGATGATGGATCTCGGCCGCGACCAAGGGAGCCCGCCGCGGCGCACGTTCGCGACGATCTCGCTGGGGCTGGTGATCAACATCGGGGTGGCGATCTCGATCGCCGCGGTCACGCTGAGCGGGCTGGACGCCGTGCGGCAGGCGTGGTACCTCGTGCTGCTGGTGCCGGTGATCATCGTGTGCCTGCACCCGAAGGTGCTCACCTGGGGGCTGAACCTGGCGCTGCGCATCGCGCGCAAGGAGCCGCTGGAGAGCGTGCTGCCCGGCCGTACGGTGGTCGTCGCGGTGGCGTGGACGGCGCTCGGCTGGTTCGTGTACGGCCTGCACATCTGGCTGGTCGCCGGCCGCGCCGACCTCTACGTCATCGCGACCGGGGCCTACGCGTTCGCCTGGGCGACCGGGATCCTCACCGTGGTGGTCCCGGCCGGGGTCGGGGTCAGGGAGGGCGCGCTGGTGCTGGTGCTCGGGCCGATCATCGGCACGCCCGCCGCGCTCGCGGTGGCGATCGTGTCGCGGCTGGCGTTCACGCTGGCCGACGCGGCGGCCGCGGGCATCTCGTTCCTGCTGGGCCGTCAGGCGCCGAGCAGCGCCCCGGCGTACGCCGACCAGAACGGCTCCGGATCGACCGCCTTGACGCCCGACCGCAACCTCTCGGGCTCGCCGGAGGCGTAGAACCGCTCGATCGCCCGGCGCAGCGCGTCGGCGTCGCCCGGCTCGACCAGCAGCCCGTCCACACCGTCGGTGATGTGCTCGGCCAGCGCGCCCACCCGGGTCGCGATCACCGGCACACCGTGCTCGTGCCCGAGCCAGACGTTCTGGCTGGCCGTCGCGTTGCGGTAGGGCAGCACGAGCGCGTCGGCCGCGGCGAACAGCTTCGGCACGTCCGCGGCGGCGACGTATCCCGGCCGCAGCTCCACCCGGTCACCGAGGCCCAGCTCGGCGATCAGCGCCTTCGTCTCGTCGAGCCCGCCCCAGAACTCGCCCGCGACCGTCAGCCCGATCCCCTCGGGCAGCGCCCGCAGCAGCAGGTCGAGCCCCTTGTACGGGCGCACGATGCCGAAGAACAGCAAGCGGCGGTGCACCTCGGCCGACCGCTCGCCGGTGGTCGAGGGCAGGTGCGGCGGCAGCCCGGCCACGCTCACCGGTTTGCCGGTGAGCCCCCTGGCCAGGTCCGCCTGCTGCTCGGAGTGGGCCAGCACGCCGTCGACCCGCTTGAGCAGCGCCTTCATCAGCGGCTCGTCGTAAGGCTTCCGCTCGTGCGGCAGCACGTTGTGGCAGAGGGCGATCGTCCTGACTTTTCGCCCGATCCCGTACAGGATCCCGAGATAGGCGGGCACCTGCACCGGGCTCAGCACCGCCAGCACCACCAGGTCGGCCGACCGCAGCCGCCGCCCGGCCGCCACCCACCCGTCGGGCCGCCGCCAGTCGAGCCGGCGCACGGTCCTCGGGTAGGGCGTGCCCTCGGGCGCGGAGATCGTCTGCTGCCCCGGATAGAGGAACGACGGGTATTGCGCCCGCCACGACTCGATCACCACGTCGTGACCGTGGGCCGCCAGGCGGTGCGCCAGCTCGGTGGTGTGCTGGGCCCCACCCCCCTTGTACGGATAGGTCGGGCCGACGATCGCGATCCGCAAGGTCACTCTCCCCGCGAGCGCACGATCAGGTCGGCGAGCAGCGCCACCGATCCGATCAGCATCCCGGACAGGAAGATCATGACGGTGTTGGCCGGGAAGTAGAACGGGTGCTGGATCATGTCCCAGACGCCCTTCACGAACCCGATGGCCACCAGCCAGAGCGCGGGCGGCATGAGCACCTTGAGCGGGTTGAAGTACATGATCATCCGCAGGACCTGCAGGATGTAGCGGTAGGCGTCGGAGACGAAGCTGAACTTCGACTTGCCGGCCCGCTTGGCGTAATCGGTCGGCAGGTAGTAGATGTCGTGCTGGTTCATGAGGAACGACAGCGTGATCGTCGTGACGCACGAGAACCCGGGGGGCAGCAGCCGCAGGTAGGGCCGGGCCACCGACTTGCGGAAGGCCCGCAGGCCCGAGTTGAGGTCGGGGATCTTCTGCCCGGCCAGCATCTCGGCCACCTTGCGGATCACCCACTTGGCGGGCACGCGCAGCAGCTTGTGCGAGCCCTCCTCGCTGGTGCGCGCCCCGACCACCTGGTCGATGGTGGAGTCCTTTTCCAGGATCTGCACCAGCTCGGGGATGCGCTCGTTGGCGTAGGACATGTCGGCGTCGGTCCAGACGACGATCTCGCCCTTGGCCTCCTGCGAGCCGATCCGCCGCACGGTGCCGGAGCCGCCGTTGCGGTGGAAGGCGCGGATGCGCAGGTGGGGGTAGTGGGGCGCGGCCTCCTGCAGCTTGGCCAGGGTCGCGTCGGTCGAGCAGTCGTCGACCGCGACGAGCTCGTAGGTGTAGCCGCTCGAGTCCATCGCCTTGGTGATGCGCTCCACCTCGTCGATGACATGATCCTGCTCGTTGTAGCAGGGCAGGACGATCGTGACGTACGGCGCTTCTTCCACGGCAGTTCCACTCTTGGGGGTCTCAAGCGTGCTCACGGGGGTCGAGGTTACTCTGCCCAGCCGGAGGGCGGGTCCACATCCCACCAGTGGGAGCTCCCGATTCGAGCGCTCCCACCCACCAGTCTGACCCATCCGGTCACGCTGATCGGCCGAACCGGTCAGGCGACCGCCATCCACACCTCCATCTCCAGGGTCCACGTGCCGTCGGGAGCGTTGAGGAGGGAACGCTCGTCCTGCCGGGTGACCAGTGCCAGGATCCGCGACGGCGGCCCGTAGAGCGCGACCTGCGCCTCCTCGGCGCCCAGCACGACGGGTACGCGGCCGGCCGCGCGCACGCGCTCGATCTGGCGGCGGATCTCGGCGTCGGGCGCCAGGTCCGAGTCCGTACGGGCCACCCGGGCCGCCGGCCGGCCGCACATGCCGCGTACGACCTGGGTGAACCGCTCGCCGGTGACCCGCTCCACGAGCAGCACCGAGGCGTCGGCCGGGATCCTGGCGCACATCGCCTCGACCGCCGCCGCCTCGCCCCGCTCGACCGGCGTGAACGCCGTCCCGATCGAGGTCACGGCCGGCGGCACGAGAACCAGCACGACGGCCAGCGCCGTCCCCCACCGGTGCACGCGCGGCCCGTGCCGCTCGAAGAGGTTCCGCAGCCGGGACAGGGCGTACGCGGCGAGCAGGATCAGCCCGGGGATCACGATGGGGACCAGGCGGCGGGCGGCCCACGGGTGGTCGGGGGTGATCTCGGGGCGCAGCAGCGTCGTGACGGTCGTCCAGCCCACGACCGCGAGGGGCAGCAGCCACACGAAGGGCGTGCCGTCGCGCAGCAGCCTGCGGACGAGCAGGGCGGCGGCGAGCGTGGCCAGCACGACGGTGGGGGCGCCGACGTACCAGACCACCCAGTGCAGGGAGTCCTCGAAGTAGAGCCGGTGGCCGTCGACGGGCATGCCGTTGGCGCGCTGGATCTGCATGATCATCTCGTACGTGCGCCGGTCGTCCGGGTTGGCGGGCACGCGGGTGACGGTCTGCAGCCACGGGCGGGCGTACAGGGCCGCCATCAGAAGCACGACCAGGCCCGCCCCCGCCGCCGGGGCCCATCCCGGCAGCCGGATCCGGGCCAGGGCGGGGGCGGCGGCCGTACCGGCGAGGATGAGCACGAGGACGGTGGCGCAGATGAGCAGCAGCGGCCGGACCGAACCGGACAGATAGGTCAGGTACGGCCGGGCCAGCAGGTACGCGGCCAGCATCCCGATCCCGCCCCCGGCCACCAGTCCGGCCAGCATCGGCAGCCCCAGCACCCCCTGCGGCCTGCCGAACCGCCGCATCGCCAGCAGCAGCCCCGCGAACGCCAGCACCGGCAGCACGTCACGCAGCCCGTCCACCCTGACCAGCACCGCCAGTCCGGCGACCAGCCCCGCCAGCAGCCCCCGCCCCCACGCCGGCCGGGCGAGCGCGTCGCATGCCAGCGCCAGCCCGCCGAACAGCAGGATCATCGACGGGATCTCGCTGAACGTGGTGCGCGAGGTGTAGAGGACGGGCAGGCTCACGGCGAAGGCCACCGCCGCCACCACCGCCCACCGCGTCCCGGCCAGCCGCGCCACCACCCCGGCCAGCGTGAGCACGGCCAGCGCCCCCAGCACGGCGGGCATCACGAACGGCGCGCCCAGCCAGTTGCCGATCGCGAACAACATCGGCGGCCCCGGCATGAACTGCGGCACCACGGCCCCGTCCACGGCGTAGAACCCGACGCTCTCGAACATCAGCTTCGGATCGGCCCCGCCGAACGCCTCGGCCTGGGCGGGGATGGGCAGGGAGCCGTGGCCCGCGATCCAGGCGGCGTACTGGGCGTAGGTCGCCGGGTCGCGCCGGACGGCGACCTGCTCGCTGTGCATGACCGCGTTGAACACCCCGGACGCCACGGCCACCACCACGACCCCGGCCACCGGCCACGCCCAGGCCAGCACCCCCCAGAAGCTCCGCAGCTCGCCCCGGCCCATCACGGGGCTGGCCACGGTCTCCGTGGCGTTCTCCACGCCCTTCTGCGTGGTGCCCCCGGCCGTCGCGGCGCCCAGTCCCCGCGTCCCGGCCCAGCACAGCAGGGCGGCGGCGGGCACCCCCAGCACTGCGGCGAGCACCGGCTCGAACCGGCCGAGCAGCAGCAGCGGCAGGCCCGCGAGCAACCAGCCCGCCACGGCCAGGGCGGGCAACACGGACAGCGCGGCGAGCACCCGGCCGGGTCGATCGAGTTCCATCGGTCAGCGAGCGTATCCAACGTCGCGCCCACCCCGTCCCGGCCGGGGCCGGGCACGCGTGGCCCCAGCTGCGGGAAGCCGGGCGGCTCCGGTGGTGGAGGCACGGGGTGCGGGCGATCGCGGGTAGCGTACGCGAGGTGCCGGAGAAGCGGGAGGACGTGCGGGTGATGTCGGAGGCTCGCGCCGGGGAGTCCGCCAGGCCCGGCCGTGGCCGGCGCCGCCTGCCGCGTGACCCGAAACGGTGGGCCCGGCGGATGGCGGGCGAGCTCAGGAGCCGCGCCCTGCGGGCGGCGGAAGGGTCGAAGCCGTGGGCGCGGCGGCACAGGTGGTTCCTGGCCGTCCTGGCCCTGGGCACGGTCCTGCGTGCCCTGGCCATGCTGGGCTACCGGCCCGCCCTCTGGTTCCCCGACTCCTACACCTACATCGTCACCGTCTTCAGGCCCCGCCCCGACCTCGTGCGGCCGGCCGGCTACTCGATGTTCCTCAAGCTGCTGGAGCCCCTGCACGCGTTCGGCGCGGTCACGGCGGCGCAGCACCTGCTGGGGCTGGCCACCGGCGTGCTGGTCTACCGGGCCGCGCGGAGGGCTCCCCGGTGGGTGGCGACGCTGGCCACGGTGCCGGTGCTGCTGGACGCGTACCAGGTCGAGCTGGAGCACCTGCTCGTCTCCGACACGCTGTTCATGTTCCTGGTCGTGGCGGCCGTGGTGCTGTGCCAGGCGCGGCGGCCCGCCACGGTCGTGGCCATCGGGCTGCTGCTGGCGGCGGCCACGCTCACCAGGACCGTCGGCCAGCCGCTGATCGTCGTGCTGGCGGGCTGGTTCGTGCTGCGCGGGCGGATCAGGCCGGCCGGCGTGCTGCTGGCCGCCGCGCTTGTGCCGATCGTCGCGTACGGCGCCTGGTTCTACGCCACCTACCAGCGCGTCGGCATCGTCGGCGCGAACGGCGTCTTCCTGTACGCCCGCACGATGTCCTTCGCCGACTGCGCCGAGATGGACCCCCCGCCCGATCTGAAGATCCTGTGCGACCCGCGCCCGCCCGAGCGGCGCCCGCCCTCGCAGGAGTACATCTGGGCCAAGGACTCCCCCCTGGTGCTGCGGCCGGGCATCACGTTCTCGAAGGAGAACGACGACCTGGCGGCCAGGTTCGCGACGCTGGCGATCACCAGCCAGCCGCTCGACTACGCCGCCTCGGTGCTGACGGAGCTGGGGCGCACGTTCACCTGGGGCCGTCCCGTCTATCCCGATCCCGAGGTCTACGCCTACTACCAGTTCCCGGTGACGGAGCCCGGACCACCTGGGCGCTATCCCGCGCAGGTCGGCGCCGAATATGCCAAGCTCTACGAGCAGGGTGCGATCGGCACGGAGATCGTCGAGCCTCAGGCCGGATGGCTGCGGGCCTACCAGGGCATGGCGCGGCTGCCCGGCCCGGTGCTCCTGGGGATCTTGCTCGTGCCACCGGTGGCGGCGATCGCCCGTCGGCGCGGCGGAAGGCGCCTCGTGGCGGGCCCGGAGTGGCTGGTGCCCTGGTCAGCGGCCGTTGTGCTGCTGATCACACCGGCCGCGGCGGCCGAGTTCGACTACCGGTACGTGTTGCCGGCCGTACCCCTGGCCTGTTTGGCGGCAGCCCTGAGCATCAGGCCTGACGTGCGGGAACAGTCCGGAGGCAGGAAAGAGTTTGGCGATGATATTCCACCCAATGTCCGGCTCTGAGTATGCTGTGCCGCGGAAACATCACGCCCAAGTCACGGCCGTTCCCCACGATCGTGGCTCGAGGCACGCCGTACGTGACCTAGTCTCGTGGCGCGGAGCGACCAAGCCGGCGGCGCAAGGAGTGAGGCTAGGGGGCGTATGAGTGACTACAGGAGCGTGCCGGTAGTCGATTCTTTGCAGGACCGCCGAGCGGCCCCCACGCAGCCGGGCAGCAGGATGGCGCGCAGAGCGGCCGCCGCGGCCGCGCCGCCACCGCCGCCCGACGACCGGCCCCCGCGCGGTCACCGCTCGGGTGGCCAGGGCGGCGGCCAGGCCAAGATGCGCGTGCTGGCCTGGGTCAGCATCGGCGTCACCACGGTGATGGTGGCGGGCGCGCTGACCGGTTACACGATCTACCGCGACACCTTCGGCAACATCAACGAGAAGAGTGTCAAGGAAGACATCATCAACCCGCGTCCCCCGGACACGGGCGCGCTCAACGTGCTGCTCGTCGGCTCCGACACGCGTGCCGGTCAGGGCAACGCCAGGTACGGCCAGCAGCTCGCCCGGCAGGCCGACGCGGGCGGCAAGCGCACCGACACCATCATCCTCATGCACATCTCCCCCAACCGGGACAAGGCCCGCCTGATCAGCTTCCCGCGGGACTCCATGGTGCAGATCCCCAGGTGCAAGAACGAGGCCACCAAGCAGGAGATGGCCCCGCGCCGGGACATGATCAACTCGGCGTACAACTCCGGCGGCATCGCCTGCACGATCTCCACGATCGAGACCCTCACCGGCATCCGCGTCAACCACTTCGTCGAGGTGGACTTCAGCGGCTTCAAGAACATCGTGGACGCGCTCGGCGGCATCGAGATCTGCCTGAAGTCGGGCGTCAACGACAAGGCCTCCAAGCTGGTGCTGCCGCCCGGCAAGAGCCTGCTCAACGGCGAGAAGGCGCTGGGCTACGTCCGCCTGCGCAAATACGGCGACGGCAGCGACATCCAGCGCATCAAGCGCCAGCAGATCTTCCTGAGCAAGGTCGTCTCCAAGGCCACCAGCAGCGAGCTGCTCACCGACGTGGGCCGGCTCAGAGACTTCATCGCGGCCGCGGCCAGCTCGGTCACCATGGACCCGGAACTGGCCAACGACACCGAGCAGCTCATCCAGATCGCCACGAGCGCCAAGGAGATGACCGCCAACGGCGTCAAGTTCACCACGGTGCCGTGGGGCCCCGATCCGGCCGACCCCAACCGCGTGGTCTGGAAGGAGCCCGACGCCACCGAGCTGTTCACCTCGATCAAGACCGACACCGAGGTCACGACGCCGGAGCCGAGCGCGAGCGCCAGCGCCAAGCCCAAGGTCACCATCAAGCCGGAGCAGGTGAGGGTCCAGGTGCTCAACGGCACCAAGACCATCGGCAAGGCCCGCGAGGTGGCCGACGAGCTGGCCAAGCAGGGCTTCAACGTCGTGGGGCTGGGCAACTACGAGGCGCCCGGCGGCGCGAGCCTGGCGAAGAGCGAGATCCACTACGCCAAGACGATCGAGACGGCCGCGGACCACGCCATCACGCTGGGCGGTTCGGTCCTGCCCAAGCCGCAGGCCGCGTCGGGCAAGGTGCCGGCGACGAACGCGCAGCCGTACATGACGACCGCCACCACGGCGGGAGCCGCGCCGAAGGGCACGCCGATCATCCAGCTCGTGGTCGGCGAGGACTTCGACTCGGTCAAGGTCACCAAGCTGCCCGACAGCGTCAACAACAGCACGATCACCGCGTCCGAGCAGAAGAACGTCTGCACGTAGAGGCTCCAAGTTCCCTGTGTAACCGGGCATTCTGGGCCTCTCCGAGAGACAGGACTGCGAGGGCGGGATAGTCTGTTGCGGGTCGGCGACGCAGCGCGACACGGAGCCGAAAGGTTTTGGATCGTGCTGTCGTCCGTGTTCCCGGGCCCCGAGCGAAGCTGAGCGACTTCCCCCTGTGTCTGACACCAGATCCTCCCGACCGGCCACGACCCCGCGAAGCCCGGACGAGGACGGGCCCGCCAACACGGGAGCCCGATGGCCGCTGCCGGAGGAGACCTTCTGGAGTGAGGCCACCGATCCGCACGGGGCGGCCCCCGGCGAGGAGGCCCGGCCCCAGACGGCGGTGGCCCAGGCCCCGGCGTCCGGAGAGCGGCGCGAGGAGCGGCCCGAGCCGCAGCGGCAGCCGGAGCAGCCCAGGCGCAAGCGCGACCCGTTCCTCGACAACGTCAAGTTCGTCCTGATCGCGCTCGTGGTGGTCGGCCACTCGCTGGTGCCCACGCTGTCGGCCGACTCCTCCAGGGCCCTCTACATCTTCATCTACACCTTCCACATGCCGCTGTTCGTGCTGATCAGCGGCTACCTGTCCAGGAATTTCTGGAACTCCAACGCCAAGACCAACAAGCTGGTCGACACGTTCCTGGTGCCCTACGTCATCGTCGAGGTCGGCTACGCCGCGCTCCGCTTCGGGCTGGGCCAGAAGTGGAGCCTGACGATCATCGATCCGGCGTGGCTCAACTGGTACCTGCTGGCGCTGCTGTTCTGGCGGTTGTCCACACCAGTGTGGAAGCGGATGAAATATCCGGTCCCGGTGGCCATCGCGATCTACCTGTTCGCCGGGTTCTCCCAGATCGAGGGCGACTTCAGCATGGACCGCTTCTTCGGTCTCATGCCGTTCTTCGTGATCGGCCTGGTGATGCAGCCCGAGCACTTCGAGATGCTCAACCGGCGCTGGATCAAGATCGTCTCGGTGGTCACGGTCCTCGGCGCGGCGGCCGTGGCCATCTACATCGCGCCCAGGGCGCCGCTGGGCCCGTTCTACTACAAGAACAGCTTCCAGGACCTCGACATGTCCTGGTGGATGGGGCTGGGGGTGCGCGCCGGGCTGCTGGTGTGCGCGCTGGCGATGTGCTTCGCCGTGCTGGCCCTGATCCCCAGGGGCGAGACGTGGTATTCGGATCTGGGCACCCGCACGCTCTACTGCTACCTCCTGCACGGCATCCCGGTCCTGATCGCCAAGGACCAGGGCTGGCTGGAGCTCCCGTGGCTGCACGGGCCGCTCGGCGTGCTGGCGATCAGTTCGAGCTGCTTCGCGCTGGCCATCGTGCTGTGCCTGCCCGAAACCCGGACGGTTTTCAAGTGGGTTCTCGAGCCTCGCCTGGTCTGGCTCTATCGCCGGCCCTCCCGAAGTTAAGCAGCCGTTCCACCCGCATTAACGCCTTTGACCTGGTAAGCGCGGAGCATCGACACATGCGCGCATGTGTCGCCACCACCGTCCATCATCCCGAGGACGCCCGGATCATGCACAGGCAGATCCGGGCGCTGCTCGACGCGGGCCACGAGGTGACCTACGTCGCGCCGTTCACCTACTTCAACGTGACCCCCGCCATGGGGCTCGCCGCCGTGGACGTGGCACGCAACGCCACGTACGGCAGGGCCCGCGCGGCGCTCAGACGCGGCCTGCGGGCCGCCGACCTGTTGATCGTGCACGACCACCGGCTGCTGCGCGCGCTGCCCTACCGGCGCCCTCCGGTCGTCTGGGACGTACGCGAAGAGGTCACCCCCAGGCAGCTCGCCCGGGCCGAGCGGCGTCACCAGGTGGTCACGCCCGCCGTGGTCCCGGAAGCGACCCTGGTGTCGTCCAGCCCGCCTCCTCCCGGCGACACCAGGGTCGTGCACATCGGCCGCCTGTCCGCCGAGCGCGGCGTGACGGAGCTGATCGGGCTGGCCGAGCGCCTGGTCCCGCACGGCATCAGGCTGGACCTGATCGGCGCCGCGGCCCGCGACGTGCGCCCGCTCCTGCGGGACGCGCAGCGGGTGGGCCTGCTCGACTGGTTCGGGTACGTGCCCAACCGGCACGCCCTGCGCATGGCCGAGGGCGCGCTGGCCGGCCTGTCGCTGGCCGATGACACGGTGCGGACGGTGCCCACGAAGATCATGGACTACATGGGCCGCGGGCTGCCGGTGATCACGACTCCCCAGGGCGGCTCGCTGGTCGAGGGGGCGGGGTGCGGGCTCGTGGTGCCCCTCGACGTGGACGCGGTGCTGAACGCCGTACTGGACCTGAAGGAGGATCCGGTGCGGCGGCTGAAGCTGGGCGGGCTCGGGCACGCGGAGGCGCGTCTGCGCCACCACTGGCCGGACCACGCCGCGGCCTTCGTGCGCCGCGCCGAGTCGTGGGCGGGCATGGCCACGCACGCGCTGGCCGTCTAGGGGCGGTCGAGGTCGAAGGTGGCGTCGGCCAGCCGGATCGTGCGCACGCGCGGGTCCTCGATGAGCTCGCGCAGCTCCTCGACCGAGGCGAGCTGGTCCACGTAGGCGTAGGCGAGCCCGTCGCCGGCCGCCTTGCGCAGCCGGGCCAGGGACAGGTCGAAGCGGCGCAAATTCGCGTCGTCGTGCTCGCGCAGCAGGCCGGTCCAGAAGCGGAAGTTGTCCAGGCCGACCCCGCACCCCTGCTTCCCCTCGGCGGACTCGCCGCGATCCCAGGTGATCTCACCCCAGGTGATGGGCAGCGAGCCCGTCCTGCGCTCGTAGACGACCCGGTCGGCGCACGACTTGTTCCGGTCGAGGAACGCCTTCAGCTCGTTCTCCTTCAGCGGCGCCGCGAACTCCACCACCGCCAGCGCGTTGAGCCCGTCCGGCAGCCTGGCCAGCACCTTGCGGACCTCCTCCTTGGCGGCCAGGTCGCCGCCGACGTCGTACAGGGCGAAGGAGAGCCTGGTGTTGGCGGTGCTGCCCAGCGGCAGGTGGCCCACGCGGCCGAAGAAGTCCTGGCTGATCGTGTACGTGTCGCCCCCGGCGGGCCAGAATCCACCGACGGCCCGCAGCGGGGACGCGGTCACCTCGAACGACATCGACACCGGCGTGGTCTCGCAGCAGCCGCCCACGGTCACCTCGTACGCCGGGTTGTAGAGCTTGAAGGCGGTGCCGAGCACGTCCGTCATGCGCCGCTCCCGGTCGCCGCGCTCCTGGACGAGGGTCGAGCCGACCGTGGCCACCAGCGCGAGCGCCAGCAGGACCGCCAGGACGTTGGTGGTCGTCCTGAGCAGGCCCCGGCGGACCGCCCGCCTGGTCAGCTTGGGATCAAAGTCCGGCACTTCCGGAAAGTCATCAGGCATGGGGAGCTCCGTAGATGTCGGCGAAGGCGTTCCTGGCCCGCCAGAGGGCGGTCTTGATCGAGGCGTGCTTCCTGCCGGTCATCGCGGCCACCTCCACCAGCGAGAAGCCCTCGAAGTAGACCAGCCTGAGCAGCCTGCGGTGCTGCTCGGGGAGCCGGTCGAGGGCATCGCGCACGTCGAGTGCGGCCACGTGGAGCGGCGGCACGCCCAACTCGCCGGCGTCGGGCAGGGGCAGCTCGCGGCGCGTCCGGCGGATGTGGTCGACGAGGACGTTGCGCGCGATCGTGAGCAGCCACGCGGCCGGGTTCTCGCCGCGCCAGCCGAGCAGGGCCCTGGTCGCCTTGACGAACGTCTCCTGGGCCAGGTCCTCCGCGAGATGGGGGTCACGGGTCCTGCGCAGGAGGAACCCGCACACGAGCGGCCAGTGCTCGCGATACAGCTCCTCGATGATGACGCCCCCCGAGTTCTTCCGAAAGTCACATCACACCTAGACGCAACCGGGGCGGGAATGGTCACACGGCTTGCCGGTTGATGTACTTGTCCCATGGCATCGCATCAGATCCAGGGCCGGACGGTGGGCATGCCCGTACGGGTGCGGGACGCCGAGGTGTGCAGCGCCCTCTACCCCGTGCGGGCCGACGCCGCGCGGGCGGTGATCGCCTACTCCGGTCTCGACGTGGCCGAGGTCCTGCCCGGCAAGGCCGTCTGCGTGCTGCTGTTCGTGGACTACCGCGACGGCGACCTCGACACCTACCACGAGTTCGGCATGGCCTTCCTGGTGCGCCCTCCGGGCTCGTCCGGCTCCACGCGGGCGGCGGACCTCCGGCAGGCCGGGGTGTTCGTGCACTGGCTGCCGGTCGACCAGCGGTTCACGCTGGAGGCGGGGCGGACGTTGTGGGGGTTCCCCAAGGAGCTGGCCGACATCGAGCTGCGGCTGGCGTCACCGTACAAGAGGTGTGTCCTGCGCAAGGACGGCCGGCTCGTGCTCGACATGCTGATCAAGCCGGGCGTGCCGGTGCCGGGCGCCACCGCGATGGCGCCCCTCGACGCCTACACGCACCGCGACGGGGTCACCCGGCGGGTCCCCTGGTCCGTACGCGCGCGCGGCGCCAGGATCCGCCCCAGCGGCGCGCTGATCCGCCTGGGCAACCACCCCATCGCCAAGGAGCTGAGCGAGCTGGGGCTGCCCAAGCGGGCCATGTTCAGCACGACGATCGCGCACGCGGCGATGACCTTCGGCGAGGCGGCCCAGCTCTGACCCGCGGGCGGCGGTCTCAGACGATCGGCGGGCGGCCGAGCTTGACCATCCGCCAAGCCGTGCGCCACGCCATGGGGCGGCGCTCGCCCGCGGGGCTGCGCAGGCCCTCGAGGAAGCCGGAGAACCACGCCTTGAGCGCGCCCGACGAGCCGCGCTCGCGCAGCAGGGTGAGCACGACCCAGTTGGTGAGGTAGAGGGCCGCCAGCGGCCACGGCAGGTTGCGCCGGGCCAGCCAGACCCGGTTGCGGGCGTTGAGCCGGTAGAACTCGGCGTGGCGGGTCGGCGGCACCTGCGGGTGGTACATCACCGTCTCGGCGTCGTATTCGATCCGGTAGCCCTCGCCCAGCAGCCGCCAGGCCAGGTCGGTCTCCTCGTGGGCGTAGAAGAACTTCTCCGGAAGCCCGCCCACCTGGAGGAACGCCGAGCGCCTGATCGCCGAGGCGCCGCCCAGGAACGTGGTGACCGGGGAGGAGCGCTGCGGGTCGCCGGCGCGCAGGCGGGGCACGTGGCGCCGCTGGCCGATGCCCCCGTCGGGGTCCATGACCCGGAAGGAGATCACCGCGAGGTCGGGCTCGGTGGCGAAGCGGTCGCGTACGTGCGCGACGACCTTCTGGCTGGCATACCAGCCGTCGTCGTCGAGAAAGAGCACGACGTCTCCCGAGCACTCCTCGACGCCGCGATTACGGCCGGCGGGGATGCCCGTGTTCTGGTCGAGCCGGATCGCTTTCACGACCGCGGCCGACCCTTCGGGTGGCGTCGCCGACACCTCGGGCACGTCGGCGCCGTTGCCTACGATCACCACCTCGACGTCGCCGTCGACCTGGTTGAGCGCTGACTCGACCGCCCGGTTCAGCTCCGCGACCCGGTTGCCCATGGTGAGGATGACGCACGAGATCTTCAACGAATCATCGTCCTGACGCGTTGAGAACACGGGCGGAGCATTCTTTCATGATCACCGAGTCTGCTGGTCTGCATGGTCTGGATGGTGAAGCTAAGCGTATCGGAACCGACAGTGAACCCCCACCGAACGGCGGACGTCCGATCAATACGACGGACGACGCCCACCTTCGGTTCCGACCTGAGGTCAAGCAAGTCGCCTCGATGCCATGATGCTGATCAGGTGCAGCACGGTCTGCACGGCGGCGGCGAGCAAACAGGCCACGACGAGCACCCTGGTGGCCGTCAAGTTCCCGGCCACCGCGTCGATCACCGCGGTGCCCAGCGCGAGCAGCGAGAGCTCGATCGGCTGCACGATCCGGTGGAACTTCGTCGCCGCCAGCACCCGCCGGCCCAGGCCCAGCAGCCCGGACCTGAACTGCACGGCCGACGCCTCGGTCGCGGCCCCCAGCCCGCCCTTCGCCCGGGCCACCTCGACCAGGTCGCTCTCCGCCTTGATGAGGATGGCGCCGAGCGCGGCGGCGAACCCGAACACGGTGTACCAGTCGGGCAGCACCTCCGAGGCGCGCCAGCCCAGCCCGGCCAGCACGGCGGCCTCGGCGAAGTAGGCGCCGACCCGGTCGAGGTAGACGCCGGCCAGCGACGTCTTGCCGGTCCAGCGGGCCAGCTCGCCGTCGGAGCAGTCGAGCAGCAGATAGACCTGGATGAGCAGGGCGGCCAGCACGGCCGCCCAGAGCCCCGGCAGGGCCAGCACGAACCCGGCCGCCACGCCCACCACCGTCATCACCCAGGTGAGCTGGTTGGGCGTGACGGGCGTCTTGGTCATCAACCAGGTGACGTAGATGGACAGGCGGCGCATGTAGAGCACGCCCGCCCAGTGCTCGCCGTTCCTGCGCTCCAAGTGGCCCGGCGGCTGGGCCACCTGCCGCAGCTCAGCTACCGAAGGCGCGGACATAGTCCCCCACCCGATCGCGGATCTCGGAATCCTGCATGCGCAGGTGCTCCAGGATCGTGTAACGGCCGGGACGGGTGGCCGGGGCCAGCGCGACGACCTCGGCGAACTGCTCGGGGCTCAGCCCGATGTCGGCGGGGACGACGGGCAGCTCGTGCCTGCGCAGGCAGTTGACGACCTGTTTGACGCGGGCGTCGTCCTCCCTGAGGAAGAAGCAGAAGGCGGCGCCGATGCCGGCGAGCTCGCCGTGGTTGGAGGTGCCGGGGAAGAGCTGATCCACGGCATGAAGGATCTCATGGTCTCCACCGCTGGCGGGCCGGGACGAGCCGGCGACGACCATCGACATGCCGGACAGGATCAGCGACTCGGCCAGCACGGTCAGGAACGCGTCGGACTCGATGGAGTCGGTGCGCCCGATGAGCGCCTCGGCGGCGGTGCGGGACATCGAGCAGGCCAGCCCGTCGATGGGCTCGCCGCGCTCGACGTTGCCGAGCTGCCAGTCCTCGATGGCCGACAGGTTGCTGACCACGTCGCCCACGCCCGCCCGGACCAGCGACTCCGGCGCGTTGTGCACGAAGTCGAGGTCGACCAGGATGGCCAGCGGCATCGGCACCCCGAACGAGCCCTTGCCGCCCTCGTAGACCAGGGAGGCCGTGGGCGAGCAGATGCCGTCGTGGGAGAGGTTGGTGGCCACCGCGACCATGGGGATGCCGGCCAGCGAGGCGGCGTATTTGGTCACGTCGATCGTCTTGCCGCCGCCGACGCCCACGACCACCTCATAGGCCGCCTTGCGCAGGTCGGCGCCGAGCGAGACGGCCGCGTCGACCGTCCCGTCGGCCACCCTGAACACCTCGGCCTCGCCCAGCGTGGGCGCGATGAGGCTCTCGATGTGGTCGCCCTGGCCGGGGCCGACGGCCACCGCGACCCTGCCGGAGGTCGCCACGCGGCTGTCGGCCAGCAGGGCGCCGAGCTGGGCCACCGCGCCGCGCCTGACGTCCATGGTCAGCGGCGCCGGCAACATCCTCGCTAGAAGCGGCATCCGCGCCCCCTCAGTAGTGAACGGCTATGGCGCGGGCCTTGGCCAGGTCGTCGTGGTTGTCCACCTCGACCCAGTCGACCTCTCCGATGGGCGCGGCGTGGATCAGCTCGCCGCGGTCGACCATCTCCTGGTAACCGTCCTCGTAGTAGAGCTGCGGGTCGCGTTCGAACGTCGTCCTCAGCGCGTCGGCCAGCCCCTCGGCCGCGCCCGGCCGGATGAGGGTGGCCCCGATGTACTCGCCGTACGCCTCCGCCGGGTCCATGAGCTTGGTGATGCGGCGCAGCGACCCCTCGGGCGAGAGCGTGACCTTCATCTCCTCGTCGGCCAGCCGCTTCACGTTGTCGACGGCCAGCAGGATGTCGCTCGTCTCCGGGGCGGCCAGCAACGTCTTCTCGACCGAGACCGGGTGCACGGTGTCGCCGTTGACCAGCAGCACGCCCTGGGAGAAGTAGTCGCGGGCGCACCACAGGGAGTAGGCGTTGTTCCACTCCTCGGCCTTGTCGTTGTGCACGAGGGTGAGCTTGACGCCGTGACGCCTCTCGAGGTCGTCCTTGCGATCGTGTACGGCCTGCGCCGCGTAACCGACGACGACCACGACCTCCCGCAGGTCCACCTCGGCGAGGTTACGCAGCGAGATGTCCATGATCGTGGTTTCGCCGTCGACCGGCACGAGCGCCTTGGGCAGCGTGTCGGTATACGGCCGCAGGCGTCGTCCGGCCCCAGCGGCCAGAACCATTCCCAGCAACGTGCACTCCTCAGTCGAGCATGACTCCGTTGGCCCAAAGAGTATTCGTCTTTGGACCCCGTGCGGGTAATCCGGCGTTAGTCTTGCGTTCCCATATCGGTCGCTTCCACCCCGGATCGGGGCGCGGCCAGCCAGCAGGTCAGACTCTCCCAGCCGAACAGCCCCCACAGGTAGGCGGCGAGCACGACGTAGCCGCCGGTCAGCCATCCCGACAGGGCGGCCAGCGAGACCACCATCATCCGGCCGTCCCAGCCGAGCCCCGCCGTGGCCAGCCACGGCGGCGGGTAGACGCGCTGGCGCAACCGGTAGACCAGATCGTAATGGTGGAAGCCTAGCGCGCCGTGGAGCAAGAAGATCAACACGGGGTGCACCTGATGGGCGAACCCCACCGCCGCGATGAAGGTGTACTCGATGAGCCGCAGGATCGGCGGCACGAGCCAGTCGAACCGGCCGTCGTGCGGATGCGTGCTGCCCGGCCCGGCCAGCAGCAGCGTCACGGCGGGCGCGAACACGGCCAGGCCGTCGGACCCGGCCACCCCGATCATCAGCAGCACGCCCGTCACGAACGTGCCGGCGATCACCGGGGGCAGCGGCGGGAGCTGCCCGGCGACGAGCAGGCCCATGGCCCGCGAGAGCGGCCCGTCGTCGCGGTAGGCCACGACCGTGCTGTTGGGGACGGGTGTCATGTGGACCGAAATCACCTTGCCGACCTCGCGATCCGTCCGGCGAGCTGGTAGAGGGCCGCCACGCCGCCCCAGCAGAGCAGGGCGAGGAACGTGACCCGGGCGTTCCAGCCGGCGGCGGTGACCGCGATCAGGGCCGTGCGCTCGCCGATGGGCAGCACGACGATCTTCTTCAGCCAGCGCGCGATCGTGTCGCGTTCGAGCCGCTGGGCGAACCGGAGCACGCCGCCGTGGTCGCGCCGGGCGTCCCTGGACTCCAGCAGGGAGCGCGCGGGCCGGCCCCACATGGCCCCGATGCGGGCGGCGTCGGCCTGGGCCCCCGCGTACGTGTAGTCGATGGCGTGCCTGACGACCTGCAGGATCATCGCGGCCACGGCGAGGTACCAGATCTCGGTGCCGCCGAAGCCGAAGGCCAGGCCGATGTAGACGGCGTATTCCTTGAGCCGGTCGGACATGCCGTCGGCCCAGGCGCCCAGCGGCGAGAACGCGCGCGTGTAGCGGGCCAGCTGCCCGTCGAGGCAGTCGAGCGCGAACGACAGGTAGAGCAGCACGGCGCCGGCCAGCCGCCCGCCCTGGGTGCCGGCCGAGAACCAGACCGCCGCCAGCAGCGCCAGCCCGGCCGAGACGCCGGTGACGGTGTTGGGCGCGAGCTTGAGCCGCACGGCGGGCTTGATCAGGTGGCGGGTCCAGGTGGAGACGAAGAAGGTGGTGAAGAAGCCGTCGTCCGCCTTGACCGAGGTGTCGAGCCGGACCCTGGCCTCGTCGACCTCGGCCAGCCGGGTGACGGCGGCGTCGGCGGCGTTCTGGCCGGTCACCCGGTCGGCGTGCAGCGGCCCGATCGCGGCCGCCCGCACGGTCACGCCCGACCTGACGAGCCCGACCAGCAGCAGGTCCACCGCCTCGACCGGGGTGACGGGGCCGAGCTTGCCCGTGTCGGCCAGCTCGGCCAGCTCCTCCGCGATGTCGGCCAGCGAGGCCAGGTCGGCCTCCCCCGTCTGCAGCACGCCCCTGAACGTGGCGTTCGCCTCGGGGACGAGGTGGAAGGAGCTGCCCGCCGCGACGATCCGGCCGCCCTCGACGCGTACGGGCGGGCGCATGGGCGTGGCGGCGGCGTCGTGGGAGATCAGCGCGGCGGTGTCGCGCGCGGGATGCTCCAGCAGCAGCGCGAGCGCCTCCGTGTGGGCCACCAGGTCGGCGGGCAGCACGGCCACGGCGCCCGTCGTCGTACGCGCGATCTTGGCGACGCCGCGCAGGTCGGCCCCGAGGCCGCCGCCGGCGTTCAGCACCAGCACCTCACGGACGGGCAGCGAGGTGATCTGGTCGTGGAGCCGGTCGAGCAGCGTGCCGTCGCCGCTGTGGAGCCTGCAGGCCGGTGTGGTGGCGAGCAGCACGACCGACGTGGTCGTGCTTTCGCGGGTCAGTGAGTCGGGCAAAGCGCCGGTCTCCTCCCGGTCGGGGTGGAGCACGTGGACTTGGGGGGTACGTAGACACAGCGTAGCGACAGGTCAACGCGATATCACGGAGCAGCACCGTTGCGCTGCCGGCAAGTCTGGCCGGTGTGCCCGGACCGCCCCGATCGCCGGGTTTCGTGTGGAGCCGGGCTCCGTGAGCCCGGGAGCATCCGGTTGAACAGGGGATTTCCATTACGCTGCCGGTATGGACGCACGGCTGCGGTCGGTTGGGGTGCTCCTCGCGGGTGGCGTGGGGCAGCGGGTCGGGCTTGGCACGCCCAAGCAGCTCATCGAGGTGGCGGGGCGGACGATCATCGAGCATTCGCTGGCCGTGTTCGAGGGCGCGCCGGAGATCGACGAGATCGTGGTGCTGATGACGCCCGGATACGCCGACCGGGTCCGCGAGATCGTGGCCAGGGGTGGATATCGCAAGGTCAGCCGGGTCGTGGACGGCGGCGCGAGCCGTACGGAGAGCACGTGGCGGGCGCTGGGCGCGCTCGGCGCCGAGGAGTGCAACGTGCTGTTGCACGACGCCGTACGCCCCCTCCTGGAGCCCCGGATCATCACGGAGTGTGTCAGGGCCCTGGAGATCCACGAGGCCGTCAACGTGGCGATCCCGAGCTCCGACACGGTCCTGGTGGCGGCCCCCGAAGCGGGCGGCGAGGTGATCGGCGAGGTGCTGGACCGGTCGCGGCTGCGGCGCAGCCAGACCCCGCAGTGCTTCCGGCTCTCGGTGATCCGCGAGGCGTACGAGCGGGCCATGGCCGACCCCGGCTTCGCCGGCCTCCCGGCCACCGACGACTGCGGGGTGGTGCTGCGCTACCTGCCCGAGGTGCCGATCCACCTGGTCCAGGGCAGCGAGCACAACATCAAGGTCACCCATCCGGGCGACCTGCACATCGCGGAGCTGCTCCTCCGGCTGCCCGTCCCCGTGCCGCCCGGCGACGCCAGCACGCTGGCCGGGCAGGTCGTCGTGGTGCTCGGCGACTCGGAGATCGCCGGGGTCGCGGCCGGTCACGGCGCCAGGGTGCACGTCCTGACCAGGGCCGACGGCGTGCGCGTGGAGGACTTCGACTCGGTGGCCAAGGCGCTGGACGACGTGGGCGGGGCCGACCACGTGGTGGTCGCGGCGGGCGCGGGCCACACGGCCGGCCTGGCGGAGGCGAGCGGTGAGACGGTCGCCGACGTGGTCGGCGCCGGTCACCTCGGCGCGCTCAACGTGGCCCGCGCCGCCCGGCCGCACCTGCGCGGGAGCCTGCTGCTGCAGGTCCCGCCCGGCTCGGGCGCCCTGCACGCCTCCGGCGCGGCGGCGGTGGCCGCGCTGGCCCGGGCGCTGGCCGTCGAATGGGCCGCCGACGGCATCCGGGTCAACTGCATCAATACCGGCGCGTCTCCGCTCCGGGTCGCGCAGACCTCGCTGGACATCCTCATCTCCGACCTATCAGGGCAAGTCATAGACGTGCGCGTTGACGGCGCTTGACCTGGGGGTTGTTACCGTGCGATCGCATGAGGAGACTCATCGTGATCGCGGCACTGCTCGGCTGCTACCCGTTGCTGCTGGTGGCGGCGCTCTGGCCGGCGCCGGTGCTGTTCGGGGTGGCCGCCGTGGCCTCGTACGCCATCGAGTGCGTGGCCCCGCGCGCCGCCCGTCCGCTCCCTGAGCTGCTCGGCAAGGTGCATCTCGGCACCACGCTGCGCTTCGCGGCCCGGGAGACCATGGCGCTGCTGCTGGTGGCGCGCACGGCGGGGGCCGACTCGCCGTGGTTCGTGGCGCTGGCGGCCGGCGTGCTCGCGATCCACGCGGTGCGGGCCCTGCACACCGGGCTGGCCATGCGGCTGCGGCAGATGCTCAGCATGATGCCGGTGACCACCCGCAACCTCGACGTCTCCGCGCTGCGCATCCCCAAGATGCCGCCCCCGCCGCTGCGCGACGCCCGCAGCCTGCCCTTCCTCTTCCTGGACGTGCTGCCGGTGCTCGGCGCGGTCCTCGGCCCCGTCGCGGCCACGCTCGGCGCGGGCCTGGCGCTGGTCGCGGGCCTGGCGGGGGCGCTCGCGCTCATCCCGTACGTACGCCGCGCCGCGCCGCTCACCGACACGGCCAGGGTCCTGGAGGTCGTGGGCGAGCAGGTCGAGAGGTACAAGCCCGAGGTCATCCTGTACTTCTCCGGCGCCACCGCGGCCGCCTACCAGGCCAGGATGTGGCTGCCCACGCTGGAACGCATCAACCGCCGCGCGATCGTCGTCCTGCGCGAGCGCGGCATGGCCAGGCACCTGGAGTCCACCAGGCTGCCGATGTTGTGCATCCCGTCGTCGGCGGACCTGATGAGCTTCCGCGCGCTGGCCAACGCCCGGCTCTGCCTGTACGTCTCCAACGTCGGCAGGAACGTCCACATGCTGCGCATCCCGACCCTGCGCAGCGCGTTCCTCAACCACGGCGACAGCGACAAGGAGGCGTCGTTCAACCCGTTCTCCCGGGTCTACGACGAGGTGTGGGTGGCCGGGCCGGCCGGGCGCGACCGGTACCGCCGGGCCAAGGTGGGGGTGCGGGACGAGAACATCCACGAGGTCGGGCGGCCGCAGCTGGAGGGCATCTCGACGGAGGGGCCGGGGCTGCCGTACCGGACCGTGCTGTACGCCCCGACCTGGGAGGGCTGGAACGACGACCTGTTCCACACCTCGCTGATCACCATGGGCCCGCGCCTCGTGCGGGCGCTGCTGGACCACCGGCCGCCGCTGCGGGTGATCTACAAGCCGCACCCGCTCACCGGCCACCGCGCCAAGAGCGCCCTCCGGGCGCACCGGAAGATCGTGGCCATGATCGAGGCGGCGGAGCTGGCCAAGTCGAAGGCCCGGCACCCGTCGCGCGCGGAAGGGACGGAGCCGCGGATCAGGCACCTGATCGTGACCGGGCCGGAGCCGCACCTCTACGACTGCTTCAACGAGTGCGACCTGCTGATCAGTGACATCTCCAGCGTGGTGGCCGACTTCCTGGCCAGCGAGAAGCCGTACGCGGTGACGAACGTCTCGGGCCTGCCCGAGCGGGCCTTCTACGAGCGTTACCCGAGCACCGAGGCGGGGGTGTTGCTCGGCGAGGACCTGTCGGGCCTCGCCGAGTTCTTGGACGGGGAGGACACCCTGGCCAGGGCCAGGGTCAAGCTGCGGAGCTATCTGTTCGGGCCGGAGTATCCGGACGCGCTGACCCGCTTCAACGCCGCCGTCGAGCGGGTCTTCTCGGGCTCCTAGCCGGGTGGCCTGGCCAGCTTCTTCGGGCTGGTGAGGAAGCCCCAGCCCCAGGAGCAGTGCATCGTCGCGTACACGAGGGGCAGCCGCAGCTTCGCGCTCATGGGCAGCCCGCCGCCGGTCAGCGCCGAGCCCGCCACGATGGCCAGCGCGTAGCCGCCGGGCACGATGAGGCCGAGCGGGAAGAACGGCGAGACGACCAGCCCGAGCAGCATCGCCAGCACGGCGGCGGGCGGCGCCAGGTAGCGCAGGTTGATCGTGCCCTCGTGGGTGCGCGAGACCACGCGGCGCCAGCGGCCGTAGTGGAAGTACTGCTTGGCCAGCGCCTTCACGTTGGGCCGGGGCCGGTAGGAGACCCGCATGCGCGGCTGGAACCACACCAGGCCGCCGCTCTGGCGGATGCGGTGGTTCATCTCCCAGTCCTGGGCCCGCTGGAAGTGCTCGTCGTAGCCGCCGACCCGGTCGAGCGCCGAGCGGCGGAAGACGCCGAGGTAGACGGTGTCGGCGGGACCGGCGGTGCCGCCCACGTGGAAGGCGGCGGCGCCCACACCGATCTTGGACGTCATGGCACAGGCGACCGCCTGCTCGAAGGGCGTGATCCCTTCGGCCGCCATGATGCCGCCCACGTTGTCGGCGCCGGTCTCCGCCAGCGTCTCGACCGCGACGCGCAGGTAGTCGGAGGGCAGCATGGCGTGCCCGTCCACCCTGGCGATGATGCCGTTGCGCGAGGCGGCGATCGCCGCGTTGAGGGCGTTGGGGGTGCGGCCTGTCGGGTTGGGCACGACCGTCACCCGGCGGTCGGCCGCCGCGATGGCGTCGGCGACCTCCTGGGTGCGGTCCTGGGACGGACCCACGGCGAGAACGACCTCGATCTCACCGGGGTAGCTCTGGGCGAGGACCTGGTCGACGGCCTCGCGAAGGTGCCGCTCCTCGTTGAGGACCGGCATGACGACGGAGATGGGGGGCCAGCCGCGCGTCTCCGCGGGCGCGTGCGGCGAGTCGGGGAACTGCTTCATGGCGGGGCTCACGCTACTGTACGACCAGGGGAGGAGGGCAATCGAAAGCTTGATCCTCCGGGGTGACAAAAGGGGGACGGGATGCGCGACCCGGCCGAGGAGGACGGCGGTGTGCTCGTGGGCGGCGACGCCTACGGTGGCGTCAAGCTCGCACCCGCCCGCACCCGGAAGCCGCGCAGGAGCGCCAGGGCCCGCCGCCGCAACGTGCTGGTGGCCGGCTTCCTGTCCACCGGGGTGCTGGTCACGACGGGCGTGGTGTGGGCGACCCCGCGCCAGATCGGCACCGTCGACGCCGGCGTGACCGCCTCGTCCAAGGGCGCCGAGAACATCCTGCTGGTCGGCGTCGACAAGCGCGACGACCTCACCCGCCAGCAGCAGAACCGGCTCAAGCTGGGCCGCGAGTCCGGCCAGCGCACCGACACCATGATGGTCATCCACCTGTCGGAGGACCACAAGAAGGTCACCGTGGTGAGCCTGCCGCGCGACACCTGGACGACGATCCCGGGCAAGGGCGACCACAAGATCAACTCTGCGTACCAGTTCGGCGGGCCCAAGCTCGCCAAGCAGACCGTGGAGGCGGCCACCGGGCTGCAGATCAACCGCTACATCGAGGTCAACATCCTGGGCTTCATCGACGTCGTCGACTCCCTCGGCGGGGTCACCGTCTGCACGCCCGTGCCGATCAACGACACCAAGATCGCGCTCAACCTGCCCGCCGGCACCCACCAGCTCGACGGCGTGCGCGCGCTCGGCTACGCCCGCACGCGCGCCACCGGCCGCGCCGACCTCGACCGCATCGACCGGCAGCAGCAGGTCATCTCGGCCCTGCTCAACCGGGCGCTCAGCGCCGACACGCTGGCCAACCCGGGCAAGCTGGCCTCGTTCGTCAACTCGACGCTCAGCACGGTCAAGGTCGACCCCGACGACGGGCTGATCGGGCTGGCCACGCAGTTGCGGGACGTCTCGCTCGGCGACGTGAAGTTCGCCGAGGTGCCGCTGTCCGACGTGGACTTCAAGACGCCCACCGGCGAGTCGGCGGTCCTGTGGGACAAGCAGGCGGCGCGCGACATGTTCACGAAGATCAACGCGGACCAGGACCCGGCCAAGCCCACCCCGACCGCCTCCGCCACGCCGTCGAACAAGCCGTCCCCGATCGCGCCCGGCCAGATCTCGCTCAAGGTGAAGAACGGCACCCTGATCACCGGCCTGGCCGCGCGGGCCAAGACCGCGCTGGTCGAATCCGGGTTCAAGGTGCCCGGCGAGCCGGGGAACACCAGCAAGAAGGACTACAAGAAGACCATCATCCGCTACGGCGAGGGCCTGGAGGCTTCGGCGAAGGTCGTCGCCACCGCCATTCCCGGCGCGGAGCTTCGAAAGGTGGACATCAAGGGCATCGAGCTGATCCTCGGCAGCGACCAGCCGAAAATCGGGAAACAGTCGGCGACAACCACCCCATCCGCCAAGCCCAGCGTTACACCAACGACCAAAACGGCAATGCAGAACATATGTAAGAAATAGGTATAACTATCTGGGTATCGGGCAGGTGAGGCCCATGGTGGTCAGGTGTTGGCGGGAGGACCCCTGTACGGTGCTGCACGTCGTGGGCGATCTCGACGTTGCCGGCGCTCCGAGACTGCGGGCGGAGCTGGAACAGGCTCTGGCCGCCGCCGACCCGCTCAACGTGGTGGTGGACCTGACCGAGGTGCCGTTCTGCGATTCCGTCGGGCTCGGGGTGCTCGTGGCCACGCTGAACCACGTCCAGCACATGAACGGCCGCATGATCCTGGTGCTCGCGCCCGGCATGATCCGCCATCTGCTGACGATCACGAACCTCGACCGGCATTTCGAGACGAGCGGTTCCCTGAGCGAGGCGCGCGCGGCCCTGAGCGACGCCGCCGCCTGAGTCGGACTGAGCCCGCCCGCATCCGGCTGAATGCCGTCTGAGTGCGGCCTGAGTATCGCCTGAGTGCCGTCGTGGTGCCTGCCGGAATGCCGCTTGAGTACCGTCTGAATGCCGTCTGAATCGAGCGGCGCAAAAGGCCGGAGGTGTGCGAGAACATGGTCATGTCATCGCGGGCACACCTCCCCACGACCCTCTGAAAGTCGCGGGAGAGCCCCCTCACATGTGGAGGCTTTCACGTTGTTCGAGCAGTTCCCCGAGCCCGCGCGCTCTCAGCTCAGGTCCGCCTTCGACGAGGGCAGGAGCCGGCCTGAGTGGTGTTTCGCGGAAGGGCCCGCCCGGCTCGCGTACTGGGCGCCCTTCGCCGGCTCGGAGCCAGTGATCGTCTGGCAGTTCGACCCGGGCCCCGATCCGGTCGCCGCCGCCGGGCTGCTGCGCCGCAGCCTGGACGAGATGGGGCTGACCAAGATAATCCACGACATCTCGCTCCCGCCCGGGCTCGCCCCTGTCGTCGACCGCGCCGTCGAGCACGAGGCCCTCATCGGGGCCGGGTTCACGATGGAGGTGGAGCGGCTGCTGCTCGAATGGGTGGCCGGCAGCGACATCCCCGACGATCCGGGCAGGCTGACCTACCGGCCCGCGCGCCGCATGGACCCCTCCGAGGTGATCGACATCCTCGTACGCATCTCCGAGGGCTCCCTCGACCACGACACCCGGGTCGAGGTGGCGACGTCGGGCGCCGAGAAGGAGGCCCGGTGGATGTACGACGACCTGATGAACCGCAAGGCCAAGCCCGGCTGGTTCGTCATCGGCCATCTCGATGACTCCCCCGTGGGCCTGGTGGCCCCAGACGACCACTCCATCGCCTACATCGGCGTCATGCCCGAGCACCGCGGCCGTGGCTACGTCAACGACCTCCTGGCCCGGGGCACCCGCACGCTCGCCGAGGCCGGCGTGCAGCGCATCGTGGCCGCCACCGACCTCGCCAACGTCCCGACCGCCGACGCGTTCCGGCGTGCTGGATACTCGGAGACCGGCCGACTGTTCCGCTATTACTGGAGGGCATCGTGAGACTGGGTGTCATGTTCGACCGAGGGCTGCCGCCCGAGCAGCTCATCCCGTTCGCGAAGGCGCTCGACGAGACGACCGTCGGGGACCTGTGGGTCGTGGAGGATCTGGGCTGGACCGGTGGCATCTCGGCGGCCGCCACGGCGCTGGCCGTCACCTCGCGGCTGCGCGTCGGCATCGGCATCACGCCGGCGCCCCTGCGCAACCCGATGTTGCTGGCGATGGAGCTGGCGAACCTGGAGCGCGTGCATCCGGGGCGGCTGGCGGCCGGGATCGGGCACGGCGTGCAGGAGTGGATGCGCCAGGTGGGCGCCGCCGTGCCGTCGCCGCTCGCCCTCCTGGAGGAGACGATCACGTCCGTACGCGCCCTGCTGCGCGGCGAGACGGTCACCCTGCACGGCCGGGCGGTCCACCTGGATGGCGTGTCGCTGGTGCACCCGCCGGCGGTGCCGCCGCCCGTGCTGGCCGGGGTGAAGAGCCCGCGCTCGCTGGCGCTGTCCGGCCGCGTGGCCCAGGGCACGATCGTGCCCGAGGGCGTGGGGCCCGCCGACCTGCCCGGGATCATCGAGCGGATCGGCGGGGAGGAGGACCACGAGCTGGTGGTCTTCACCTACCTGCACACCGGGCCGGACACCGGCGAGGTCACCCGGTCGATGGTGGAGGGGCAGGCGGGCTTCCTGGGGGTCGCGCCGGAGGACGTGGTCATGGCGACCGGGGCTCCGGAGGAGGCGGCGGCGCAGGTCAAGAGCCTGTGGGCGGCGGGGGCCGACACCGTGGCGGTGCGGCCGCTCGGCACCGACCCGCTCCGGCACGTGGAGGCGCTGCTCTCGGCCCTGTGACCCGGGGCGCCGGGAGGATCCGGCCGAACGGCCGATGGCGGGTCGGCCGGATGACCGATGGCCGCCGGGCCGCGCTCGGCCACGATCGTGGGCATGAGGCAATTCGCGGCATTCGCGGCATGCGCGGCGCTCCTGGCAGTGGCGACCGGCGGCTGCGGCGTGGACCTGACGGCCGAAGAGGTCCACGCCGCCCAGTCGTTCCCCTTCGCCGGGCCGGCCCTGACGATCAGATCCTCGCTCGGCGGCGTACGCGTCGTGCCCGGCATCGGCGGCACCGTACAGGTGGAACGCTGGCTGAAGGGCAAGGCCGTCACCGACGACCCGGCCTGGTCGCTGCGCGACGGCACCCTGAGGCTCAGCGCGGACTGCAACATGGTCCTCGGTGACTGCGGCGCCCGCTACCACGTCAAGGTCCCGCCAGGAGTGCGGCTGTCGGTCGACGCGGCGGACGGCGTCATCCTGAACGGCCTCACCCAGGACGTGGACGTCTCCAGCCGGGACCGCATCCAGGTGACGGGCGCGTCGGGACGGCTGCGGCTGCGCAGCGAAGGCCCGATCACGGGCGAGGGCCTGAAGTCCGCCTACGTCAGGTGCCGCACCTCGGACGGCGCGATCGACGTGTCGTTCGCCGGCCCGCCCACCACCCTCGACCTGCAGTCCCTCGACGGGAGGGTGACGGCGCGGGTGCCCTCCGGCTCGTACGCGGTGACGGCGAGCAGCAAGGAGGGCAGCGAGCGCACCGAGGTCCGGCACGACGCCAGGAGCGCCGGCACGATCACCGCCCGCAGCACGTCGGGCGACGTGCGGATCCTGCAGAGATGACGGCGGGTGCGGGGCCGGTCAGCGGCACGCCGCACCCACCCGCCCGCCCCTACTGCCAGATCGCGGTGTACTTACCGTTCTCGGCGTTGACCTGCACCGGCCGGAGCCCCTTGGCCTTGAGGTCGTCGAACCTCTTCTGGTAGCCGGAGGAGGTCATGTCCACGTAGTGGGCCCAGGACTTGAGCCCGTCCTTGCGCCACACCGCCGTGTACGTGCCGTCGGGCGCCACGGCCACCTTGACCGGCCGGTACCCCTTGTCCTTGCGGGCGTAGAACTCGGCCTCGTGCTGCTGCCTGCTCTTGCCGTAGGTGTAGTACCAGGCGCCGCCGGTGTTGGCGCTCCACACGCCGACGTACCGGATGTCGCCCGGGGTGCCGTACGCGTCGACGGAGGTCAGCGCCAGCCCCTTGGCGGTGGCCTCCTTGTTGACGGCGGCGAAGCGGTCGGGCGTCAGGCCCGACCTGGCGAGGAAGGCGCCGCTCTTCTTCTCGAAGACGGCCGTGAACACCGGCGAGTCGGCCGGTCCGGTGGCGGAGACCGAGATCGGCTGGGCCCCCTCCTTCACCCCGGCGTCGAACCGCTTCTGGAAGCCGCCGGCTGACATGCCCTGCCAGATGCCCCACTCGGTGGACGAGCCGTCCTTGACCCACACGGCCGCGTACCGCTCGCCGTCGGAAACGTTTACCGTGATCGGCCGGTAACCCTGGTCCTTCAGCCGGCTCACCCGCTCGACGCTCTGCTCGGCGCTCACACCGTGGTAGGCGACCCACGCCGGCGCCGCCTGCGCACCGGCCGCCGGCGCCACCCCCGCCACCGGGGCGGCGACCCCGGCCAGCACGGACGCGGTGATCGCGATCTTCGTTGAGGTCCGCATGACCCTCCCATGCAGGATTCTTTACGCGTTCCAGGTAAGGGACGACCATAACAGCCATTACTGGCCAGCCTCTGGCGGGCGGATTCAGCCGATGCGCTCGAAGGGGGTCGGCGACTGGCCGGTCCAGCGGTAGAGCTGCGCGTGCCCGGTGTGCTTGGAGACGCCGTCCTCGGTGACCTTGCCGGCCTTGGCCACGTAGTAGCGGCCCCCGCCCAGCGAGATCAGGCCGTACTCGCCCGTGAACTGCCACCCCCGCACGCCCGTGGCGTCGTCCTGGAGGCCGCCCGGCGCCAGCGTGAGGAGCTTGCCGCGCTCGGCCTGGGGCTGGCCGGCGATCTCGCCCGTCCTGGGCCGCGCGCCGCCATCCACCATGAAGAAGGTGTAGTTGGGGAACTGCGGCTTGGCGCCCTTGTACACGGCCATCATCCAGTTGCCGGTGTGCTCGTCGTACTCGAGGTTCTGCACGCCGTACGTGGTGTTGCCGGTGTAGGCGAAGTACTTGCCGTCCACCCGCTCGGGGCCGCTCTTGTGCGGGGCGCTCTCGGTGAGCGGCTGCTCGTACTTCTTCCACTGCTGGATGTCGTACTGGAGGAGGACCTGGTGGTCGTTGTCCTGGCGGCCCACGTTCGAGTAGACGCCGTAGGCCACCGTGAGCCTCTGCCTGCCGTGCTTCCTGCCGAACTCGGGGCCGAAGGAGACGCCGTCGATGCCGCTGCAGCCGTAGCGGTGGTCGGGGGTGTCGGCGACGTTGCCGTCGAACTTGCCGTCCCCGTTCATGTCCGCGGTGTAGTCGGCCACGACCTCCTTGAGGTAGACCGTCCTCATCACGTCGGCGGGGTTCATGTCCGGGCCGGTGATGCGGTCCACGTCGAAGATCGCGATGTAGAACGACTCCTGCTCCTTGTACTCCAGCGACCCGTACACGCGGCCGTCCTGGGGGTTGAGATCCAGGTCGCCGAGGTGACCCGTGAAACCGGCCACCGAGCCGACGAGCGTGCCCTGCAGGTCGGTCTTGACGAGGAGGTTGGTGAAGGAGAAGTACATGAACCCCTTGCGCCGGTCGATGGCCATGCCCTGGACGTGGCCGGCCGTCCAGGCGCCGCCGTAGATCTCCGCCGGGAGCCCTCCTGGACGGTCGGCGGCCGTGGCCGGGGCGGTCAGGAGGGCGAGGGTGGAGGTGGCGGCCAGGGTGAGCGTCAGGACCTTGCGCATGTAACCGTCCTTCGGTAGTCAGTGATCACTCCGAAACGAGACGGTATCCCCGCTTTGCGGAGATGTCTGACAAATTCCTGAACTGTCGGTTAAGCGGCGCCGAACTACTCCTCCGCCGTCCTGACCCGCAGGGCCTGGTGTGCGGCCTCGGGGAAGCCACTCGCTCGGACGCCCCGCAGCAGCTCCCGCCACGGCGCCGCCCACCCCGACCGGGGGCCGCAGGTCGCCGCCAGTGCCGTGGCGAGCAGCGCCCCCACCTGCCCCTCGGCGGCCAGCCACGCGGCGTGCGGCAGCACCAGCTCGGCCGGTACGTGCTCGGCCGACTCCCCGAGCGCCTCGCCGGTCTCGACGGCCGCCAGCACTCCCGGGACCGTCCGCACCAGCCGCTCCAGGACGTCGCGGGGAGCGTCGTCCCAGTCGACGGTCGCGGCCAGGAGCTCGGCCACCAGGTCCGGCGGGAGCTCGCCCGCCACCTCCCGCACGACCGCCCCAATCGGCTCGCGTTCCACCCGGCGCCACAGGCGCAGGTACGTCACGACGGCCGCGAGCCGCTGGTAGGCCGGGCGGTCGCGGTCGGGACCGGCGTCGGGCTCGCCGGGCGCGGCGGCGAGCGTGCGCACGGCCTCCCGCAGCTCCCCCAGCCCGACCCCGGAACACGCCCCGCTCACCAGCCCGCGCGTCGCCTGCCGCCAGTCCGCGGTCTCGCCGAGGTCGCAGACGATCTCGGCCAGCCGCTCCACGGCGCCCGGCGCGTAGGCGATCCAGCGGGGCAGCGTCTGGACCGCGGGCAGCCGGGTGCGCAGGTCGGACGAGCGGGAGGCGGTGACGACCAGTTCCCCGTACGCTTCCCGCCACCGCTCCGGCACCGCCAGGGGCTGCGTGCCGAGCACGGGACCCAGCAGCTCCGCCGCCTCCGTCCCCCGGTCGACCGCCACCGCGGCGCGGAGCACCTCCCAGGCCCCCGGTTCGGCGAGCAGGCCCAGCACCGCCGACACGATCGCCACCCGGACGTCCTTGTGCTGCCCGTCGGCGTCCCACAGCTCCCGCAGCACCCGCATCGCGTCGGGCGCGCGGTGCCGGGCGAGCAGCCGGACCGCCTCCTTGCGGGCGGTGACCTTGCCGCCGGCCAGCACCGGTGCCAGGGCCGCGGCCAGCTCGGCGGGCCGCACGAAACGCGCCGCCCGCGTCGCCGCGTACACCGCCACGTGCGCGTCGTCCCCGCCCGCGTGCGCGAGCAGGTCGGCCAGCACCTCCTGCGGGCGCGCCGTCCACGGCAGCGCGGTCAGCGCCGCCCGCCGCAGCGGAGCCTCCCCCGAGTCCAGGTACGGCCGCAGCCGCGCGGCCTCGATCGCGGGCACCTCGCCCAACCGCCGCACGGCCTGCTCACGCTCGTGCATGGGCACCCGGCCGTCGTTCGCCACCCGCTCCATCAGCCGCCGGTACGCCTCGCGCTGCCGCGCCGTCCACCGCTGGACGGCCTGGCGCGGGGCGGACCGCACCTGCCGCACACCGCTGCCGGCGAACCGCCCCACCGGGTTCCGCCGGCCCAGCGCGGCCTCCAGCAGGTCGGTACGCTGCCACACCAGCACGTCGAACACCGGCCCGAGCACCACCACGGACGGATCCGCGGCCAGTAGCGCCGCCACCCGCTCGCCCCTGGTCCGCGGCGGCTCCAGCCACAGGCCGATCGCCCGGGCCGCGACCGTCTGGCTGGTGGCGTGCACCGCGCGTTCGAGCGCCCGCTGCAGCTCCGGCAGGTCATGCCCGCGCCGGCCGAGCGCCGCGGCGAGCAGGAAGGCCAGCTCGTGCCGGTCGCGGTCGGCCCCCGCCGCCAGGAACGGAGCCAGCCTGCGCACCAGCACGGCCTCCTGGCCGCGCCTGAGCACGCGCGTCAGTTCCCCGAGCGAGACCGTTCCCACGTGACCGGCCAGCCGCTCGGAGACGCGCAGGGCGTAGTCGAGCAGGGCCGCGTCGTCCTGCCGCGCGCCCTGCTCGAAGACCTGGGCGGCCAGGCGGGCCAGGGCCAGCCGCGTCGGATGGGAGCAGTCGCGGGCGGCGAGCGCGTCCTCGACCAGCCGGTCCAGGAACGGCACGTGAGCGGCCAGGAAGAGCTGGGACGGGAGCTGCCCCAGCGACTGGGCGGCGGCGAGGCGGACCGGGTCCTGCTCGTTGCGCAGCCGGCCCAGAGCGTCGGCCAGGCGGGTGACGATCTCGGGGTCGCGGCCGCGGCCGGCGCAGGCGACCAGGTGGACGTAGCCGTTGGCCCGGTCGAGCCCATCGGACCGGCGGGTCGCCGCCCGCAGGACGGGCTCCGCCTCGTCGTACGGGAGGAAGGCGGTGATCTCCAGGCTGCGGTACGGATCCTCGGCGATGGCCCGCAGGTCCAGCATGCGGCGGGCCTCCGCGACCCGGCGGCGCAGCGGCAGGACGTTCAGCAGGTCCTCGGAGAGCAGCGCCTGGGAGAGGTCGACGCCTTCCATCGTCGCGGTGAACACGGCGTCCCGGCGGCTGGGCGGCACCGACCGCAGGAGGTCGATCAGCGCGTCCTCGTCGTCGCGCACCGCCCGGCCCAGCTCGGCCAGCCGGGCGTCCGGGAGCGCGGCCAGCCGATCGCGTACCGGCCGCCGCCTGAGCAGCCCGGCGAGCTCCGGCCGCCGCCCCGGGGCCAGGTAGAGGGCCAGCGTACGCACCGGGTCGGCGTCCAGCAGCCGCCCGGCGCAGCGCCAGCTCCGGCCCGCCCAGTGGCGCTCCAGCAGCTCGATCACCCGCTCGGGCGCGTGTTCGGCGGCGGCCTCGATCCCGGGGCCGAGCGCGAACCACCACGCCCGCCGCAGCTGGCGCGGCAGCTCGGGCAGCACCGACCCGGCGTGGTCGAGCACGGTGAGCGGGTGCCGCCTGGCCAGGGCGCCCCAGTTCGGCACCGCGTGGGCGAGGCCGGCCAGCCGGGCCGCGACCACCTCCGCCGGGCACATCACCAGCAGGCCCGCGGCCTCGCGGTCGCCCCACCGCCCGCGTACCTCGTCGATCAGCAGCTCGGCCAGGTCGCTGCGGCCGTTGCGCCTGATGGCCCGGTAGACGGCCATGCGGTGGGTGGCGGGGGCGGTGCGGGCGATCTCCAGGACGGCGTCGCCGGGGGCGCCCAGCCTGACGGCGTGGCTGATCGCGTACCGGGATATGTCCATGTCCGGGTCGGTCATCGCACGGGTGACGTGCGCGACCTCCCGCGCCATCGCGGCCAGCCGCACGCCGAGGAAGCGCTCGTACGGGCCGTGCCCGGCCAGCCCGTCCAGGAGCGCGCGCAGGGCTTCCGGCCGGCCGGAAAGATCCCGCGCGTGCTCGGCCAGGCGGCGGCACCGCTGCCCGTGGGACAGCGGCTCCACCTCATTGAGCAGTTCATCTGCGGAAATGTCAGGCATGGCCGCCTCGCCTCCGTTCGTCATCGTGCGTCTGGTCATCGTCGGGTGCCGGCGAGGAAGGCGCGCATGTCCCCGCGCAGCTCCTCGTCCGGCTCCACCTCGTACGCCGCGCGCACCCACGCGACGGCCTCCCCCGGCACGTCCGGCCACGCCTCCAGCACGCGCACCGCGCTCCGCCGGAGCCTGATCACCCTGTTGCGCAACGCCACCCGGAGCAGGGACAGCCCCGTGCCCGGACTCGACACCAGCTTCTCGACCACCGGCTCCAGCGCGTGCTCGTGACCGTCCCCGAAGACCCGATCCCCGGGCCCGTTGGCCAGGCTCTCCATCGGCAGCAGCTCCTCGGCCAGCTCGACCAGCACGGTCGGCTCGGCCAGGCGGGTCGCCTCGTACCAGGCGAAACTGTCGCAGGGGTCGGCCCGCAGCCGGGCCATGACCTGCGGGAGCACCGGCAGGCCCAGCCTGGTCGCGCAGTGCAGCGCGGAGCCGAAATCCTCCGCCGCCGGGTCCGCCACACCGGCCAGCGCCAGCTCGGACCAGCGCCGCTGCCCGACGACCTCCTCGTAACGCCGGCGCAGCGCGGCCAGGTCGCCGTCGCGCCAGCCGTACCCGTCCGAGGGCGGCCGGCGCAGGCCCTCCAGGATGGTCAGCAGGCCGCTGAGACGGCGCAGCGTGGCGGCGCGGGTCTCGGCGAGGCCGGCGTAGCGGTCCAGGGCGGGCACGGCGTCGTCGTAGGCGCTGATCCCGGAGACGGGGCCGCCCTCGCCCGTGACGAGCGCGGCCAGGATGCCGCCCGCGCCGTCCACCAGCGCCTCGTCCGGCTCGGGGTCGAGGAGCGCGGAGTAGAGGTCGCCGGTGGTGGCGGCGAGCGGGGCCAGGTAGGCGTTCATGATGTCGTTGCGGAAGCCCTCCCGCAGCAGCCAGGCCCTGATCTCCGGGTCGTCGCAGCCGTCGAGCCGCTCGACGGCGTGGATGCGGCCCCAGCCCGTCACCCGCCTGGCCAGCTCGTACACGGCTCGCTGCCGGTCCGGCTGGGTGCGCAGGAGGGCGACGGCGGCGTACAGGGTGAACTCCTCCAGCGTCCCGAGCAGGAGCAGCAGCTCCCGGTCCGGCTCGCCGCCGCAGGCGCCGACGAGCACGATGCCGATCTTGGTGGCCTCGCGGTGGGTGCCGTGCTCGGCCAGCCACCGGCCCGCCTCGTAGGCCCTGCTCACGGGCACCTTCCGGCTTGCCAGCTCGCGTATGAGGTCGTCGCAGATCGCCAGCGCGGAGCCCTGCGACAGCCGCTCGTGCAACGCGGCGAACGGCGCACCGGACTGCAGCAGGCCGGCGACCTCGGTGACGGCGTCCGCCGGCTCCGACTGGGCGGAGAGGTGGTGGGTCCTGATGCCGTCCATGACGGTGGTGGAGATGTACGGCCTGCCGTCGTCCGGGCGAGAGGGCTCGTCCGGCAGCTCCTGGGCATGCTGCGGCCAGGGGCCGGGGCCGTACAGGGAGGACATGGAGATCGCGTGTGCCAGGAAGGTGAGCCGGTCGTCGCCGCTCAGCTTCCTCGTGCCGGGGTTCACCGGCTGGGGCGGTGGCCGCCCTTCCCATAGATCATGGGCGCCATGATGCCGCAGTCGTCCGGGTTCGCGCCAGCCGTTTCCGGAGCGGCCCAGGTCATCGCGCCGCGACCAGTTCCACCTCGAACCCGTCCGCGTCCTCCAGGTAGGCGGCATAGTGCCGCTCCCCGCCCGCGTAGGGGTGCCGTTCGGGGAACATCAACGTCCACCCGTACGCCGCCGCCCGCTCGGCGAGGGCGTCGACCCTCTCCCGGCTCTCCACGTGGAAGGCCAGGTGGTTCAGCCCCGGCCGGAGGCGATCGTGCCGATCGGCGCTGAGCGCGGGCGACTGCTCGAACACCAGGTACGTAGCCCCCAACCGCCAGCTACGGCCACCCTCCCAGTCCTGGTGAAGGGTGTAACCGAGCGCTTCGAGCAACCACTGCCACCCGACCAGGGCCCGCCGCAGGTCGGGGACCCAGATCTCGACATGGTGCAACGAACCGGAGGCGGGCTCATCCGTCATGGTGGGACTCTACGGCCGGCCGCTGACGTGCGGTCACTCAGCCCACCAGAACGATCTTCCCGCGGGCGTGGCGGGTTTCGCTCAGCTCGTGCGCGGCCGCGGCCTCGGCGAGCGGGAACGCCGCCGCGACCGGCACCCGCAGCCGCCCCTCGCCGGCCAGCCTGACCGCGATCGCCAGGCCATGGAAGGCCAGCGGATCGGCGTGAGCCCCCACGGCCGCGTCCGTCTCGTCGGCCGGCGCGCCGTGCGACATGTGCACGCCGTGGGCCGCCGCGGTGAGGTCAGGGGCGATCGTCACCACGCGCGCCGGGTCCCCGGCGATGGCCACCAGATCGGCCGCCGCCCCTCCGGCGCAGTCGAACACGGCGTCCACCCCGCCCGGCGCCAGCGCTCGGACCCGTTCGACGAGCCCCGCCCCGTACGTCGTCGGCTCGGCGCCGAGGGAGCGCAGGAAGTCGTGGTTGTGCGCACTCGCCGTACCGATGACGGTGGCACCGCGGGCGACGGCCATCTGGACGGCGACGGCGCCCACCCCGCCGGCCGCCCCCTGGATGAGCACGGTGTGCCCGGCGCCGACCTCGAGCCGGTCGAGGACCCGGGTGGCCGTCTCGACGCTGCCCGCGGCGCCGCCCGCCTCCTCCCAGCTCCATACCTCCGGCTTGGGCGCCCAGGCGCCCAGGACCGCGAAGTCGGCGTTGGCGCCGCGCGCGGCCATGGTGGTCATGCCGAACACCTCGTCGCCGATGCCCACGCCCGTGACGCCGTCGCCGACCTCGTCCACCACACCCGCGGCGTCGAACCCGGTCCGGTACGGGAACGTCGTGGGCACCACGTCGCGCAGCGCCCCCGACCGGATCGCCACCTCCCCGGGCGAGAGCCCGGAGGCCCGTACGGCGATGCGGATCTCACCCGGTCCGGCGTGCGGCTCCGCCACCTCGGCGACGTGCACGACGCCGGGCGGGCCGTACTCGACGATCTGAACTGCTCTCATGCGGCCGACCGTAACGGGACGCCCCGTCCGTTTGGCTAAAGTGAGAGCGGTGACGGCCGAAGTGATAACGGGTCTCCGCTCGGACGCCCGCGACAACCGCGCGCGCATCCTCGCGGTCGCTCGCGCGGCCTTCGCCGCCGAGGGCCTCGACGTGCCGATCCGGGAGATCGCCCGGCGCGCCGACGTCGGCGTCGCGACCGTCTACAGGCACTTCCAGACCAAGGAGGCCCTGCTGACCGAGGCCTTCTCCGAGCAGCTGGCCTTCTGCTCGGAGGTCGTGGCGGAGGGCCTGGCGGCGGACGACCCGTGGCGCGGGTTCTGCCTGGTGATCGAGAAGCTCATGGAGATGCACGCCCTCGACCGGGGCTTCGCCCGCGCGTTCACCTCCCGCCTCCCCAAGGCGGTCGACTTCACCGCCGAACGCGACCGCGCGCTGCGCCTGCTGCTCGAACTGGTGCGGCGCGCGAAGGAGGCGGGCTCCTTGCGGCAGGATTTCGTGCTGGAGGACGTCAGCCTGGCGCTGATGGCGAACGAAGGCATCCGCGCCGAGTCACCCCGGATGAGGGTGGCGGCGTCGCGCCGCTTCGCGGCCCTGATGATCCAGTCGTTCCAGGCCGATCCCGTCCCGGCGCCGCTCCCGCCGCCCGTCAGGCTGCCTCTTCAGTTGGACCAGGTGTAACCGTTGGTGGAAACCTGGCCTCCGGCGGGCGGCTCGTCCACGGCGTGAGCCGGGCTCGCGAGCGCGATACCCGCAGCGACAACTGCCGCGGTGATGAGTATTTTCGCTGCCCAGTTCCTTGAAGCCACGGTTTACCTCCAATTATGAAATCCCAGGTACGGAAGTGATCGTACATATGCCATTACACCTCGACAAGGGCGCAATTTAGGCATATCCCATTACGCGAATTACGGTTTTAGTGAATGCCGGTGAACGGCGGGTGGGGCAGACTCGCCTCGGGCTCGGGGAGCCAGGCGTCACCGGGGGCGGCGAGCCAGTCGTGGGCGGCGGCCAGCCCGTCCACGGCCGCGTGCAGGGCGCGCAGGCCCGGGTGGTCGCCGTCGGCGCGCCAGATCATCATCCAGGGGAACACCGCGACCGGGTCCACGAGCGGCCGCAGGACCGCGCCGGGGATGGCGGGTTGCGTGGTCATGGTGAGAATGGGCGCGTCGCGGTCGCGGATGTGCTGCGCGAGCTCGTCACCACCGCGCACGTGCGGGTGGGCCATGGCGGGGTCGACGCCGAAGGGGGCCGGCAACTGCAGCACCGCGTGCTCCCACCCGGGCGTCGCATGGTCGCCGGCACGGATGCACGGGCTCGTGCCGCGCAGCGACTCCAGGGGTACGGCCCGCAGCCGGGCGAGCGGGTGACGCTCGGGCACCAGCACGGCGATGCGCTCATGGCGTACGGCCCGCTGCCGTACGCCGTCGAGGACGCCCGGGCTGCGGCCGAAGGTGACGTCCAGCCGCCCGTCCAGGAGCAGGGGCGACGCCGCCTCGGTGCCACTGTGGAAGCGGGCGAAGAACTCCACTCCTGGTGCGCGCTCGCGAGCCGCGGCCAGCACCAGCGCAGGGGTGAGGCCGGAGCCGACGACGTCGACGGTCAGCGACCGGGGCTCACCGCGTAACTCCAGCATGGTCGCGTCGTACAGCCCGAGGATCTCCCGCGCCCGCCCCTCGCCCTGGTGATCCCGGCGGCCCTGGCGCTGCTCGTGGCCACCGCCGCACCCGCTCGTCGCGCTCGTCGGCGCCCCGATGGACGCCGATTCCTTCGCCGCGCTGGCCGACCTGCTCGCCACCGACCACACGGTGCTCACCACCGACCCGCGCGGAATCAGGCGCAGCCCGCTCGACGATCCCGCCCAGGACTCCACGCCGGAGCTGCGCGCCGACGACCTGTCCCGCCTGCTGACCCACGTGGACGCCGGAACCGCCACGGTGTTCGGCTCCAGCGGCGGCGCCGTCACCTCCCTCGCCCACGCCCAGAGCCACCCCGAGCAACTGCGCGCCGTCATCGCCCACGAACCCCCGCTGCTCGATCTCCTGGCGGACCGCGACAAGCAGCACGCCAAGACCGACGACCTCATCGCCACCTACCTCGGCGGCGACGCCATCGGCGCCTGGGCGAAGTTCATGGCCCAGGCAGGCATCGCGCTGCCCGAGGGGGCGCTGGAGATGATGTTCGGCGGTGAACGCGACCCGCGGCACGTCGCCGACGAGCGCCACTGGTTCCACGAACTGCAGGGCACCACCCGCTGGCGGCCCGACCTGGACCGGCTGCGCTCGGCGCCCGGCCTCGTGATCGGCATCGGCGAGGAGTCGGCCGGGCAGTTGTGCGACCGCACCTCCCGCGCCCTGGGTCTCGCCCTCGGCCTCGACCCCGTCCCGTTCCCCGGCGTCCACGCGGGCTTCGCCGAAGACCCTGACAGGTTCGCCCCCAGCCTGCGCGCCCTGCTGACCCGGACCTGACCCGCCTTCCGCCGGCGTGTCCGGCACAAGCCCACCGACGGCCCTCTCGCCTTCGTCGCCGGATGCGTCCGGCGGGCTCTGATTCCCTTCCTCTGGGGCATGATCCCGGTAGGCGGCGGCATCGCGGACCTCCCTCGATGCGCTCAGATCTGGAGTCGCGAAGGACAGTCGGCATCCGCCGGGTTATCCGATCGAAACACGATCGCCACCTCGCGGCTGCGTCAATGCGCCTTCGTACACCGGCGAATCGGCGATAAGATCGCGGCGGGTCGCAAGGGTGACATTGGTTGAACGTGAATGCCCTCTATTTATTCAGAAATAGCCGATGAACGGATTTTCGTGCCGTGGTGCTCGAATCTCCTTAGGGGTTGGTGGGCGTGAGTGCGGAGTTCGGAGAGGCCACGCCGCGCCTCGAATGGCCCATGGATCTGGACATCAACGCCCTGCTGGAGAGCGGCTGGCGCCCCACGCCCTTCCAGCAGTTCGTCCTCAAGATTCACAGCAGATGCAATCTCGCCTGCACCTACTGCTACATGTATGAAATGGCCGACCAGGGCTGGCGCCGCCAGCCCCGGCGGATGTCGCAGTCGACGATCGACTCCGTCGCGGCGCGCATCGCCGAGCACGCGCGGCTGAACCGCCTGTCCGAGGTGGACGTGATCCTCCACGGCGGCGAGCCCCTGCTCGCCGGCGCCGGCCACATCCGCTACGCGGTGAACGCCGTACGCTCCGCGGTCGATCCCGGCGTGACGGTGAACGTCCAGGTGCAGACCAACGGGGTGCTCCTCGACTCCGTCTTCCTCGATCTGTTCGACGAGCTCGGCGTCCTGGTCGCGGTCAGCCTCGACGGCGACCGCGAGGCCAACGACCGCCACCGCCGCGGACCGGCGGGGCAGGGCAGCTACGACCGGGTCCACGCCGGGCTGACCAACCTCGCCTCCCCTGCCTTCCGGCACCTGTTCAACGGGCTGCTCTGCACGATCGACCTGCGGAACGACCCCGTCGGCACGTACGAGGCGCTCCTGGCGTACGGTCCGCCGACGATGGACTTCCTGCTGCCGCACGGCACCTGGGAGACCCCTCCACCGGGCCTCCGGCCGGACGGTGCGGACGCTCCGTACGGCGACTGGCTCATCGCCGTCTTCGACCGCTGGTACCACGCGCCGGAGCGCGAGACCCGGCTCCGCCTGTTCGACGAGATCATTCGTCTCGTGCTCGGACGCCCCTCGCGCAGCGAGGCCGTCGGGCTCTCCGCGGTCGCCGTCGTGGTCGTCGAGACCGACGGCGGCATCGAACAGGTGGACAGCCTCAAATCGGCCTACGACGGAGCCACCCGTACGCCGCTGCACGTCGGCGCGCACGCTTTCGACGCGGCCCTCATGCTGCCCTCGATCGCCGCCCGGCAGATCGGCGAGCGCGCGCTGTCACCGGAATGCCAGGCGTGCGAAATCCGGCGTGTCTGCGGCGCGGGGCTCTACCCTCATCGCTATCGCCCGGGCACCGGATTCGCCAATCCCAGCGTTTACTGCCGCGACCTCTTCCGGCTCATCAAACATGTCCAGCACGCGGTGAACGACGACATCGCCGCGGTGCGCGACCGCAGCCGGCGTCGTCGCGCTTCCGCACAGATCACCGATCCGCAGAGAGGCAACTTCACGCCCATGCCGTTGACACCGCATTCCCTGCCGAAAGAGGTGTTCCTCGAACTCGCCGCGGGCGGGGGCGGCCGCGACGCCGTCGAGCGCCTGTGGACGGCGCAGGACAGCAAACGCCTTCTGCTCCTGCGCGGGGTCCGCGACCTCGCCGAAGATGATGCCCCGCGGGTCCGGCACGCCTACGAGTTGCTCGCCGACATCCAGGAGGCCGCACCCGAGGTCGCCAGGGCGGTGCTCCGCTATCCGACCGTCGGCTCCTGGGGGCTGCGGACGCTCCACGCGCTCAGCGGCCGGACACCGCCGGCTCCTTGGGAGATTCCGAGCGCCATGGCGTCGCTGGCGGCGGTCGCGGCGATCCGGTCCGGGCGCAGCGAGACGATCGAGGTGCCCGTGATCGACGGCGCGGTCGTGCTCCCGTCGCTGGGCCGGGCGATCGTCCCCGGCGGAGGCCGGTTCGCCGTCGTGCGTACCGGGGACGGCGAGGCGGAGATCAGCACCGGCGGGGTCACCGTACGCGTCGGGGCGGATTCCTCATGGGAAGGCCTGCGCCGCATCCGCGCCTCGCATCGCGGCGTGGCGGTCGAGCTCGTCGTCGACGACCTCGACCCGGGCCGGATGCCGGGCGCGCGGCGAACCGAGGGCCGGCTGAGCGAGGCGGAGCTGCACCGGTGGGAGTCGACGCTCCAGCCGGCCTGGGAGATCCTCATCGACCGGCACCGCCAGGTCGCCGAGGAGACTAGTGCCGTGGTCACGGTGCTGACACCGCTGATCGGGCCGGAGAACGGCACCTCCAGCGCCACCTCCAAACTGGCCTTCGGCAACATCGGGCTCTCCACGCCGCCCGACCCGCACTCGTTCGCGGTGACCCTGGCGCACGAGTCCCAGCACGCGAAGCTGAGCGGCCTGCTGGATCTCATCCCCCTGACGCAGCCGGACGACGGCAGCCGCTACTACGCGCCGTGGCGTGACGACCCGCGCCCGCTGGGCGGCCTGCTCCAGGGCGCGTACGCGCACATGGGCATCGCGGCGTTCTGGCAGGTGGAACGCCAGGAGCCGCATCCGGCGGACCTGCTGCTCCGCGCGCACACGGAGTTCGCCCAGTGGCGCGACGGCACCGAGGCGGCGATCCGTGCGCTGCGGACCAGTGGCCGGCTCACCGCCGAGGGCGATCTGTTCACCGCCGAGATGGCCGGCACGATGGCCGAGATGTGCGCTGAGGACGTACCGGCCGAGGCCACCCGCCGCGCCCGCGTCTCGATCGGCCGGCACCTGGCCGGCTGGCGCCAACGCAACGGCGAACCACCGGCCGGCCAGTTGCCCTCACTCGCCTGAGGCCCGGAGACCTCGATCCTCAGATCGGCGGCGGGTCGAAGTCGAGGTCCAGGTGCCGTTCCTCGAGGAAGGCGATGGCGTCGGGATGCTCCAGGTTGAGCCTCTGCGCGTACCGGTCACGGGTGTCCTCGCGGAGAGCCGCCGCCTCCTCGAGGGCCTCGGACGTGCCGAGGCGCTTGAGGTCGGCCGCAAGGTTGGCGGCGCAGGCGAGGGACATCGGATGGTTCTGGCTGACGAGCTCCTTCAGCCGGCCATAGGTGTCGCGGCCGCGCTCCACGGCCAGGTCGTACAACCCCAGCGCCGCCAGGTCGCTCGCCAGGTTGGTGGCCACGGTCAGGTAGTAGTGGTGGTTGCGCCCGAGACGCCGCTCGAGTTTCTCCAGCGTCTCCTCGTTCAGCGCGCGGGCCTTCTCCGGGTCCTGGCAAGTGCGGTGCAGCAGCGCCAGGTTGCCCGTGCAGGCCAGGCAGTACGGATGGTCGGCGCCGTAGACGTGCGGATAGCGCTTCACGGTGTCGGCCGCCAGTTCCAGTCCTTCCTGCTCCTGGCCGTTGTTGCGCTGCACGTTGGCCAGGGACATGGCCGCGGCCAGCGTGTCGGGGTGGTCGAGGCCGTACCTTCGGACATAGCGGCCGTGCACGTCGGTGCACATCTCCAGTGCCCTGTCGAGCTCGCCGAGCCTCCGCCAGGCGATGGAGAGATCCTTGGCGGTCCAGAGGTAGGTGGGGTGATCGCCGCCCAGATACTCCAGACCGTAGGCGAGAGCCTCCTCGCCCAGGTCGCTGGCCTCGGCGTAGTCACCGGACAGGCGGACCGCACGTGCGAGCGCGTTCCAGTGGACCAGTACGGTCGCCGCGCCCGCCTGGGCGTCCTGCAGCCCGATGTAGGCGATCTCGTGCAGTTCCCGAGCCCGATGGAAACGACTGGTGAGGCTGTAGTCCAGGGCCAGGTTGTTCTTCGCGCGCAGGGTTCGCTGATCGTCGGGGCCGAAGGCCGCCTCGTGCCGGCGTACCGAGTCCTCGTCATGGCTCAGGGCCGCGGCGAAGTCGCCTCGCGCGCGCAGGTCAGCGCCGATGCCGCTGACCAGGAGCAGCAGCTCGTCGTCGGGTGTGCCCACCCGGCGCATCTTGCCGAGGGTCCGCTGGTTGAGCTCGTAGACCTCGTTGTACTTGCCCAGCTGGCGCAGGATGTTGCCCTGCTCGCGATAGGCCTTGAGCACGTGGGGATCGTCGGGGCCGGAGTCCTTCTCCCACTGGTCGATGAAGAGGTTGACGAACTCCTGGGCGAATCCGTCGCCGGACATGTACAGATAACGAGCCAGGTTCAGCGCGAAGTCGCGGACCTTCAGGTCTCGGCTCTCCTGGACCCGGGCGGGCACGACATGCCCGAGGATGCCGCCGTAACGGCCCCAGTTGACCGACTCTTCGGGATTGCCCAGTTGCAGGCCGGTCAGCAGGCGGTGGACGTCCGCGAGATGCCTGACCTTCTCCTCGGGTTCGAGCTCGTCGCGTACGAGCGCCTGGATCAGCCGGTGCACCTGGATGGTCCGGCTGCTCGGGTCGATGCGCGCCAGGGCGAAGCGGCCCAGCTCGCCCACCGACCGGCTCAGCTTGATCGGATTGGCGAGAAGCTCGTTCAACTGCGGGCTCAGATCGCTGACGCGCTGGCTGAACACATCGCGCGGGATCGGCTCCGGGCCGAAGAAGGCGCAGCAGCGCAGCAGGTCGATGGCCTCCGGGCGCCGCTCGCTCAGCCGGCTGACCGAGAGGTTCCAGGCCGCCGTCATCGAGATCGGGTATTCGGTCGGCTTGCCCTCGTCGAGGAGCTGGCTGGCGTGCTCGTTCAGCAGCTCGATGTACTCGTCGACGGGCATGCCCGTCTCGGCCTGGAGCGCACCGGCCTGCTCCAGCGCCAGGGGAAGGTCTCCCAGCTGGTCGGCGAGCCGGTCGGCGTCCTCGGGAGCTAACGCCCTGCGGACCCGCTTGCTGAGGAACGCGATGCTCTCCGCCCGGGTGAAGACGTCGACCGGGACGGCCTCGACGACGTCCTCCCACCGGTGGTTACGCGAAGTGATCAGGACGTGGCCCGGCCCGTCCGGGATCACGTCCCGGATCTCCTCCGGCTCGTCCGCGTTGTCGAAGATGAGCAGCCAGCGGTTGTACGGCTTGCCGCGCCGCAGCGCGTCCAGCGCGGCGTTGGCCGCGTCCTCGACGCCGATCGCCGCCGCCGACGGGAGGTCGAGATAGGGAGCCAGCGACGCCAGCGACGAGCGGATGAGCACCCGCTGGTCGGCGGAGATCCACCAGACGAGGTCGTACTCGTTGCCGTATCTGTAGGCGTACTCCACCGCCATCTGCGTCTTCCCGACACCGCCCAGACCGTGGAGGGCATGCGGAAGAACCCGCGGGAGGACCACCGTGACCTGCCCGCTGGTCCCGGCGGTCATCCCCGAGCGCAGTTTCTCGAGGAGCACTTCTCTACCGGTGAAGTTCTTGTTCCTGGGCGGAATCTTGCCCCATACCTCGGGCGCCGCTGACCGTCTTACTTCGCTCGGCTGTGTACCGGTCACAGGGCCACCTCCGAATCGTAGACTCCAGTCTCAACGTTGAACAACGCTTCGATACGGTCAATGGCACGCCGGAAACCGACCATGTCATACCCAAGCGCCAACGCAAGAATAAAGAACTCGAGCAAGGCACCTCAGAGTAAACGGATTGATCGGCCAATCATGTATCGTGTCGATAACCTTTCCAAGTATCTTCGCGGCGCCGTCCCCGTACCAGAGGTGTCACCCAGCTTGTATGCTGTCCCGGACACTGGACCGTGATGCATCAGGCTGGGAGTTGGTCATGGAGCAACAGGAGAACGAACTGGCAGGTCAGCTGCCTAACTGTTCCGATCTGTCCCTCCGCGACCTCGACGAACTCGACGGCTCGGCCTTCGCCTACGCGATAAGGAGCCTGATGGCGCCCGATCGGCGGGACACCGAAGCCATCGCCGGATTCAGTAACTCCGTTGGCCATTTCGACCGCGATTAAGACATAACGCTACAATCGGGCAGAAGTCAGCCCCTTTAGCGTTTCCCGTACGTTACTGCCTTCGCACGATTTTCTCCGCCTGCGTTCGATGGTGGCGCGACAGGCGTGGATTCGTCGCCCGGAGGGCCTCGGTGGCGAGTTCCGCGGCAAGGTCCCGATATCCGTGCCTGCGCATGGACCGGGCGAGGTACAGCAGGACCAGGCCATGTGTCCGCCCCTCTTCGCGAAGCTCCTCCACCTCCCTCCGCGAGACGGGGGCATTGCGGCTCGCCGCCAGGATGTACGCCGCGCGGGCCGACAGCGGGGCCGCGATGGCGACACTGTCCAGGTCGTCCAGGGCTTCTTGCCACTTGTCCCAGTCCGCGTAGATCTCTCCGCGAATGCGGCGGGCCTCGGCATGCTCTGGATCCCGCTCCAGCACGGCGTTCAACTCCTTGACCGCCGCCTGATACCGGCTCGTGTGCCAGAGAGCCTGCCCGAGCTCCAGCAAGGTGATCGTCTCACCCGCCGTGATGAGCCGAGCGGCCCGCGCGCTGCCGAGCGCGTTCTCCGTATCCCCCTGGAGGAGGTGGACGCGCGCTATCGCGGCGAACAGGTACGCGACGGCGGGGGACCTGGAGTCCGTCATCGCCTCGATCGCCAGCGCCTTGTCGTAGGCGTGCCGTGCGGCGTCGTGTTCCGCCCGGGAGAAGGCGATGTCGCCCAGGATGATCCAGGCGGAGATATGGATCTGGCCGTGCTCCCTTTCGGTCTTGGCCAGCACCGCTCGCGCGTACTTCGCGGCGAGCTTCAGATTGCCCCCGGACATCGCCTGCTCAGCCTCACGCAGGAGGTCGCCCGCAGTGGGCTCCGGCCACGTCGCCGGTGCCTCTCGGAGCCGCTGGAGCGCGCTCGCCAGTCGCGGATGCTGGAGCTGGAAGCCGTCCCCGCCGGCCAGCCGGCAGAACTTGAGCAGATGCCGGTCCTCCACGGCGCGGACGACGGTGTCCGTGATCTCTTTCGGACGGTCGCTCTGGGCCGCGGGTGCCGCCTCGTGAGGCGACGTCCCCTCGGATGACCTGGTGAAGGTCCGGCGCATCCAGCCGCCGATCTCGCAGGTGGGCAGGCCGTGGTCGCTGGTCAGCGTGAACAGCGTGCGGGAGCAGAACTCGGCCAGCGCTCCGTCCACGTCGTTGAGCACCTTCTCGACGACGACGGACAACGTCCCGCCGCCGCGTACGCCTTCCCAGAGTTCGGCGCACAGCATCTGCAGCAGGACAGGCTCCACGAGCGCGACACCCGACGTGCCGTGCTCGACCGTCAGCGTGTCCACGAGCCGTGCGGGCATGCCGTGGTCGAACTGCAGCTGGGTGCTCAGCAGCGGCCGGGCCAGCGCGTCGATCGCGGACTGCCGGTCCAGCGGCGGCAGCTCGTACTCCGCCGGGGTCTCGCCCAGCGCCCCGCAGAGGCTGCGCGCCTCCTCGATGCAGTCCGGCCGGATCGACAGCAGCAGGTGGACGTCCGGAAAGGCCCGTAGGGCGACTTCCAGTTCCTCGCGGAAGAGACGGTGTTCCGGCTTCGACGCGACAGAACCGCGGATCACCCTCTCGGCGCCGTCGATCGCCACCAGGATCGATGTGCCAGGTGGCGCCTGCCGCCGGAGGAACCCCGAGATCGTCAGGCCGACACAGCGGGCGGGGTCCTCCGTGGGCTGCCACGACGACAGGAGCGCGAAGAGGGTGCGGCCTCGGGCCGTGATCACCGGCGCCGGCAGGGTCCTGCGGTAGCTCGGGTCACCGACGGGCACCACGCGCACCCCGCTGTTGGCCAGGTACGGAGCCACCCCGGCGTGGAGCAGTGACGTCTTTCCGACACCCGAGTCGCCGATCAGCAGGGTCAGCCGATTTCGCTGCCAGAGCTCCGCCACCTCGCGGGTCTCGATGTTGCGGCCGAAGAACCTGGCCTCGTCATCCCTGCCGAACGGGCGGAGGCCGACCCACGGGCCGGCATCGTACGCGGTCACGAAGAGGCTCCTGCCGACACCGCAACCTGTCGCATCATGATCTCCCGTACCCATTGCCGCGGACAAGAACGGATGCCTGGTCGCGCACACATTCTGCCTGCCGCATACGCATGACCGTCCATGCCGGGGCGCCCAATGACGGCGACCTGGCTTGATATCCGGCGTAAGTAATGCCGCAATCATCCAAGAAAGTCTTCTATCATGCTATGTCTAGCGTCAAAAGTCCCTCCCGGATAAAATTCCTGGACGCTAGAAACTGCTTTTTCCTCCTGACCCACAGCTGCATTTTTTGGTGACCTAAATCGGTGCCACAGTTCGCGCCGGCGGGGGTGGTGATGCGCGGCATGGCCGATCGCCTGCGCCCTGCGGAGTTGGCGCAGATCGCACGCGAACTGCTGGAGAACGAGCCCGAACTGAAGTGCGAAACCGAGCTTCACGCGGAAATACTCGACGACGTCCGGCAGCGGGCCGATGAGCTCTCCAATCTGCTGGGTGAGGACATCGCGGCGGTCGGCAAGGCTCGCCGTGCATGGCGTCGGCCCTGGGCCATCGCCGCCCTGGCACTTCTCGTGGCGTCCCTCCTCGTGCTCGGGGCCACTCTCTTGAGCACCGGGATCCCCTTCCGATCGAGAGCGGCCAACGCCGCGTTCTCGATCGGCCTGGTGGCGCTGGGGATGCTCGCCATGGTGAAGCTGTGGAAAACGATCCGGCAGCAGAGCGTGCTCGCTTCCCGAGAGCTCCGGAAAGCCCTGTTGCCCCCGCTGCGCGCTCTGATCCGCCTCGCCATCAGCGAGTTGCAGGGCGAGGAGGTGCGCTGGTCCGGCACGCTGCGCACCTCCCAGGCTCCTGCGCTGGTGGAGCTCAACCTTCAGGACACCATTCCGTCCCGTACGTACGAGCGGCTCCGGGCCTTCATCGGCGAGCACGAGTCCTCGGCGACCGGGCTGGCCGGCGCCCGCGGGTCGGGCAAGACCACCCTGATGCGGCGCCTGCGGCAGGACGAGGCCTTCGACTGCCATGTCGCCCTGGTCAGCGCACCGGTGCAGTACTCCGCCGTGGAGTTCACCCGCCTCATCCACGGCGAACTGGCACAGGTCTGCCTCAATCCCGGCGAGACGAACCTCATCCGCGACCGCATGGCGGCGCCGGCCCTGCGAGTGGTGCTGCGGACGCTCCTCGCGGCAGTGGCGGTGTCCCTCCTGATCACCTTGTGGATCTACGACAAGAACCGTCCCGTGCCGAATCCGGTCAACCTCGGATGGACGGGCATCACGGCCGTCGTGCTGGGCGGCCTGATCATCGGGTTCGTGGTCAGCCGGTGGTGGGCCCTCTTCCAGGGCCAGACGAAACTGATGGTCTCGCCGCAGACGACACGTGAGCTCTGCCTGCAGCAGCTGGAGTTCCTGCGCTGGTCCACGACGGTCGAGCGGAGCGCGACCACCGCGGCGAAGGTCGGCGGATCCGGCTTCGAAGGCGGCAGCAAGCTGTCCCGTACCGAGCGCGAGGTCACCCACGCCGAGTCGGTCCAGGCGCTCCGGCAGTTCATCGACCAGCTGCTCGCGCTCAGCAACAAACCCGTCGTCATCTGCGTGGACGAGCTGGACAAGCTGGCGGATCCGGCCGAGGCCGTCGACGCGATCAACGGCCTCAAGGACCTGTTCCACGTCGCCAAGGCACACTTCGTCCTTTCCGTGTCCACCGACGCCATGCACAGCTTCGCCGCGCGGGGAGTGCCGGTGCGGGATGTGTTCGACTCGGCGTTCGACACCATCATCCCGGTCGGTCCGCTGTCGTTGGAGGAGTCACAGACACTCATCTCGCGGCGGGCGCGCGACTTCTCCAAGGTGTTCGTGCTGTTCTGCTACGCGTGGTCCGGCGGCCACGCGCGCGACCTCATCCGTACCGCACGGTCGTGCGTGGACCTCAAGCGCGAGCTCAAGGACGGGGAGGAGGCCACCATCGCCCTGCTCTCCCGGCGCGTGCTGCGGAACGACCTGTGCGAGGTCGTGGACGCGGCCGTCGAGAAGCTGCGCGGCGAGAGCGACGACCTCGCGAAGGCGATGCTGGACCGGGTCCTGGCGTTCCAGGAGTCGCTCGAGGACGAGCCCGCGAACCTGTACGACCTGGTCGAGGCGAGCGAGTTCCCCCCGGTCACGGGGACGGTGGCCGCGGAGGCCCAGCTGGCGGCCACTCTGGCCCCGTACGCCCGGCTCGCCGCCCTCTGCGAGCGCCTGTTCTCGGGCACGCCCCAGCCGGCGTCATGGCGGACCGAGGCGATGAGCAAGGCGGTCACCGCGCTGGCGGAGGCCCGCTCCTGCCTCGGACGGCACCCGCGAGAGATCGAGCGGAGACTGAAACGCGCCGTCGACGCCTGCGCGGTGGCGGAGGCGGAGGCGGAGGCGGAGGCGCGAACCGACCCTTGAACAGTTCGCTGATCAGGAGGCACGCCTACGACGTGGGTCGGATCCGACTGAGCATAGGAACGGAAGCCGTACCGAGCGCAAGCCGTGTGCCTGCCGCGGAGTCCCGATCGCCGTGCACGGACCGGACATACCCCCGCTATACCGCTGCCTCCTAGCTTTGTCGTTCGAGCACAGGACCCCAGGAAGGGCGAGGCACCCAAGTCATGCGGAGACGGCTCAGCAAGGCACACCGGCGCACCCTCGTGGTGGGAATGAGCGCCGTGCTGGTGGCGGCGATCGCGAACTTCCACGCACCCATGGCGGCGACCGCGAACGTCCAGGGATCCGCGGCGGCCCAGCCGGGAGGGCTGAGCGCGTACGACAAGCTGGTGCTGTCGCACCGACCCGCCTCCTACTGGCGGCTGTCACACCCGTCCTACGGTACGGAGACCGACCGGACCGGCAACGGGTACAAGGGCACCTTCCACAATGTCACCAGCTCGGTCCAGCTTCCCAACCGGGACGGCGCCTCGGTCTTCAACGGATCATCCGGATACTTCGAGGTGCCCAACGCCGACAAGTTCCACATCTCCACGACCGGCAAGTTCACCGTGGAGGCCTGGATCAGGCCGCACACCCTGCAGTTCCCCGACGAGGAGCAGAGCGGGTACGTCTACTTCCTGGGGAAGGGCACGAAGTCGGGCAGCGGCGGCGACCAGGAGTGGGCGGGCCGGATGTACTCCAAGGTGAACGACGAGGACCGCCCCAACCGGATCTCCGGGTACGCCTGGAATCTCGACGGCGGCTTCGGCGCCGGGGCGGGCATCCAGCAGACCGTGCGGGTCAACGAGTGGATCCACATCGCGTTCACCTTCGACACCTCCGAAGGCGAGTACGGCAAGGTGCGGAGCTACCGCAACGGCGTGCTCGTGAGCTCGTCGAACCTGGTCTTCCGCCCCGGTCAGCCTGACGAGGTCATCGTGCGGCCCAAGCCCGGACCGGCCCCCGTCCGGGTCGGGACCCGCAGCAAGGCGTCCTGGTTCAAGGGCGCCATCGGGAAGTTCGCGATCTACAACCATGCGCTCACGAACAAGGAGCTCGCGACGCACTATGCCGCCATGACCGCGGCGAACACGCCGGACTTCAACGCTGACGGCGTGGGCGACATCTTCTCGGCCAAGACCGGATCGCTGCACCTCTGGACCGGCAGGGGTGCCAACAACTTCTGGGGCAGAACCCGCGTCGGAGACGGCTGGGACGGCTTCACCCGGCCGATCGCGGGCGACTTCAACGACGACGGGCGCACCGACCTGGTCGCCGCCGAAAAGAGCACTGGCCTGCTGCACGTCTGGAACGGCGAAGGCGGCAACGAGTTCACCACCCCGGAGAAGGTCGGGCCCGGCTGGACACCGTACGCGGACACGCTGACGTCCGTGGGCGACATCAACCAGGACGGCCACAACGACATCGCGGCCACCCTCAACGGCACCCTCTACGTCTGGAACGGCCAGGGCGGCAACAGGTTCTCCGGCAGGACCACCATCGGCACCGGCTGGAACAACTACACCCGGCCGATCAGCGGCGACTTCAACGGTGACGCCATCGGCGATCTGGCCGCGGTGGAGAAGGCCACCGGCGACCTCTACATCTGGAACGGCGAAGGCGGCAACGAGTTCACCACCAGGACGAGGACCGGGCCCGGCTGGGCACCGTACGCGGACAAGCTGATGTCCCTCGGCGACGTCGATCGGGACGGCCACACCGACATCGCGGCCGTCCACAACGACACGCTCCACCTCTGGAACGGCCGGGGCGGCAACCAGTTCGCAAGCGCGAAGACCGTCGGTCCCGGCTGGGCACCGTACTTCTGACCCGCGCCGCCTGGCCCTTCCGTCCCGACCACGAGACAGCGAACCCCGCCTCTGCCGCCCAGCAGGCGGGGTTTCCGCATGCCAGAGCTACTTGAGAAGTTGGCGGGCCATCACCATGCGCTGGATCTGATTCGTGCCCTCGTAGATCTGGGTGATCTTGGCGTCGCGCATCATGCGCTCCACCGGGAAGTCCTTCGTGTAGCCGTACCCGCCCAGCAGCTGCACCGCGTCCGTCGTGATCTCCATGGCCGCGTCCGAGGCCGCGCACTTCGCCGCGCTCGACAGGAACGTGAGGTCCTTCTGGGGCTCCCCGTGCATCGCCCGCTCCGACTTCGCCGCCGCGTGGTACGTGAGCTGACGCGCCGCCTCGAGCTTCATGGCCATGTCGGCGAGCATGAACTGCACGCCCTGGAAGTCGGCCACCGGCCGGCCGAACTGCTTGCGTTCCTTGACGTAGCCGATCGCGAAGTCCAGCGCTCCCTGGGCGATGCCGAGGGCCTGGGCGGCGATGGTGATGCGGGTGTGGTCCAGGGTGGCCAGGGCCGTCTTGAAGCCGGTGCCGGGCGCGCCGATCATGCGGTCCGCCGGGATGCGGACGTTGTCCAGGATGACCTGGCGGGTGGGCGAGCCCTTGATGCCGAGCTTCTTCTCCTTGGGGCCGAATGAGACGCCCTCGTCCGACTTCTCCACGACGAAGGCGGAGATGCCGCGCGGGCCGGCCGAGGGGTCGGTGACCGCCATCAGCGTGTAGTACTCGGAGACCCCGGCGTTGGTGATCCACATCTTGGTGCCGTTGATCACGTACGAGTCCCCGTCCGCCACCGCCCGCGTCTTCATGGCGGCCGCGTCCGAGCCCGCCTCCGGCTCCGACAGCGCGTACGAGAACATCCCCTCCCCCCGGGCCACCGGCGCCAGGTAGCGGGCCTTGAGCTCCTCCGAGGCCGAGAGCAGCAGCGGCACCGTGCCGAGCTTGTTGACGGCGGGGATCAGGGAAGACGACGCGCAGGCGCGGGCCACCTCCTCGATGACGATCACGGTGGCCAGAGCGTCCGCCCCCGCGCCCCCGTACTGCTCAGGGACGTGCACGGCGTGCAGGTCCGACGCCACGAGCGCCTTGTAGACGTCCCAGGAGAACTCCTCGGTCTCGTCGATCTCGGCGGCGTGCGGCGCGATCTTCTCGTCGGCCAGGGCCCTTACCGTCTCCCTGAGCATGTCGTGCTCTTCGGCGGGTGCGTATAGCGGGAAGCTCATGCATCGAATACTAGGACGTCCGACCATCTTGTTACCAGCCGGTACGGTTTGCGAAGAGGTGCAGGTGGCACGTAGGAGGTAGCGAGGGCCGGTAGCATGCCTGCGCGATCGAAAGGAGCTCACTCGTGCCATATCGCCTCACGGTGATCGGGACCGGATACCTGGGAATCACGCATGCAGCCTGCATGGCCGATCTCGGATTCGACGTCCTGGGCCTCGACATCGACGCTGACAAGATCCGTCGACTGAACGCGGGCGAGCTCCCGATCCACGAACCCGGCCTCGAACCGGTCCTCCGCCGCGGTCTCGACTCCGGCCGGCTCCGCTTCACCACCTCGTACGAGGAGATCGCCGCCTTCGGCGACGTGCACTTCATCTGCGTGGGCACTCCGCAGAAACGCGGCGAGTACGCCGCAGACGTTACTTATATGGACAACGCCCTCGAATCACTCGCCCCGCTCCTCGATCGCGAGTGCCTGGTCGTCGGCAAGTCCACCGTGCCCGTGGGCACCGCGGGGCGGCTGGCCGAGAAGCTGGCCCGGCTCGCTCCCGCCGGCGGGCAGACCGAGCTGGCGTGGAACCCCGAGTTCCTGCGCGAGGGGTTCGCCGTCCAGGACACCCTGAACCCCGATCGCATCGTGCTGGGCGTGCGCAGCGAACGTGCGGAGAAGATGCTGCGCGAGGTGTACGAGCCGCTGGGCGAGATTCCCGTCGTGGTGACCGATTTCGCCACGGCTGAGCTGGTCAAGACGGCCGCCAACGCGTTCCTGGCCACCAAGATCTCCTTCATCAACGCCATGGCCGAGGTCTGCGAGGCCGCGCACGCCGACGTCGAGCTGCTGTCCGAGGCGCTGTCGTACGACGACCGCATCGGCGGCCGCTACCTCAACGCCGGGCTCGGTTTCGGCGGCGGCTGCCTGCCCAAGGACATCAGGGCCTTCATGGCGCGGGCCGGCGAGCTGGGGGCGGACCAGGCGCTGACGTTCCTGCGCGAGGTGGACGCCATCAACATGCGGCGCCGCGCCCGCATGGTGGACCTGGCCAGGGAGCTGGCCGGCGGCTCCTTCCACGGGTGCACCGTGGGCGTGCTGGGAGCCGCGTTCAAGCCGAACTCCGACGACATCCGCGACTCCCCCGCGCTCGACGTCGCCGTGACGATCGGGCACCAGGGCGGACAGGTCACCGTGTACGACCCGATCGCGCTCGACAACGCCCGCAAGGCACATCCCGAGCTCAACTACGGCGAGTCCGCTGTGGAGGCGGTTCGCGGGGCACATGTGGTGTTGCTTCTCACCGAGTGGCAGGAGTTCCTGCAGCTCGACCCGGTGGAGCTGGGTGCGGTGGTCGCCACCCGGCGCATCGTGGACGGCCGCAACGCCCTCAACTCCGAGATGTGGCGCTCGGCCGGCTGGCACTACCGCGCCCTGGGCCGCCCCTAGCCCACCAGCGCCGGGTCCCCGTCTCGCCCCCATCCCCCTTAGCCCCCGGGTCATCGGTGAGGAGCCGTATGGACAGGACGGCCAGGCTCTTGTCCGGTGCCGCCATCCTGGTGTGCCTGTTGTCGCTGCGGCCGGAGCCCCGGCCCGCCGTGGCCGCCCAGGCCGAGGGCGAGCTGCTGGCGATCGCGCGGACCTACCTCGACGACCGGGCGGCGCGGCTGACGACCGACGCGCCGGAGGGGGAGCTCACCCGCGCCCCGGTCACCGACGCCCTCCGGCGGCGCCTGGCCGCCGATGCCCTGGCGATCGACCGCCGCCGGGAGCTGCTCCGCTCCGTGAACGGCGGCCACGACCGGGCCGAGGTGACCGTTCAGGACGCGCGGTTCGACCACGACCACGAGGACGAGGGCGGAGCCCCGGCCCTCCACCTCACCGAACGCACCAAGCTCTTCCACGGACGCACCCCCGCGAGCGCGCCACAGGCCGAGCAGTACCAGCTCAGGCACCGTTTCACGTTCGAGAAGTCGGCCGACGGACGATGGCGGCTGGCCTCGGCGGTTCCCGAGCTGGCCGAGGGCGGGCTCCCGCCGGACACGTACCCTAGACCAGGTGCCGGACCCACTGGGTGACCAGCGGACGATAGCCGCGGCGGGCCCAGAACGGGGTGGACACCGGGTTCGGCAGCGCGTGGTGCAGCACCATGGACGAGACCCCGCCGGCCGCCGCGTGGTCGTGGGCCGCCGCGGTGAGCGCCGCGCCCACGCCCCGCCCCCGCGCCGACGGCTCGACGTACATGACCCCCAGGTACGCCACCGGCGAGTCGTTCACCGACCGCGCGATCCACCCCGACCGTCCGGGCGGCTGGACGATGACGCAGCCCACCGGTTCACCGCCCATCTCCGCCAGCCAGCACCACTCCAGCGGCAGCACCTCGGTCACCACCGACTCCCTGATGCGCTCCCTGGTGGACGCGCGCACGGTCACCCAGCCGAACTGCGCGTCGTATGCCACCAGCCGCTCGTACATCCGCGCCACCGCCTCCAGGTCGCCGAGGCCGGCCCGGCGGACGGCGGCTACGGCATGCGCGGCGCGCGGGCGGATGCGGCAGACGGCGGCCGCGGCGATGGGGGTGAACCCGCGGACGGCCAGGGCCCTGGCGGGGACGGTGTCGCGGCTCGGCCACGACACGGTCAGCGCCTGCCCGGGCTCGGCGCGGCGGGGCGCGGCCAGCCACCGGTCGAGCAGCGCGCCGAACGCGGCCTCCGGGTCGGGGCCGGCGACCCTGGCCTGGAGGCGGTGTACGACCAGCGGGGACCAGGAGGCCCGGAGCTCACCTGGATCGATCCGGTCCACCGACACCACGCCGACGGCGTCGGACGTTTCGAGCAGCTCGTCGCGCTGGCGTAAGGACAGCTCGTCCTCGCCGGCGAGGAGCGGGTCCGCGGCGCGCACACGAGCCGCGTGACCTTTGATCAGATCGTCCATCCCGGCACAGTAGCCGCCGGAAAGCCCAGGATAAAAGGGCTTTCAGAGCTCGGCCGCCTCCGCGCGCAGCTTCTCGCCCTTGGCGTACGCCTGCTCCTTCAACCGCTCCTGGAACTCCTCCATCCGCTCCCGCAGCCCCTCGTCGGAGGCGGCCAGGATGCGTACGGCCAGCAGCCCCGCGTTGCGGGCCCCGCCCACCGCCACCGTGGCGACCGGCACCCCGGCCGGCATCTGGACGATCGACAGCAGGGAGTCCATCCCGTCGAGATATTTCAGCGGCACCGGCACCCCGATCACCGGCAGCGGCGTGACGGAGGCCAGCATGCCGGGCAGGTGGGCGGCCCCGCCGGCGCCGGCGATGATCACCCGGAGGCCGCGGGAGGCCGCCTGGCGGCCGTAGTCGATCATCTCGACCGGCATGCGGTGCGCCGACACGACGTCGGCCTCGAACGGCACCCCGAACTCGGCGACCGCCTCCGCGGCGGCCTTCATGACCGGCCAGTCGGAGTCGCTCCCCATGACAATGCCGATCTTCACTGCGTCTCCTTCGTCAGCACCGGGAAATCGGGAGCTCGCCCGCTGCTCTCTCTCACGTGTACTCCCCGGTCATGAGGTAGACGGCGGCGTGGCGGGCGCGGGCGCGCACCTCGTCGAGGTTGGAGCCGAGGGCCGTCACGTGGCCGATCTTGCGGCCCGGACGCACCTCTTTGCCGTAGAAGTGCAGCTTGATGCCGGGGTCGTGGGCCAGCACGTGCTCGTAGCGCTTGAACAGGTCGGGGTCGTCACCGCCGAGCAGGTTGGCCATGACGACGACCTGGGCGGTCATCTTGGGCGTGCCCAGCGGCAGGTCCAGGACGGCCCGCAGGTGCTGCTCGAACTGCGACGTCGTCGAGCCCTCGATCGTCCAGTGGCCGCTGTTGTGCGGGCGCATGGCCAGCTCGTTGACCACCAGGCCACGGGCGGTCTGGAACAGCTCCACCGCCAGCAGCCCGGTCACATCCAGCTCGTCGGCGATCTTCAGGCCGATGCGCTGGGCCTGCGCGGCCTGCTCCGGGTCGAGCCCGGGAGCGGGGGCGAGCACCTCGACGCAGATGCCGTCCTGCTGCACGGTCTCCACGACCGGATAGCTCACGCCCTGCCCGTGCGGCGAGCGGGCGACCAGCACCGCGAGCTCCCGCTCGAACGGCACGAACGCCTCGGCCATGAGCTCGACCCCGGTCGCGAACGCCTCCGTCACCTCCACCGCGCTGCGGCACACCCACACGCCGCGCCCGTCGTAGCCGCCGCGCACCGCCTTCAGCACCACCGGCCAGCCGTGCTCCTCGCCGAAGCGAATGGCGTCCTCGGCGGACGGCACCCGCGCCCAGGACGGGCAGGGCACGCCGATCTCGGACAGCCGCTCGCGCATGACGGCCTTGTCCTGGGCGTGCACGAGGGCGTCGGCGCCCGGGTGGACGACGTAGCCGTTGGCGGCCAGGGCCCGGATGTGCTCGGTGGGCACGTGCTCGTGGTCGAACGTGATCGCGTCGCAGCCCTTGGCGAAGTCGCGGAGATCGCCAAGATCGCGGTAGTCTCCGATGCGCGTGTCGACGATGACCCGGGCTGCGCTCTCCTCAGGACTGTTGGCCAGCACCCGCAGCTCGACGCCCAGCGCGATGGCGGGCGGCTGCGACATCCTGGCCAGCTGGCCCGCGCCGACGATGCCGACGACCGGTCCGATGGGGCTGTATGAACTCACGCCAGGTGAGCTTACCGGGACGCAACGACTTTCCCTGACCCAACCCGGCACCGCCTGTCGCAGGCAGGGGCTGGGCGGCCGTTCCGGGTTGCCCTATGGGCACGGCCGCCCAGCGCTCGCGTGCCCTCGATCTGCCATCGCAGCGTAATGCCCATGTAAGGGGTATGCCGGTCATAGGACGATATTTCTAAAGACGTTCTTTGCGCGGTATGTTGATGGGTCTGACATCCCGTCCTACATCACGGCCGGTACGCTGGGGGCGTCAGCTCTGACTAGGAAGGGACCGAGCAGAGACGTGGACTTCACCAAACGCCTCTACCAGCGGTTCTCCTCCCTCCTGCACGAGCTGGCCAAATTCGGCAGCATCGGTGCCATCGCCTTCCTCATCGACCTGGGGCTGCTCAACCTCTGCAGCGTGGTGTTCGACCTGGGGCCGCTGACGTCCAAGGTCGCGGCGACGTCGGTCTCCACGACGTTCGCGTACGCGGGCAACCGGTTGTGGACCTTCCGGCACCGCGAGCAGAACGGGCTGGGGCGCGAATATTTCCTGTTCTTCCTACTCAACGGCATCGCGCTGCTGTTCGGCATGCTGACGATCGGCTTCACCACCTACACCCTCAACCTGCACGACACGCTCAGCCTCAACATCGCCAACATCGTCGGCGTGGGGCTCGGCACCCTGTTCCGTTACTGGTCGTACAAGAAGTGGGTGTTCCTGGAGGCCACCGAGCCGATCCCGGTGGAGCTGCCCGAGGGCGGCGTCAGGCAGGACCGCTGACCACCCGGTTCCGGCCGTCGTCCTCGGCTGGGCGCAGGAAGATGGCGAACGTCGCCGGGCGCCGGCGCACCAGCTCCAGCCGGCCGCCGTCGGCCGCCGCCAGCGCGCGGGCCAGCGTCAGGCCGAGCCCGGTGCCTCCACCGCCGCTGACGTTCCGGTCGAAGATCTTGGGGGCGATCTCGTCGGCGATGCCGGGGCCCTCGTCCGCGACCTCGATCACCACGTAGTTGTCGCCACAGGTGGTGGTGACGGTGACGGCGCCCCCACCGTGGCGCAGGGAGTTCTCCAGCAGCGAGGCGATCACCTGGCCGAACCCGCCCGTCGTGGCCATCGCCTTCAGGCCGCGGGAGCCGTCGAGCTGCAGCGCACGGTGCGCGTCCCGGAAGACCGGCTCCCATTCGGTGATCTGCTGGACGAGCACCTCGTCGATCGCGACCGGCTCGGCCTGGGCGTGGCGCTGGCGGCGGGCCGCGGCCAGCAACTCGTCGATCACGGCGGTCAGCCGCTCGGCCTGGACGATCGCCGCCTCGCCCTCCTCGCGCACGACGTCCGGCTCGTCGGAGGCGGCCACGATCTCCTCCAGGCGCATGGTGAGCCCGGTCAAGGGGGTGCGGAGCTGGTGGGAGGCGTCGGTGGCGAACTCGCGCTCGCGGGTGAGCAGGTCGGAGATGCGGGTGGCGCTGCGGTCGAGCACCTGGGCCACGCGGTCGAGCTCGGGGATGCCGTAGCGGTGCTTGCTCGGCCGCGCGTCCCCGGAACCCAGCCGGTCGGCGATCTTCGCCAGGTCCTGCAGGGGCAGCGTCAACCGGCGGGACTGCACGACGGCCAGGCTCACGGCCACCGCCAGGGCGGCGACGGCCAGGGCCACGATGAGCAGCAGGCGGGCCCGTACGTCCTGCTCGACCTGATCGCGGTCGCGGCTGATGCGTACGTAGACACCGGTGTTGGTCTGGGCGTCCTCAGTCATCAGGTGACCGGACGGCGGGGGCTCGCCGACGACGGTCACCCTGAGGGGGGTTCCACGTTCCCAGATCTGGATGAACCTGCCCGGGTACTTTTGCTCCAGTTGCTGGGGGTCGAGCGGCGTCTCCTGGACACGGGCGTACTCCACCTCTCCCACGAGACGCTTGGCTTCCGCCCCAAGCTCCTGAGCCGCCTCATCGACGATCAGGCGGCTGACGACGACGCCCAGGGGGACCCCCAGCAGCAGGACCGCGATTACCGCGACGACCAGGGTGGAGGAGAGCAGTCGGCGGCGCATCTCCTACTCGCGCTCGAACCGGAAGCCGACTCCCCTGACGGTCGTGATGTAACGCGGCTTGGCCGCGTCGTCACCGAGCTTGCGGCGCAGCCAGGAGATGTGCATGTCGAGCGTCTTGGTGGAGCCCCACCAGTTGGTGTCCCACACCTCGCGCATGATCTGCTCGCGGGTGACGACCTTGCCCGCGTCGCGGACCAGGACGCGCAGCAGGTCGAACTCCTTGGTGGTCAGGTGCAGCTCCTTCTCCCCCATCCAGGCGCGGCGCGAGTCGGCGTCGATGCGCACCCCCTGGACGACCGGGGTCTCGGAGGTGCCGCGGCGCAGCAGGGCGCGCACTCTGGCGAGCAGCTCCGCCAGCCTGAACGGTTTCGTCACGTAGTCGTCGGCGCCGGCGTCGAGGCCGACGACGGTGTCCACCTCGTCGACGCGGGCGGTGAGTATCAGAACCGGAGTGCCGTGGCCTTCGGCCCGGATCCGGCGGGCGACCTCGAGACCGTCCATTTCTGGCAGGCCAAGGTCAAGAACGATGAGATCGATGCCGCCCGACAGGGCCCTCTCCAGGGCCTGCGGGCCGTCGGGACTCACCTCAACCTGATAGCCCTCACGGCGCAGCGCACGCGCGAGTGGCTCGGATATCGAGGTGTCATCCTCGGCGAGAAGTACGCAGGTCATGAAGCGATCGTAGGACCTTAGGCGATCGTTTCCCGGGCACAGCGCGCGGTTTGACTCGTCGTTGACCTATCCATTGACCTGGGCAAACACAGCTAAAATACGTTACGTCGTGATTAAAGCACCGCCGTTTTCCACCCGAGAATCATCGGACGATCATGCCCGGTCGAGAGAGGATCAACCCCGCCACGCCAAGGGCATGCCCTGAACATTCGACGGCGATCATGGGGAAATGTCGTTGAATGCCGTGAATCGCGCTCGCGAAATGTGGGCCCGGCTCGCCCGGGTCCCCGTCACGTTCCCGGGCCGGGGAGGCGTGAGCGTGGCGGTCTCGCCGGAGTCCTGGATGTGCCCGCCCGGATGGGCCGGCATCGTGACGCTGGACGGGGCGATCCTGGCCGTCGTGCCCCGGCCGGGCCTGGTGGAGCCGGTGCGGGAGCGGCTGCTCGCCCTCCTCGGGTCGGGCGCCGGGCTGGCGGCGCTCACCGATCTCGCGGGGCCCGCGGCCGGCGACGTCCTGGGGCCGGCGGCACTCGCCTATCTCGACGAGGCGGACTTCGCCCCTGCCCCCGCGCAGGCGGAGAGCCTGCCGCCGGGGCACGACGACGTGCTGACGCTGGTGGCCTCGGTGCCGGAGGAGGACGCGCAGGAGAGCGGTCTCGACGAGACCACTTCGGCGGCGTACGTGGTCCGCGACGGGCGGGAGGTCGTCGCGGCGGCGGCGTACCGGCCGTGGCTGGACACGGCGGCGCACGTCTCCCTGCTGACCGCCACCACGCACCGGGGGCGCGGGCTGGCCCGCGCGGTCGCCTCGGCCGCCGTCGCGGACGCGCTGAGGAACGGGCTGCTGCCGCAGTGGCGGACCCGGGTCGAGGCGTCGCGCCGGGTGGCCCGGGCGCTCGGGTTCCGGGAGCACGGCGAGCAGATCAGCCTCCGCCCCGGCCGCTGAAAGCGCCGCTGACAGGGTTGCCGGCCGTGGCGGTCGCACCACCGGCGCCCCCGTCGGCCTGGCCCACGGGGGCGGTGCGCGGGCTGCGTGGCGGTGGGAGTGGGGAGTCTCGTGGCGTGACGGCCCTGGTGGAGCAGGTCACGCTGCACGCGGGGCGTACCGGTGAGCTCACGGTACGGCCGGCGGGCGAGGCGGGGCCGCGGGTCTGTGGCCGCCGAGGCCGGGCGGTCGTACACGATGGCCGCCCCGGCCTGCGCGCTGCCCGGCGGTCAGTCGTCCGACGAGTGCGGCTTGGCGTAGCGGGCCAGGTAGAGCTGCTCCCCGAGGCTGCGGATCAGGCCCAGCTCCGTCTCCAGGTAGTCGATGTGCTCTTCCTCGTCCTCGAGGATCTCCTCGAAGATGCGGGCAGAGGTGATGTCGCCTTTCTCGCGCATGAGCTGGATCGCCGGGCGCAGCCGCTGCACCACCGACATCTCCACCTCAAGGTCGGCCTTGAGCTGCTCCTCGACGGTCTGGCCGATGTGCAGCGTGCCCAGGCGCTGGTAGTTGGGCAGGCCCTCCAGGAAGAGGATGCGATCGGTGAGGCGCTCGGCGTGGCGCATCTCGTCGATCGACTCTTCGCGGGTGTGCTCGGCCAGCTTCGTGTAGCCCCAGTTCTCCTGCATCTTGGCGTGCAGGAAATACTGGTTGATCGCGGTGAGCTCCGCGGTCAGCTGTTCGTTGAGCAACTCGATGATCTGCTTGTCGCCCTGCATGAAACGGGCTCCTCGTCGCTATCCGGCTATGCGGTCGTGAGTTCTTCAGACCGTTTCAGGATCGCACAGATCTTCCGTACACAACGGGCACAGTCCCCACCAGCACCGGTGGTGTCGCGGATCTGCTTCGCGCTCGTCGCCCCGGAGGCGATGCAGTCGTGGACCTCGTTTTCGGTCACGGCACGACAAATGCACACGTACATCCAGGGACTAGCCTCTCGTGAAGGAACGGGCGCCTTTAGGTTAGGCACACCTAAGGTAACCCACTTTGGTAAGGCTTGCCTACGTTGGGTGGGTCACAGTCGCCTATCCCCGCCTGTCAGTGCCCCCTGGCGATCCACTCCTCCAGGTGCGGGGCCTCCCCGCCGATCGCGGTGGAGTCGCCGTGCCCCGTGTGCACGACGGTCTCGGGCGGCAGGGTGAGAAGCCGGTCGCGGATCGAGTCGATGATCGTCTCGAACGAGCTGTAGGAGCGGCCGGTCGCCCCCGGGCCGCCCTTGAACAGGGTGTCGCCGCTGAACAGCGCTCCCAGGTCGGGCGCGTGAGCGCAGACGGCCCCAGGCGAGTGGCCGGGGGTGTGCAGGATCTGCAGGGCGACCCCGCCGACCACGAGCTTCTCGCCGTCGGCCAGCGGCTCGTACGTCACCTCCGGCCCGTACACCTGCTCCCACAGCACCTGGTCGGCCGGATGCAGCCGGATCGGCGCGCCGGTCAGCCCGGCGAGCTCCTTCGCCGCGTTGATGTGGTCGTTGTGCGCGTGGGTGCAGACGATGGCCCTGACCGTACGCCCGCCCACCCGCTCGGCGATCGCCGCCGCGTCGTGGGCGGCGTCGATGACCACGACCTCGCGGGCGTCGCCGACCAGCCAGACGTTGTTGTCGACGTCCCACGTGCCGCCGTCGAGCGAGAACGTGCCCGAGGTGATGACCCGGTCGATCATGAGAAGACCACCACCGAGCGCAGCACCTCGCCGCGGTGCATCTTCGCGAACGCCTCCTCGACCCCGTCCACGGAGATGGTCTCCGACACGAACTTGTCCAGGGGCAGGCGGTTCTGCAGGAACAGGTCGATCAGCATGGGGAAGTCGCGGCTGGGCAGGCAGTCGCCGTACCAGGAGGACTTCAGCGCGCCGCCGCGGCCGAACACGTCGAGGAGGGGCAGGTCGATGCGCATCTCCGGGGTCGGCACGCCGACCAGCACGACCGTGCCGGCCAGGTCGCGGGCGTAGAAGGCCTGCTCGTACGTCTCCGGCCGGCCCACCGCCTCGACCACCACGTCCGCGCCGTTGCCGCCGGTCAGGTCGCGGATCGCCTCGACCGGGTCGTTCTCCCGCGAGTTGACCGTGTGGGTGGCGCCGAACCTGCGGGCCCACTCCAGCTTGCGGTCGTCCACGTCCACCGCGATGATCTTCGAGGCGCCGGCCAGCGAGGAGCCCAGGATCGCCGCGTCCCCGACCCCGCCGCAGCCGATCACCGCCACGCTGTCGCCGCGCGTCACCCCGCCGGTGTTGATCGCCGCGCCGAGACCGGCCATCACGCCGCAGCCCAGCAGGCCCGCGACCTGCGCCGGAGCCTCGGCGGAGACCTTCGTGCACTGCCCAGCCGCCACGAGCGTCTTGTCCAGGAACGCCCCGATGCCGAGCGCGGGCGACAGCTCGGTGCCGTCCTTGAGCGTCATCTTCTGACTGGCGTTGTGGGTGGCGAAGCAGTACCACGGCCGGCCGCGCAGGCAGGCGCGGCACTGGCCGCACACCGCGCGCCAGTTGAGGATCACGAAGTCGCCGGGCTCCACCTCGGTGACCCCGGGGCCGACCGCCTCGACCACGCCCGCCGCCTCATGGCCCAGCAGGAACGGATAGTCGTCGCTGATCCCGCCCTCGCGGTAATGCAGGTCGGTGTGGCAGACCCCGCAGGCCTGCACATCCACCACCGCCTCGCCCGGACCCGGGTCCGGGACGATCACCGTCTCGAGCGAAACTTCCTGGCCCTTGCCCCGGGCGATGACGCCCTGCACTTCGTACGGCATGCCAGCCATCTTGTGTCAGGAGGATGATCTCCGCAAGACATACGGCTGGACCACGCCGAGTCCTCTCGCGGGACGCCGCCTGATCTTGTGCAATTCGTAACCGTCCAGCCCTTCGGCCAGCTCCGCGTCGACCAGGATGGTGCCGGGGCGGGCGATGGCGGTGAGCCGGGCGGCCAGGTTGACGGTGGTGCCGAAGACGTCGCCCATCGAGGGCACCACCGGGCCGTACGCCATGCCGATGCGCAGATCGTCGGCCCCGACCAAATCGAGCGCGACGGCCGCGGCCCCCTCCCGGGTCGGGGCGGTGAACAGCACCTCGTCCCCCAGCGTCTTGACCAGCCGGGCGCCGTGGGAGGCCACCACGTCGGAGGCCCGCGACTCGAACCCCTCGACCAGCCGGGCCAGCTCCTTCTCGTCGAGCTCGCGGCTGCGCCTGGTGAACGACACCAGATCCGCGAACCCCACCGCCATCGGCACCCGCGTCGGCACCAGCTCGTCGTTGACGTCGGCGATGGCCAGCAGCCGGGTGCCGGCGGCGGCGAGCTGGGCCCGCCAGACGTGGGTCAGGACGTGCTCGAAGTCGGGCATCAGGCCCTGCGCCGTGTCGAGCACCGTGGCCAGGTCGTCCGCGGAGGGCTCGTCCGGCAGCAGGGTGCCGATCATGATCTCGGCCTGCCACTGCGCCAGCCTGGCCGTGGTCTGGCCGAGCGCGCGGGCCATGCGGATGACCGTCTGCTCGTCGAGCAGGCCGCTGTCGAGCATGCTCCGGACCCGGCGCAGCGCGTCGACGTCGGCCTCGGTGAACGCCACGGCGTCGTCGGCCCGCTGCGCGAAGCCGAGCGCGCGCCAGATGCGCTCGGCCAGCTCCTGCGGCACGCCGCTCTTGGCGGCGACCTCCGACCGCGTGAAGCGCGGCGGCAGGCCGACGAGCAACCGCTCGATCTCCTCGGCGGTCGGGCGGCCCGGGCGGGATTCGCTCACGCGATGGAGGCTACGTCAGCGGCCGTCGAGCTCGCCGTCCGACGCGTCCTCGACGAGCCTGAACAGGTCGGTGCGGACGTCCTGGATCTTCGGGATGTCCTTCAGCACGATCTCCCCCCGGTCGCCGGCCGACTCCACCGTCAGCGTGCCGCAGCCGAGCAGGCGCTCCGCGAACGTCTGGTCGGAGCTCACCGTGTTGACCTTGGTGATCGGGATCTCGTCGGTCGACTTGTTGAGCACGCCGGTGCTGATCGTGAAGCGGTGCGTGGTGAGCACGTAGCCGGTGTTCTTCCACTGCAGGTACGGCACGAACGACCAGATCGTCAGCAGGATGAGACCGATGACGACGACCGCGATCCTGGCGTAGGACACGTACGCGAAGTCACCCGGGATGAAGTACAGCGCCGCACCCGAGGCCGCGGCGATGAGAAGAAGCGCGATGAAGGGGACGACCAGCCGCTTCCAGTGAGGGTGGAAGGACCGGACGCGCCGCTCACCCTGCGTCAGATGATGGTCGGGAAGGGTCATGGGCAAATGGTGCCACCATCCCCGCCCGGCTGCCACGCCGACGACGGAACGCGGCCACTAGTCCGCGGGGCGGACGTGCACGACGTCGCCGGCGCTCAGGGTGTATTTCTCACCGGCCGCCTCCACCTGCAGGTGCCCGAAGTGGTCCACGCCGGTCGCCTGCCCCGTCAGCGACTGCTGCCCCGGCAGCTCCACCCTGACCTGCCGCCCGACAGTGGCGCTGGTGGCGAGGTAGGCCGAGCGCAGCCCGGACGCCTCCACGTCGCCCTTGGCCTCCGTCCACTCCCGGTAGTGGACCTCGATCTCCCTGAGCACGGCGCGCAGCAGCGGGTCGCGGTCGACGCAGGCCGCCTCCTCGATGGCCAGCGACGTGGCGGTCTCGACCGGGAGCTCCTCCGGCCTGAGCGTCACGTTCAGGCCCATGCCGATGACGACGGCGTCGTCCACCCGCTCGGCCAGCACCCCGGCCAGCTTGCGCTCGCCGATCAGCAGGTCGTTGGGCCACTTGAGGCGCACGTCGACCTCGGCCAGGCGGCGCACGGCCGAGGCGGCGGCGACGCCGTACAGGAGCGACAGCCAGCCCTGCCCCGCGAGCGGCACGGTCGGCCTGAGCAGGATCGAGAACGTCAGCCCCGAGCGCGGCGGCGCCGACCAGGCGCGGCCCAGCCGGCCGCGGCCGGCCTCCTGCACCTCCGCCACCAGCACCGTCCCCTCCGGCGCCCCCTCCTGGGCGGCCCGCGCCAGGTCGGCGTTGGTGGAGCCGGTGCTGTCGACCACCTTGACGCCGGTCCACAGCGAGCCGGGGCGGACCAGGGCACGGTTGAGCGCCGCCTCGGAGAGGGGAGGCCGGTCGAGGTCGGAGTAGCGCGAGTCGGGCATCCTTCTATCTTGGCAGGGGGATGATGAAGGAGTGAGCACGCGTCCGCAGCCCGCGCGCCGGGCATGTTCGCGGTCGCGGGCGCTGTGAAGGCGCGCCCGGGGCCGAGCACCCGCATCCGGATCAGGGAGCTGTCCGGCTCCACGGCCAGGGACCGCCGCGACGACCTGGCCACGGAGGAGCCGCTGGAGATCCGCCTGACGGCGGCCGACGGCACGCGCAGGACGGTGGCCATCACCATGCGCACGCCGGGGCACGACTTCGAGCTGGCCGCCGGGTTCCTGCGGGGCGAGGGGCTGGTGGGCGCCGGGGACATCGCCGCGATCGCGTACTGCACCGACGTGGACCTCCCGCCGGAGGCGCGCTACAACACGGTGACTGTGCGCCTGCACGGCCCCGTCCCCGACCTGCCCGCCCTCGACCGGCACTTCCTCACCTCCAGCGCGTGCGGTGTCTGCGGCTCGGCCGGGCTCGAAGCGCTGCGCGACCGGTGCAAGCCCGTCCCCCGTGGCCTGCTGGAGCTGTCCCCTGAGCTCCTGTACACGCTGCCTGACGCGCTGCGGGCGGCTCAGGGGGTGTTCGGCAAGACGGGCGGGCTGCACGCCGCGGGGCTGTTCACGGCCGCGGGGAGGCTGGTGGCGCTGCGCGAGGACGTGGGCCGGCACAACGCGGTGGACAAGCTGGTCGGGTGGGCGGCGCTGAGCGAGCGGCTGCCGCTGTCCGAGCACGTGCTCATGGTGAGCGGGCGGACCAGCTACGAGATCATGCAGAAGGCGCTGGCGGCGGGTCTGCCGGTGGTGTGCGCGGTGTCGGCGCCGTCGTCGCTGGCGGTGGAGCTGGCCAGGGACTTCGGCCTGACGCTGGTGGGCTTCCTGCGGGGCGAGCGCTGCAACGTGTACGCGGGCGCGGAACGCATCTCAGCCTGAACCAGGTGTGGAATAAAGCATTCCGTTCTGCTATTCTGAGAACAGAACAAAGCGATCCGTTCCAGTTCTGGAGGACCCCCATGAACCCCTTCCGCATCGACATCCCGCAGGCCGACCTCGACGACCTCCAGGCCCGCCTCGCGCTGACCCGCTTCGCCGACGAGATCCCCGGTGCCGACCAGGGCGTCGGCGTCGACCGGGTCAAGCGCCTGATCGCCCACTGGCGCGACGGGTTCGACTGGCGGGCGCAGGAGGCCAGGCTCAACGCGTACCCGCAGTTCACCACGGAGATCGACGGGCAGAACATCCACTTCGTCCACGTACGCTCCGACAACCCCGACGCGCTCGCCCTGATCCTCACCCACGGCTGGCCCGGCTCCATCGCCGAATACCTCAACGCCATCGAGCCCCTGTCCCGCCACTTCCACCTGGTCATCCCCTCCCTGCCGGGTTACGGCTTCTCCGGGCCGACGCGGGAGCTGGGCTGGAACAACCTGCGCATCGCCCGGGCGTGGGCCGAGCTGATGGCCCGGCTCGGCTACGAGCGCTACGGCGCGGTCGGCAACGACGGCGGCTCGATGATCTCCCCGGAGGTCGGCCGGATCGACCCGGACCACGTCGTGGGAGTGCACGTCACGCAGTTGTTCTCGTTCCCGTCGGGCGACCCGGCCGAGTTCGCCGGCCTGAGCGAGGAGGAGCAGGCGGGGCTGGCCGTGCTCGACTGGTTCTGGAAGGAGAAGGGCGCCTTCAACGTGCTGCAGTCTCAGCAGCCGCAGACGCTGGCGCACGCCATCGTCGACTCGCCCGCCGGGCTGGTCGGCTGGCTGGCCCAGCTCTTCGACGAGGACCTGGACGACGACTTCGTGCTGACGAACGCAGCCATCCACTGGTTCACCGGGACGGCGGGCTCGGCGCTGCGCCTCTACTGGGAGAACGCCCGGGCCGAGCAGCCGAAGGGGCCGACGACGGTGCCGACGGCGCTGGCCATGGCGGAGGGCGACTTCGCGTCCATCCGCCGCTTCGCCGAGCGCGACCACGCGAACATCGTCTCCTGGAAGACCCTCCCGGCCCCGGCCCACGGCCACTACACGGCACACTCCGCCACGGAAGCGCTCACCTCGGACGTCATCGCCTTCTTCGAGAGCCTGCGCTGAACCGGGCCGGGGCAAGGGGGACGCGGGTGGCGTCCCCCTTGCGCGGGGCGGGCTCAGCCGGTGTTCTGCAGGCCGGCGGCCACCCCGTTGACCGACAGGAGCAGGAGGGTGGAGAGGCGGTCGCGCTCCTGCTCCGACAGGCTCTCCGTGCGGAGCGCGCGCAGGGCCCTGAGCTGGAGGTGCGAGAGGGCGTCCACGTACGGGTCGCGGAGCTGGACGGCGCGCGAGAGCACCTTGCGGTTCTCCAGCAGCCTGGTGTGGCCGGTGACGCGCAGGACCAGGTCGCGGGTCCGGTCGTACTCCTCCATGACCTGCCGGGCGAAGTCCTCCCGGCCGCCCAGCGCCAGGTAGCGCTTGGCGATCGAGCGGTCGGTCTTGGCCAGCGACATCTCCGCGTTGTCCAGCATCACGTTGAACAGCGGCCACTCCGCGTACGCCGCCCGCAGCTCGTCCAGGGAGCCGACCGCGGCCAGGCCGGTGCCCAGGCCGTACCAGCCGGGGAGGTTGACCCGGGTCTGGGCCCAGGCGAACACCCACGGGATCGCGCGCAGGTCGTCGAGGGAGCGGGGGGCGCCCAGGCCGCGGCGGGCCGGGCGGGAGCCCAGGCGCAGCGTGCCGATCTCCTCCAGCGGGCTGACCAGGCCGAACCACTCGGGGAAGCCCGGCGCCTCGGTCAGCGCGCGGTACGCCTGCTCCGAGGCCGTGGCCACCTGCTCGGCCAGGCCGCGGAAGCGCTCGGCGGCGGCCGCGGTGCGGGCCCCGACGGTGGGCGAGGAGGCCAGCAGCACGGCGTTGGCCACCTGCTCCAGGTGGCGGCGGGCGATGGCGATGTGGCCGTAGCGGGCGAAGATGACCTCGCCCTGCTCGGTGACCTTGAAGCGGCCCGCGACCGAGCCGGGGGCCTGGGCCAGCACCGCGCGGTTGGCCGGGCCGCCGCCGCGCCCGAGGGCGCCGCCGCGGCCGTGGAACATGCGCAGGTTCACGTCGTGCTCGGCGGCCCAGGCGGTCAGCTCCTCCTGGGCCTCGTAGAGCCGGAGCGTGGCGGCCGCGGGGCCGAGCTCCTTGGCCGAGTCGGAGTAGCCGAGCATGATCTCCATGCGCCGGCCGGTGTCCGCCAGGCGCCGCTGGATCTGCGGGATCTCCAGCATGCCGGTCAGCACGCGCGGCGAATTGGCCAGGTCCTGGCCCGACTCGAACAGCGGCACCACGTCGAGCACCGGCGCGCGGTCGCCGAGCGCGTGCGAGGCCAGCTCGTAGACGGCCGCGATGTCCTCGGCGGTGCGGGTGAAGGAGACCACGTAGCGGGAGCAGGCCGTGACGCCGAAGCGCTCCTGGATCCAGCCGATCACCCGGATCGTGGCCAGGACCTCCTCGGTGCGCTCCGACAGCTCGCCGCCGGCCCGCAGCTCCTCCAGGGCCGCCGCGTGCACCTGGGAGTGCTGGCGCACCTCCAGCTCGGCCAGGTGGAAGCCGAACGTCTCCACCTGCCAGATGAGGTGCTGCAACTCGCCGTACGCCTGCCGCGGCGCGGAGACGGCCAGCGACTCCTGGGCCAGCCGCAGATCGGCCAGCAGCTCGGACGGCGAGCGGTAGGCCAGGTCGAGGTCGCGGCGGCGGGTGGCGGCGATGCGGCCCGCCACGAACAGCAGCCACTGCCGGTGCGGCTCGCGCGGCGAGCGGGTGGCCAGCTCCGACACCACATCGGGGTGGGCGTCCACGGCCGCCGCCAGCGCCGACTTCAGCGCGGGCGAGCAGGGCGCGAACTGCGCCGAGGCGGTGAGCGTGCGGGCGATGCGGGTGCAGGCGGTCTCCAGGGCCGTCAGCACGTGCTCGGACTGGATCTGGATGGCCTCGCGGGTGACCTTGGCGGTGACGTTCGGGTTTCCGTCGCGGTCGCCGCCGATCCAGCTCCCGTAGCGGATGAAGGGCCTGGCCTGCGGTGGCCGGGTGCCGGTGCCCTCGTCGAGTGCCGCGTCCAGCGCGCGGTAGACCTGCGGCACCGTGCGGAACAGGGTCTCGTCGAAGGCGGCCATGGCCGTGCGTACCTCGTCGAGCGGGTCGAGCTTGGTCGAGCGGAGCTGGGCCGTACGCCACAGCAGGTCGATCTCCTCCAGCATGCGCCGCTTGCTCTCGGCGCGCTCGGAGGCCCCGCGGCCGGGCGTGTTGTACTCGGTGAGCTGACCGCTGACCCGCTGGATGGCGGTGACGACGGCGCGCCTGCGCGCCTCGGTGGGGTGCGCGGTGAGCACGGGGTGCAGCTCCAGGCCCGCCAGCAGCTCGGTGACGCGCTCGTGGCCCAGCTCGTGTACGGCCTGTGCCAGCGACTCGCGCTGCACCCTGCCCTCGGCGTCCCGCTCGCGCAGCGTGCGGATGCGGTAATGCTCCTCGGCCAGGTTGGCGAGGTGGAAGTAGCAGGTGAACGCGCGGGCGACGGCCACGGCCCGCTCGATCTCCCATCCGGCGACCATTTCGGTGATCACGTCGGCCGAGATCTCGCCCCTGCGCGCCGCGATGACGGCCTTGCGCAACCGTTCGACATCGGCCAGCAGGTCCTCGCCGCCCTGCTCGGCCAGCACCTGGCCGAGCAGTTTGCCGAGCAGGCGCACATCGTGACGTAGCTCGTCCGGCATCTCGGTTACGGCGACACTGCGACGCTCGAGCCCCTGGTCAATCATGTTTCGAAGGGTATCGAGTCGTCTCGGGACGCCGTAGACCGGTCTCAGCAATTGGACTAGACCACTGCTCAGGTGGGCTTTGACACCGCCAGGAGCAGTTCGGGAGTGCGGGCGAAACCGATCCTGGCGGCCAGCCGGCGGCCGAGCACCTCCGCCAGCAGGCCGTAGAACGGGGCCAGGACGCACACCCACAGGAGCCCGAACACGAGCGGCAGCACGAACGGCAGCGCGAGCAGCGCGATCCCCACCGTGGCCCCCATCGCGGAGGCGAACGCCAGCCCGCCCTGACCGGGGGCGGCGCCGCTGAAGGCGTTCATGCGCTCGGGCACGGTGTACGGCAGCACCACGCTCGTCACGGAGCCGACGCCGAGCCCGACCCCGAGCGCGCCCCAGCCGGCCAGCATGCCGGGCAGGATCGCGGCCGGCTGGCCGGCGAGCAGGCCGGTCGCGACGGCGATCACGGCGATCAGCGGCACGGCGATCAGGGCATTGGCCAGGTGCCGCCCGGCCAGGTCGGTGGCCAGGCCGCGCTCGGAGCCGAAGGTGACGGCGTTCATCCAGAGCGAGCGGCCGTCGATGCCGAAGGCGTTGATCGACTGCAACGCGATCATCAGGGCGCCCGCGCAGGCCAGGGTGACCGGCATGCCGGCGGCGGCCTCGGCCGTCCTGGTCAGGGAGAACGACAGCACGACCGTCACCAGGACCGAGCTGAACCAGCCCACGCGGTAACGGGGGTCGCGCCTGATGTACTTCAGCTCCTTCGTCACCACCGCCGCCAGCGGCCCGTCCGGCAGGAAGCGGTCGATCAGCCCGCTCTCCCTGCGTACGGAGGCCGCCTGGGTCGAGACGTCGGGCGTGACCAGCGCCCGGCTCAGCGCCTTGATCCAGAGCCAGGCCAGCACCACCACGAGCAGCGCCCCGAGCACCACCTCGGCCAGCCCCACCAGGCCGCCGTCGACGACGGCGTGGGCCATCATGCCGGGCGGGGTCCACCTCAGCACGGCGGCCATCTGGTGCAGCATGGCCGTCGGGTCGCCGAAGCCGGAGTTCATCACCAGGTTGGGCAGCTGCGCCAGCAGCACCACGAGCAGCGCCGCCACGGCCAGCACGTCACGGCCGCGCCGGGTGCGCAGCGCGCTGGACAGCGAGGTGGTGATCAGCCGGGACGTCACCACGCAGAGCGCGAACTGCACCAGCACGGCGAGCACCCCGAGCAGCCACCCGCCGGCGCTCGACGCCAGCCCGACCAGGGCGCCGAACGTGACGACCAGCATCGCCGCCGGCCAGACGCCGGTCACGGACGCGGTGAACAGGCCGATCGCGAGCCGGCGCGTGCGCAGCGGGAACAGCGACAGCTTGGCCGGGTCGAGCGTGTCGTCCAGGCCGAACGCGAGCAGCGGCACGACCATCCAGCCGACGAGGAAGGCGGAGAACGCCACGGTCACGAGGGACGCGGCGATGTCGGCGGGGGCCAGCCGCAGCAGGCTCATGAGGAAGAAGCCGAGCGCGGCCAGGCCCGCGGCGGCCACGAGGGTGAAGATGAAGCCGAGCTTGCGCTGCAGGTCACCGCGCAGGTTGCCGGCCAGCAGCCGCAGTTTGAGCTGCGCGAACAGCGCCACCGTGCTCACGGGTTCGCCCGGTGTCCGGTGCCCTGCTCGGCTTGGGAGCCGTCGGGTTCGGCAGATGCGTCGGGTGCGGCGGGTCCGTCGGGTGCGGCGGGTCGGGTGGGTGCGGCGGGTCCGGTCCCATCGGGCTTGGTGCCCTCGGGTCTGGCGCCGAGCCAGCTCAGGCCGGGCTCGCCGCCGCCCGGGCTGCCGCCGACCAGTTCGAGGAACGCCTGGTTGAGGGGGCGCCCGCCGCGTACGTCCGCTAACGGGCCCTGCGCCACGATATGACCCGCACTCATCACCGACACCCAGTCGCACAGCCGCTCGACCAGGTCCATCACGTGACTGGAGAAGATGACGGTCGAGCCGGAGGCGGTGAAGCGGCGCAGCACCTCGGTCAGCGTGTTCGCGCTGACCGGGTCGACGCCCTCGAACGGCTCGTCGAGGAAGAGCACCGACGGGTTGTGCAGCAGCGCGGCGGCCAGGCCGATCTTCTTGCGCATGCCGGTGGAGTAGTCGACGACGAGCTTGTCGGCGGCGTCGGCCAGGTCCATCACGGACAGCAGCTCGTTCGCGCGCTGCTCGACGTCGGCCTTGGGGATGCCGCGCAGGCGGCCGTTGTAGAGCAGCAGCTCGCGGCCCGACAGCCGCTCGAACAGCCGCAGCCCCTCGGGCAGCACGCCGATGCGCGCCTTGACCTCGACGGGATCGCGCCAGACGTGGAACCCGTCCACCTCGGCCGCGCCGCCGTCGGGTCGGAGCAGCCCGGTGATCATGCTCAGCGTGGTCGTCTTGCCCGCGCCGTTGGGGCCGACCAGCCCGGCGAAGCTCCCGGCGGGGACGACGAGATCTACCCCCGCGACGGCGATTTGCTGCCCGTATCGCTTGAACAGGCCATGGGTGCGAACCGCATCCGTCATGGATCCACTCTAGGAGGAGCGACTAGCCTTGCGCGCATGAGCGCTGCCGCGGAATCGATACCGGAAAAGCCCGATATCCACACCACCGCCGGAAAAATCGCCGATCTGGAGCGGCGGCTGGACGAGGCCGTGCACGCCGGTTCCGCGGCGGCCGTGGAGAAGCAGCGTGCCCGGGGCAAGATGACCGCTCGCGAGCGGGTGCTGGCGCTGCTGGACGAGGGCTCGTTCGTGGAGTTCGACGAGTTCGCCAGGCACCGGTCCACGATGTTCGGGCTGGAGAGGCGCAGGCCGTACGGCGACGGCGTCATCACCGGTCACGGCACGGTCGACGGCCGGCAGGTGTGCGTGTTCTCGCAGGACGTGACGGTGTTCGGCGGCTCGCTCGGCGAGGTGTACGGCGAGAAGATCGTCAAGGTCCTGGACCTGGCGATCAAGACCGGCTGCCCGATCATCGGCATCAACGAGGGCGGCGGCGCGCGCATCCAGGAGGGCGTGGTCGCGCTCGGCCTGTACGCGGAGATCTTCAAGCGCAACGTGCACGCCTCCGGGGTGATCCCGCAGATCTCGCTCATCATGGGCGCCGCGGCCGGCGGACACGTCTATTCCCCCGCGCTGACCGACTTCGTGGTGATGGTGGACCAGACGTCGCAGATGTTCATCACCGGACCCGACGTGATCAAGACGGTGACCGGCGAGGAGGTCACGTTCGAGGAGCTCGGCGGGGCCCACACGCACAACACGAAGTCGGGCGTGGCCCACTACCAGGCCGCCGACGAGGAGGACGCGCTCGACTACGTCAAGGCGCTGCTGTCGTACCTGCCGTCGAACAACCTGGACGAGGCGCCGATCTTCGAGGCCGCCGCGGACCTGGAGCCGGATCCCGACCTCGACGAGCTGATCCCCGACTCGGCCAACCAGCCGTACGACATGCACCAGGTGATCGAGCACGTGCTGGACGACGGGGAGTTCCTGGAGGTCCACGCGCTGTTCGCGCCGAACATCGTGGTCGGGTACGGCCGCCTGGACGGCCAGCCGGTGGGGATCGTGGCCAACCAGCCCATGCATTTCGCCGGATGTCTGGATATCAACGCATCCGAGAAGGCCGCCAGATTTATTCGAACATGTGATGCGTTTAATATTCCTATCCTGACTTTTGTAGATGTGCCGGGTTTCCTTCCCGGCACCGATCAGGAATGGAACGGAATCATCCGCCGGGGCGCCAAGCTCCTGTACGCCTACGCCGAGGCGACCGTCCCGCTGATCACGGTGATCACCCGCAAGGCGTACGGCGGCGCGTACGACGTCATGGGCTCCAAGCACCTCGGCGCGGACGTCAACCTGGCCTGGCCCACGGCTCAGATCGCGGTCATGGGCGCGCAGGGCGCGGTCAACATCCTCTACCGGCGCGAGCTGGCCGCCTCCGACGATCCGGAGAGCGAGCGGGCCAGGCTCGTCACCGAGTACGAGGACACACTGGCCAACCCGTACATCGCGGCCGAGCGCGGCTACGTGGACGCCGTGATCCGGCCGTCCGAAACCCGGCCCCAGGTCGTCCGGGCGCTGCGGGCCCTGCGGAACAAGCGGGCGACGCTCCCCCCGAAGAAGCATGGGAACATCCCGCTATGACGGCAGACCTGCGTATTGTCCGAGGCAACGCCACGCCCGAGGAGATCGCCGCGTTGGTGGTCGTGCTCGCGATCCGCCAGAGCCCGCCGGCCGTACCGGAGACCCCTCCCACCCCCCGACGGCAAACATGGCGAAACCCGGCTAGAGGTATGCGTAAGCCTGTCTCCCCAGGGAAGTCGGCATGGCGGATGAGCGCACTACCCTAGATAGATCCTGCGAATCGGGTGTCAAGTTCCCCGGGAGTTGGGACTATCTAGAGAAAGTAGGCGTATATAGTCGGCCGATCAACTAACACCGCGGCCTGGAGGACGACATGGCCATCCCAGACCTCATGCCGCATCCTGTGGCAGCCAAGTACGCCGTCCTAGTGGATGTCGGTTATCTGTACGCTGCGGCAGGTGAAGTGCTGCTCGGCGCGAAGGAGCGCAAGGAATATCGGGTGGCCGCCGATGAGCTCATCCAGAGTCTACAGAAACATGCAGAGGAACGTATTTCCGGCGAACTTCTGCGGATCTATTGGTATGACGCAGCCCGTGATCGCGTGCCGACCGTCGACCAGCGTGTGATCGCCCAGCTTCCGTGGGTCAAGGTGCGACTTGGCAACCTGAACGCCCGTGGCCAGCAGAAGGGCGTGGACGCGCAGATCCGGAGCGATCTGGAGGCACTGGCCAGGCATCATGCGGTCACCGACACGATCCTGCTGGCGGGCGATGAGGACATGGTCCCGGCGGTCGAGGCGGCGCAGGCGTACGGCGTCCGCATCCACCTTTGGGGCGTCGAGCCTCCTTACGGCACCAACCAGGCCGAACGCCTGGTGTGGGAGTCCGACACCGTCGAAGTGATCTCCGCTGATTTCCTAAGGCCCTTTTTCAGCCGCGCACCCCAGCCCGTCCCGGTCACTCCACCAGCCGCCGCCCCCTCGCCCGCCCAGGTCTTCGCCGGGCGCGCGCCCGTCAAACCGCACGCCAAGCCCGGCCAGGTCGCCAAACTCGGGCCGAGCCGGCCGCGGGTGGAGGACGTGGGCGAGCACGTGGCCCAGAAGTGGATACTCACCCGTGGCCGCGACAACATCCGCGACCTGCTGCCGGGGCCGATCCTGCCGACCGTGATCGACACCGAGCTGCTGATCGAGGCGGAGAAGGAGCTCGGGCACTCGCTGCGGCCCTACCCGGAGGCGCGGGTCTGGCTGCGTGACGGGTTCTGGGCGCGGGTCTACCGGGAGTTCGACCTGGGGGTCGGGGTCTCGTCGAAGTAGCGGCCGCCGTACGGGCTCCACCGGGGTCCGTACGGCGTCACGTTGGCGTCCGATTTCCGCCAGTCGTCACCCTTGGGGAGCGCATACTGTCGGAGGCATGTCACCACTAGAGCTGGACTTCGACTCCTGCTACCGGGCCGTCTCCGCCAGGGACTCCCGGTTCGACGGTCGTTTCTACACCGCGGTGACGACGACCCGTATCTACTGCCGTCCGATCTGCCCGGCCCGTACGCCCGCGTCCCGCAACGTGCGCTTCTACCGGCATGCCGCGTCGGCCGAGGCGGCCGGGTTCCGGCCGTGCAAGCGCTGCCGCCCCGAGCTGTCGCCCGGGGATCCCGGCTGGGACGTGCGCGGCGACCTCGTCGGGCGGGCGCTGCGGCTCATCGACGACGGGGCGGCCGACGAGCAGGGCGTCGCCGGGCTGGCCACGCGGCTGCACATCACCGAGCGCCACCTGCACCGGCTGTTCGTGGCCGAGCTGGGCGTCGGGCCGCTGGCGGTGGCCCGGACGAAGCGGCTGCTGCTGGCCAAGCAGCTCCTGACCGAGACGGGGCTGCCGGTGACGGAGGTGGCGTTCGCGGCGGGGTTCGGGAGCGTGCGGCAGTTCAACGCGACGATGCGGGAGACGTACGGCTTCACGCCCAGCGAGCTGCGCGCCACGGCGGGGCCGCGGGCGCGCAAGGCCCCCGAGGTGACGGCCGGGCCCGCGACCCTGCGGTTGCGGCTGCACCGGCGCGAGCCGTACGACGTGGACGGGGTGTTCGCGTTCCTCGCCTCTCGCGCGATTCCCGGGCTGGAGGTGGCGGACCGAACGTCGTACGCCAGAGCCGTACCGGGCGGGACGATCACGCTCACACCGCAACGGGACCACATAGCCCTGGACGTGGCGGTGGAAGACACCCGGCAGCTCGCCCGCGTGGTGGCCCGCTGCCGCCGCCTCCTCGACCTCGACGCCGACCCGGAGGCCATCTCCGAGGTCCTCGGCCAGACCTCGCTCGGCCCGCTGATCGCGGCGCGGCCCGGGCTGCGGGTGCCGGGGACGTTCGACGGGTTCGAGCTGGCCGTACGCGCGGTCGTGGGCCAGCAGATCTCGGTGGCCGGGGCCCGTACGCTGCTCGGCCGCATCGTCGCCAGGGCCGCCGCGCCCGGCGGCCTCTTCCCCACCGCCGCCCACCTCGCGGAGACCGACCTGACCGGGCTCGGCCTGACCAACCGCAGGATCGACACGCTCAAGGACCTGGCCGCCCGCCTGGCCGAGGGCCGGCTCGACCTGGACGGCGGGCAGGACCCGGCGGAGGCGGTGGCCGGGCTGCTGGAGGTGCCCGGCATCGGGCCGTGGACGGCCAGCTACATCGCGCTGCGCGCGCTGCGCGACCCCGACGCCTGGCCCACGGGCGACCTCGTGCTCAACAAGCGCATGGCCGCCCTGGGCATCCCCCAAGACCACATCGAGCGGTGGCGCCCGTGGCGGGCGTACGCCGCCCTGCACCTCTGGAGCTCCTCATGATCGCTGCCCAGCTCGTACCGACGCCGGTGGGCCCGCTCGCCCTGCTGACCCGCGAAGGGGTGCTGGTCGCCGCCGGTTTCACCGCCGATCCCACGGAGATGTTCGTCCGGCTCGCCCCGGCCCTGCAGTCGGAGGGCCTGGAGGTCGTGACCGACCCCGGGCCCGCCACGGAGGCCGTACGCGCCTACCTCGACGGCGACCTCGACGCCCTGGACGCCATCCCGGTCTCGCAGCCCGGCACCCCTACCCGCAAGCGGCTCCACGCGGCGTTGCGGGAGGTCAAGCCCGGTACGACGGTGTCGTACGCGGAGCTGGCCGAGCGGGCGGGGCTTCCCAAGACGGCGGCGCGGGCGGCGGGGTCGGCCTGCGCCCAGAACCTGATCGCACCGTTCGTGCCGTGCCATCGGGTGCTGCCCAGTTCTGGGGGGTATGGCGGGTATTACTACGGCGTACCGGTGAAAGAGTGGCTCCTCGCCCACGAATCCGGAGCAATCGTCAACCCCGGGTAATGGCTCGACTGCGTTCGGTAATTTGTTCGGCATGCCGACGCAGCAACACGAGTACCTCATCGAGCTCGTGCGCCACCGTCCCTCTCTGGTCACGTCCCTACTGGCCGAGATGGACATCAGCGTGCCGAGCTTCGATGAGGCGCGGCTGGGCAACTGCGAATGTCTGCTGCCCAGGTCAGATGCCGTAAAGCTGTACAAGGAGCTCAAGATGACCGTAGGCGTCGAGGACCTCATGCACCTCCCGTTCGTCCGTGAGTGGGTCGAACGCGGCAGAGTCGAGGGTGAGGCGAAGGGTGCGGCGAAGGCCATCGTCATGGTTCTCAACGCGCGGGGCGTGCCCGTCCCGCAGGAGGCCCGGGAACGGATCCTCGCCTGCACCGACCACGAGACCCTCGAGACCTGGATCACCAAGGCCACCACCGCCACCAGCATCGACGAGCTGTTCGACTGAGCCGCAGACCCGCGGGGCCGACGCGGCATCCCGCCGTGCCGGCCCTGGTGGTGGTCGGGCGGGGAGCGGGCGGCGGGCCTGGAGGCCGGCCGCTCCCGCGACCCCCAGCCCCAGCAGCCCCAGGAGGGCGGCGGTCCAGGCGGGGGCCGTGGTGCTCAGCCAGAGCGCGACCACACGGCTGGTGACGCGGCTGGAGAACCGGGGGCTGCTGCGGCGCTACCTGTGCGAGGACGACCGGCGGGGGATCTACTCCGAGGTCACGCCGGCCGGGCGCGAGCTGCTGGAGCAGGCCGCCCCGACGCACGACGCCGTGCTGAAGGAGGTGCTGGCCGAGGCGGCGGAGCTGCCGGAGCTGGCCCCGCTCGCCGCGGTCATCGCCTAACTGGGCTTGACGTTGCTCTGGATCTCGCCGACCGGCACGTCCCGGGTGGTCTCCAGCTCGACGGGCGCGAACTGGAACGGCACCACGTCACCCGCCACCTCGACCGGCCACACGGTCGTGACGGTCAGCGTGTACGTCTCGCGCGGCTGGTCGATCGAGGACCGCAGGTAACGCACGCCGCACGCGAACGCACCGCCCTTGACGTACGGCTTGCCCGACGTCCCGCAGCCCTCCTCGTGCACCTCGGCCCGGTCCTTGGACGTGCCCGGGTCGATCTTGATCTCCTCCAGCGTGGCCACCACGGTCGCGCTCATGACGCCGGGGATCGTCGCGGTCACCGACCTGCGCGGCTGGCCGATGCCGTCGAGCCAGACCCAGGTCGGCAGGTTCACGTAGCTCTTGGCGTCGGGGTTCAGCTTGACGGTCGGCTCGGGCACGGTCAGCGCGGCCCGGGCGATCTCGGCCAGCTCCTGGATCGTGATCCCGGACGGCGGCGTGGTGCCGGGCGGGACGAAGACGAATGGGTCGAGGCTGGAGAAGCAGGCCTCGCCCTTGGGATCGGAGGCGTTGTACGCCGGCCCCCACCAGCGCCCATCCTTGCCGATCTTGTCCTGGAACTGCTTGAGGAACGCCTTGAACTTCTCCTCGGTGGGGTTCGGGGTGAACCTGAACCAGTACGCTCGCAGCGACTCCTGCGACTTGAGCATCTCGCTCGCGTCCAGGCCGGGCTCGTACCAGCAGGGACGCTTGAGCACGTAACCGTCGGCCCTGCCGCCCCGCGCGCCGTCGCCCGAGATGACGATCTTGGAGTTGAAGAGCTCGACGCCTTTCGTCCTGCCCTCGTCGATGGGGGCGCCGCTCGGCGGTTCCGGTGCGGCGCCGGCCAGCAACGTGCCCGCGACGACCATCGATATCAGGCCCTTCATCAGGTGCACCCCTTCAAGTCGTAGCGAAATCCCCTGATCCGCCAGACACCGTCGTCACCGCGGTGCGCGAGCAGGACCTGGAGGTACGGAGCGCGCACCCACAAGGGCTGGGGCGCGACCGCCTTGCCGGTACGTGTGGAGACCACGCGCGCGCCTGTCTCGTCCACACATGCGTTGACCTGCGCGCCCTTGTCCATCACCGCGGCTACCCGCAGGTCGTAGAGCCGGGTCGCGCCTTTCACCGTCTTCTCCTTCTCGGTGTAGCCGTGCACCCAGTCGTACGCTTCGCGGACGCCGGTCAGTTCGAGATCCAGACCTTTCAGGTATCGATCGCTTCCCGAGACGAGCGCCTTCCTGGAGGCCACGTAGTAGTCCGCCATGAGATCGATGAGCGGGTCCCGGCCGGCGGGCCAGTCGATGTCCACCCGGAGCTTGCCGCCGCCGATCGAGATCGTCTCGGGGCCCGGCGTGCGGGCCGGCTCGTTCCCGGTCTCGCTGCCGGTCTCGCTCCGGGACGCGCTCGTGGTCCCGGACGGGGAGGGGGCCGTGGTGGCGCCCTCCTGCGGCCGGTACGGCCGTTCGGGCGGCGCGCAACCCGTCATGAGCAGCCCCGTCATGGGGAGCAGGGTCAGCGCCACCATCGCCGCACGTCTCATGCCGACGACTCCCTCACCACATGGATGCGCCACGTAGGCAGCAGTTCCTCGATCAACGCCTCGGTCTCGGGGGCCATCCCGCCCCCGTACGGGTGCGAGGCCGCCCGGCGGGTCAGCCCCTCGACGACGGCACGCAGGCGCACGATGTCCTCGGTGGCGTGCGTGGCCCGCAGCAGGTCGCGCCAGAGTCCCTCGTCGTCGGGCGCCAGCAGCAGCGCCGCGCGTACGGCGGCCACGGCGGCGTCCGGCTGGCCGTTCGCGAGCCGGAGCTCGCAGAGCTGGTGCGCGGCGTCGGCCACGGCGGCGGTGACGTCGTACTCCAGGTCATCGGCCGCCAGCCAGGCGTACCGGCCAGGGCGGCGGGCGGCCAGCAGCGGGCCGCGTACGAGGCCGAGCGCCTTCTCCAGCAGGACGGCCCTGGCCGTGGGGTCGCCGTGCGAGCGGCGGACGAGCTCGCGGAACAGCGCCCAGTCCGTACGCACGTCGGGCCCCAGCCGCAGCCGGCCGGCCTCGTCGGTGAGCAGGTGCTCGGGCCCGAGCCACTCGGCGACCCTGGCGATCGTGGCGTCCCTGACCATGTCCTGCACGCCGCGCGGCCACAACACGCCCCCGAGCACCACGGGATGGACGCCGCCCACGTGCGTGGACAGGTAGACCAACAGTTCGGTGGCCAGCTCCATCCGCCCCTCCTCCAGGGCGGGCAGGCCGGAGATCTCGACCGGGCCGAGGATCCTGATCTCCACGGCGGGCGGGTGCAGCCCGCCCAGCGGCTCGGCCTCCGGGATGACCTCGCCTTCGAGGCGGTCGGCCGTGCGGAAGAGGTCGATCAGCGCGCGGTAGTGGCGGCGCGGCAGGAGCTGGGCCTCCACCTCGAAGCCCAGCTCGGCGAGCCTGGCCTTGCCGTCCTCGCTGATCTCCAGGGTCCAGGTGGCGTGCGGGACCTCGCCCGCCAGCACGTATCCGGCGGTGTCGTGGCGGGCCAGCAGCGCCAGGCGGCGGGCCTCCTCGTGCGTGGGCGCCACCGAGGACAGCAGGTAGTGGGCGCCGCGCGGGCTGCCGGTGATGCGGCCGGTCAGCACCTCCCGGCGCGGCGCGGCGCTCGCCTCCAGCTCGGGCAGCACCTCCGCCAGGCTGCCGACCGCCCTGATCCGGCCGGGCGCGATCGCGGTCAGCTCCTCGCCGAAGCCGACGAGCGTGATGCGCATCCGGTCGGACCAGCGGTTCGTGGCCAGCTCGACGGCGAGGGCGGCCAGCGCGGCGGTGGTCTGCGGGCCGCGCACGTTGATCAGGCCCTGCGCCGCCTCCAGGTCGATCAGCACGCGCCCGCCGGCGTCCGTGCCGATGGAGACCAGCCCCGGGTAGGGTGCCCCGCCCTGCTGTCCCCGGTCCGGGAGCAGCCGGCCCTCGTGGGCGGGCAGCCGCCAGATCTGGCCGCCGTCCGCCGCCGTCCAGGGGGCCGGCGGGTCCGCGTCCGGCGGGTGGATCCACAGGTCGAGGGTGCGCGCGGACAGATGTGCCCCGTACACGGTGGGCGGCGTGCGGCGCTGGGCGGCCAGCTCGGCGCCGAGCACGCGCAGCCCGACGTCCAGCACGCGGGCGCCGGGCGCGTCGCCGCCCAGCCGGAGCGCGACCTCGGCCTGGGCGGCGTCGTCGCGGGGGCGGACGATCCGGCGGCCGAACATCCGCCGCCAGAGCTGCTCGCGGCGCCGCCTGGCCAGCACGAGCAGCAGCCCCGCGGCGGCCAGGGAGGCGGCGGCGAGGTAGCCGGTCAGGTCGCCGTCCTGGCTCTCACGGATGACGGTCTCCTGGTCGCGCGGGTCCTGGCGCTCCTGGCGCTCCTGGCGGTCGGCCTGAGTGCCGCCCTGCTGGTCCGGCTGGCGGTGCTTGCCCTCGCCTCTTTCGGGGGTCTGCCGCTTCTCGGTATCTGCCTTGGAGTCGCGGTCCACGTGTGCCCGGCCCGGGTGCTCGCGCAGGGTCTGCTGGCGGGGCTGGTCGGCGGGGACGATGTGCACGTTCCTGGCGTCGTCCGGCATGTCGAGCACCCAGCCGGGCCTGATCAGGTCGGCCATCCTGAGCCGGCTGCCGTCCGGCTGCTCCTTCACCTGATTGAGCCGGTAGATCTCGGGATATCGGCGGCCGTCTCCCAGGCACTTCTCGGCGATCTCCCACAGGCTCTCGTGGTGGCGCCCGTGCGGCGGCTGCACCACGTACACCTTCTTGGTCTTCTGCGTCTCCAGCGTCTGCTCGACGAGCGGCGCCGAGTACGCGACCGCCGTCACCGGCGGGGCGGCCGGCGTGGGCGCCAGCCTCGCGATCGGCGCCACCATCGCCCCGGCCGTGAACAGCAGCAACGCGGCCGAGACGAGCTTGTTGGCCAGGAACTGCATGCCGCCGGACATCGGCACGCGGGCGGGCATGCCCACCCGGCGGACCCCGGCGTACACCTCGACCAGCACGCACACGAAGAGCTGGAACCAGGCGATCCACACCAGCAGCACGAGCACGGCGATCATCGTGCTCGGGCCGACGTTGCTGGTCAGCACGTCGAGGTCGAGCAGCTCGGGCGCGAGTGGCGGCCCGACGAAGGTGAGCAGCGCGTACGGCACGCCGCCCACGAGCGCCACCAGCACGATCAGCGCCCCGATCCCGGCCAGCACGTCGCCGGCGCTGCGCCTGGCCGGCACGCGCACAGGAACGTGACGTCCGTGTGGACGCGCGGGCTCTCGCGTCGGCATCGCCTCTCCCTTCCCCGGTCCAGCGTCGTGGCTCGTGTGTCCCGCATCCATCGAGTAGCGGGATTCGGTCTATCTCGCTTCGGCTATCTCGCTTCGGGGACGGCGCTGGCCTCGCCGGTCATCTCGGCCCCGGGGAAACCGATCGCGCTCAGGAAGAACGCCTCCCACCGCACCGACACGGTGACCGTCACCTGCGCCTGGCCCTGGCCGACCGAGCACTCGCCGGGCGACACGTCGTCGCCGCCCTGGGCCGCGACGATCTCGTCGGCCCTGGCACACACCTGTTCCTCGCCGAGCAGCCGCGTCTGCCCCGTCTGGCGGAGGTGGTCGACGTCGAGCTGGTCGGCGCCGGCCCGGGCGGCCTGCTCGGCCACGTCGGCGGCGCGCAGCCGGGCGTTGATCGCCGACCCGCCGTCCACCAGCAGCCCGGCCAGCAGGAACACGACCACGGAGAACAGCACGGTGAACACCGACATGGACCCCCGCTCGCCGGTCCTCATTCGATCCTCCTGAACTGCTCCAGCGGCACCACGGCCGTCCCCGTGAGCTGCTTGGTGCCGCCGAATCCGAGGAAGGACAGGTCCAGCTCGCACGTCACCTCGGCCTGGACCTGGCCGCCCTGCTCCCATTCGGACCCGTCCAGGGAGACGGAGGAGGACCGGCAGGGCTCCTTGAGCACGCCCGTGGCGATCGCCTCGGCGGCGGCTTCGGCCTCGTCGAGCGAGCGCTGCACGGACGCGGCGCGGGCGGCGTCGCGCGCCGCCCCGTTGACCCGTCCCTGCGACTCCACCAGCACCCCGGCCCCGGCCAGGAACATGAGGAACAGCAGGAAGACAGGGGCCAGCATGACCGTCTCCACCGCCATCGAGCCCCGCTCGTTCATACGCAGTCCTCGCCGCCGTTGTCGGGGCGGAAGCACTCGACGGGGCCGCCCGCGGTGGCGGTGATCGTGAAGGCCAGGTCGGGCAGCAGCGGGATGACCTGTACGGCGCTGCCGGTCACCGTGACGAAACGCTCGTCGGGCTCCTTCTCGGACGTCGTGGCGGTGGCCTCCCGCAGCAGCCGGGGGCCGATGGTACGGACGATCTCGGTGGCCTTCCCGGCGGCCGCGCCCTCCCAGTCGCCCGAGTCGAACGGGGCGGCCCTGGCCACGCGGGCGCCCTCCCTGGCCGCCGCCTCCGCGACCTGCCGGGCGTGGAACCAGAGGGCGACCTGCACGATGAGCAGCACGGTCGCGAGGATGACCGGCATGAGCAGGGCCAGCTCGATCACCGTCACGCCGCGCTCGTCCCGTCGCGGCCGGACTCTCACGGAGTGCCACCACCGCCGTCGCCGCCACCGCCACCCCCGAAGGTGTCCTGGAGGTTGCTCTGCTGCTGCTCGACCAGGGTTTTGATCAAGGTGGCCAGGCCGAGGGCGACACCGGCGATGATGGCGGTGATGATCACCCATTCGACGGCGGAGGCGCCCCGGGTGGGTGCCGTGCGGGCACGGTGCACGCGGTCGCCCAGGTACGCGGTGAGGTAAACGATCCAGGGATGGTTCATCAGACCCCCAACATCTTCATAGCGGCGGGAAAACTGAGAAAAATCACGAAACCGGCGCAGAGCAGGAGCTGGGCCACCAGCATCGACTGGGAACGCTCGCCCGCCCGGCCCTCGATCTCGGCCAGCTCGCGGCGGCGCAGCGTGGCGGCCCTGGCGGTGAGCGAGGCGCGTACCTTCGCGCCGTCGTCCGCCACCAGGCCGAGCGCGGCGGACAGGTCGCGCAGCTCGTCGACGTTGATCTCCTCGCCGAGCTGGCCGAGCGCCTGCCACGGCGTGATGCCGACGATCCGGGCGCCTCTCAGCGCGTCGCGGATGCGGCCCATCGCCCAGTTGGGCTGCTCTCCGCTGACCGAGACGGCCATCATCAGGGCCTCGGGCACGCCCCGGCCGCCGGCCAGGTTCATGGAGACCAGGTCGAGGAAGGCGCCGACGACGTGGCGGAAGTCGCGCCGCTTGGCCGCCGCGTCCTTCTTCACCTGCAGGTCCGGCAGGAAGAAGAAGACGATGGCCACGAGCACGGCGGCCCAGAACGGGATGGCCAGGGAGGTGCCCCACTCCATGAGCACCAGCCAGGCGAGGAGCAGCGGGAAGGCGAGCAGCCCGCTGGCCGCCAGCAGCACCTTGGTGGCCAGGAACGCCTCGAACGAGCGGCCGACCAGGGCCAGGTCCGCCTTGACCGACCTGGCCTCCCAGCCGCGGGCGCCGTACAGGCGGGCCAGCCGGGCGCCGAGACCGCGGCGGAACGCGCTGACCTCCTCGTCGGGCAGCACGAGCTGGATACGGGGGGCGCCCGTGTCCTCGCGTACGGCGTCGAGCGCGAGCAGCCGCGCCACCAGCCCGGGTCGGGCCGGGAAGAGCGCCCGCAGCAGTACGAACAGACCGAGCCCGAGCACGGCGCCGGCCAGCGCGCCCTCAACCATCGCCGCGTCCTCTCACCGGGACCGGCACGACCTCAGCCATTGCCGCCGCCTCCTCCCATGAGCAGCCGCGTGGGCTTGTCGAACCTGGCCAGCCGCCGCATCCAGGCGAACCCGGCCCCGAACAGCCCCGCCACGACCACCAGCACGGCCTGGCCGAGGAAGCCCTCGTACTCGGCGACGTAGGAGGGGTTGAACAGCACGAGGATCCCGGCGAAGACGAGCGCGGTGATCACCACGATCTGCACGCTGCGCCTGGTGGAGCGGCGCTCGGCCTCGACGCGGCGGCGCATGTCGAGCTCCTCGCGGGCCGAGACGGCCAGCGCGCCCAGCACGTCGCGCAGGCCGGGGCCGCGCAGCTTGGAGTTGAGGATGAGCGCGGCCACCACGAGGTCGGCCGAGGGGTCGTCGAGCTCGTCGGCGAAGCGGGCGAGCGCCTCCGGCAGCGCCATCCTGGTGTGCAGCCGGTCGATCATGGCCCGCAGGTGCGGCCTGAGCGTGGGCGCGGCGGCCCTGATCGACGACGGGATGGCCTGTTCGAGCCCGGCGGCGCCGGCGATCGTGTCGCGCAGCGACTCCGTCCAGGCGGCCAGCCCTTCCAGGCGGTGCATGGCGGCGCGCTCCTCGGCGGCGCCGCCCGCCAGGCCGCGCCAGGCGAACACGAGCAGCACCGTGCCGACCGCCACGACCGGCCAGCCGGTGATGATCAGGACCATGGTGGCGGCCACGGCGGCCACCGCGGCGCGGGTGGTCAGCATCTTGACCAGGTGGCGCCTGGGCCGGGTCGGGCGGGGGCGCAGGCCGTACAGGGAGAGGACGAGCAGGAACAGGCCGCCCCCCGCCACGGCGCCGGACAGCAGCGCCAGCGGGTCGAACGTGAACGGCATCGCTACCAGCCCCCCGGGGAGTAGCCGTGGGCGGCGAGCTCCTCCAGGCAGGAGACCGGCGCGTGCGGGAGTGCGGTGCCGTCGGGACCGGGCACGAACACCTCGCTGGACAGGACGCGGCCGTCGCAGCCGTTGACCTCGCGGATGCTGGAGACGTAGCGGCGCAGGGTGCCGCCGACGTGATAGTCGTTGCGCTTCTCGATGAAGACCACGAAGTCGATGGCGCCCGCGATGAGCATGTGGGTGGCGTCGATGGGCAGGCGCTCGCTGGCCTGCAGGGCGTAGGTGGCGATGCGGTTGAAGACCTCCATGCTGGAGTTGGCGTGGATGGTCGACAGGGAGCCGTCGTTGCCCTGGGTCATCGCGTTGAGCATGGTGACGATCTCGTCGCCGAGGACCTCGCCGACGATGACGCGGCTGGGGTTCATCCGGAGCGAGCGCCTGACGAGCTCGGCCATGGAGATCTCGCCCTGGCCCTCGGAGTTGGGCAGGCGCTGCTCGAAGGCGACCACGTTGGGGTGGAGCTCGGGGAACTGGTCGAGGCCGAGCTCCAGGGCGCGCTCGACGGTGATGAGGCGCTCGTTGGGCGGGATCTCGTTGGCCAGGGCGCGCAGCAGGGTGGTCTTCCCCGCGTTGGTGGAGCCGGCGATCATGATGTTCTTGCGGGCGGCGACGGCGGCGGCCAGGAAGCGCCCGACGTCCGGACTTATCGTGCCGTTGCCCACGAGATCGGACATGAACACCTTGCCCAGGCGGGCGCGGCGGATCGAGACGGCCGGCCGGACCGTGACGTCCATGACCGCGCTCAGCCGGGAGCCGTCCGGCAGGCGCAGGTCGAGCTGGGGGTTGGCGGTGTCGAACGGCCTGCTCGACAGCCCCGAGTACGCGGCCAGGATCTGGATCAGCTCGATCAGCTCGTCGTCGGAGTCGGCGACCGGGTCCTGCATGAGCTCCTGGCCGTCGGCGTAGCTGACGAACACCTTGTCGCAGCCGTTGATGTCGATGTTCTCGACCTGGGCGTCGTCGAGCAGCGGCTGCAGCCGGCCCACCCCGAACAGCGCCGCGTGGATGCCCGCCGCGAGCGCCTCTTCCTCCTCCACGGTGGGCGGGGTGCGGCCGAGGCCGATCTCGCTGCGGGCGTGCTCCTCCAGCACCTGGGAGATCAGCGCCCTGGCGAACTGGCGCTCGTCCTCCCCGCTCATCGGGGGCAGGCCGTTGGCCTGGTCGAGCCGGCGCTGGTGGGCCAGGCGGTCGCCGACCTCCTGGCGGAAGCGCTTGACGAGAGAGTGGTCGATCATCGGTGGCTCACCAGCCTCGCCGCCAGGTCCCTGGCCGTACGGATGAGGAGCGATCGGTCCAGTCGGCCGCCCCACTGGCCGCGCAGGAGCTCGGCGCCCTTGGGGTCGTACGCCAGGCCGTGCACGAACTGGACGCTCGGGCCGACGATCCTGCGTACGTCCTCGATCGAGCCCCGGTAGTTGCGCGGGTCGGCGATCACGACCACGCCGTGCGCCTTGGTGATCTGCAGGCGCTCGCGCAGGTGGGCCACGTGGTCGAGGGTGGCCCTGGTGAGCAGCACGACCTGCTCGGCCTCGGCGATCAGGTCACCGATCTGCGGGTGTGCGCCCAGGCGGCCGCAGTCGGCGATCACGTCGGCGTTCGGGATGGCGGCCAGCACCCTGCCCAGCGGGCCCCACATCCAGGTGAGCCCGGCCGCCTGCTCGCCGTGCGTGAGCCCGGCCAGCACGTCGAGACCACCGATGATCTTCTGCGTGTGCTGGTGGATCTGCGCCGGTTCGAGCCCGCGGCGCGCGGTGGCGCCCAGCGTGAGCAGGCCGCGGCCGGGGTTCAACACCCCGCCGCCGGCCGCGGGCAGCCGGTAGGCGAGGTCGCCGCCCGCCGGGTCGCATTCGGCCAGCAGCACCGGACGCGGCCAGACCGCCGCCAGGGCCGTGGCGGCGGTGGTCACCCCCGGCGCGCCCTTGTCGGCGGCCAGTACGATCAGCGCCACGTCAGCGTTCCCCCGGGAGCTCGGCCACCGCGATCTCCCCGCTGGAAGCGGAGGCCACTATTTCCGGCGCCGCCGCCGAATCGACGACCACGGTGATCTGGCCGGAATTTCCCGTTCTCGACCTGTCACCCACGGCGAAGACCAGCGCTCTCGCGGCGAGTACGCGGCTTTCTCCCTGACTCGACCGGCTCGGTACGAATATCACCTGAACCCGGTCGCCCTCCTGCACGCCCGCCGGCATTTGCCCCGGCTTGAGCGCGAGCCCGACCGTGGCCTTTCCCGGCCCCAGCTCGCTGCTGGCCCGCACGCCCATCTGGTTGGTCAGGAGGGTGCCGGGAAGGAGGGTGACGGTTGCGAAGCTTTCGAGCACCTGCGCCCGCTGCGACCAGGAGACGAACTCGACGCCCGTGTCGGCGATCTTCACTTCCTCGATCGCCTGCTGGGTGAACTTCTGACCTGCGCCGATCTGCTGGGTGACGCGGATCGCGGAGATGCGGTCGCCGCTGCGCAGGACGAGCAGGGTCGTGGCCAGCGCGCCGCCGAGGATGAGCAGGACGGCCAGCGCGGCCAGCGCGGGCTTGCGTTCCCTGGGTGGCACGGGGAGCTTGCGCGAGGCCGGGCCGGACAACCCCGCCGCCGCGTTGGCGGCAGGCTTTTCACTGGTCCTCATGGGTGGGGGGCTCCCGAAGTGAATTGCGGAATTCACGCCATTATGTGGCGATCGATCCGAGCCTGTAGGCGAAATTCGGGGACCCATGCTTGTTTCGCAGGTGACATGATGTCAAGCCGAAATAATCGATGCCTATTGTTTCTATCAAGTTGACGAGTGATGATTTTTCGGGCTAGCCGCCACTTCAATAACTTCCGGCACTCCAATCACATTCTTTGGGGAATCTGCCCCCTGCATCCCGTCGGCCATGCCATTGCCGTCAACCGGCGCGCCAGGCCACGTTCCGGACGCTACCTTTGCGCCCGAAGTCGACCGAGGAGACGGCACCATGCGGATCATGCTCACCGTGATCGGCGGGCAGGGCGATCGTGACGTCGTGATCGACGGCGACGACGGCGCCACGGTGGCGAGGCTGAGCGAGGCGCTCAGCGATCAGGGGCCACTGGCGGAGGTGGTCCGGCTGCCCAAGGCCCGGGCGCCCTACGGCATGACGGCGTCCGGCGGCGTCGGCGCGCACGTGCCCAGGCCACGCCGGCCGGAGCGCTCCGACATGGGGCCGCCGGCCCTGTGGCGGGACGGCCGGCCGCTCGACCCGCGCGCCCCGGCCGCCGCCGTGCTGCGCGACGGCGACAAGGTCACGCTCGACCCCCACCTCGCCCGCGCCACCGTCGTCGAGGAGCCCGGCGGGGTCGCCGAGGTGCGCGTGGTGGGCGGACCGGCGGCCGGGGCGGTGCACCGGCTGGGACTGGGCGTGCACGTCATCGGCTCCGACCCGATGTGCGCGATGGCGGCCGACGACCCGGCGCTGGCTCCGGAGGCGGTGACCGTACGCGTGACGCCGGAGGCGATCACCGTGGAGCGGGCGTGGCGGCCGCGCGGCGAGGCGCCCAGGATCAAGCTCAAGGGGCGCTGGGCCGAGGAGGTGGCCGAGCTCACCGCGCGTACGGCCGAGCGCGAGGCCGCCGAGCACGCGGCCGGCTACGACGAGGTGCCCGAGCTCGACGGGCGACCGCTCACCGAGCCGGTGGAATGGCCCGACCAGGCCGTACTGACCTGCGGGTCCTCGGTGTTCGTGCTGACCTCCATCGAGCCGAGGGACGCGCACCTGGCACCCCGGACCGAGGGCGGCGTCGCCTACAACCGCCCGCCCAGGCTGCTGCGGCCCGAGCCCCAGCGCAAGTTCGTCAAGCCCAAGGAGCCGGGCCGGAACGAGGGGTTGCGCCTGCAGTTGCTGGCCGCCTGCCTCCCGGCCGTGCTCGGGCTGACCCTGGCGATCGCCCTCAAACAGTGGTACTACCTGCTCGTCGCCCTCATGACGCCGGTCATCATGATCGGCCAGTGGTGGAGCGACCGGCGGCACGGCAAGAAGCAGCACAAGAAGGCGCTCAAGGAGTACGAGGAGCAGGTCAGGGCGTACGACGAGGCCGTGGAGCGGGCCCGGGCCGCCGACGAGGCCGCCCGCAGGTCCGACGCGCCCGACCCGGCGCAGGTGCTGCTGACGGCCACGGGGCCGCGCAGGCGGCTGTGGGAGCGCCGGATCCACGACTCCGACGCGCTCAGGCTGCGCGTCGGGCTCGCCGACCTGCCCGCCGACCTGGACCTGTCGGAGGAGCAGGGCGGGCCCATCGACCCGCCGATCTGCCGTTCCGTGCCGGTGGCGCTGCCCATGCGGCGGCTGGGGGTGGCCGGCGTGACGGGGCCGCGCTCATCGGCGACCAGCCTGGCCGGCTGGCTGGTCGCCCAGGCCGCCACCCTGCACAGCCCGCGTGACCTGGCCATCGTGGTGGTGTCCGCGCACGCCGACGCCGAGCGGCGCTGGGGCTGGCTGCGCTGGTTGCCGCACTGCGCGCCCCGGGCGGGCGAGGAGTGCGTGGCGCTGGTGGGCACCGACCCCGACTCGGCCGCCCGCCGGGTCGCGGAGCTGGCCGCCCTCATCGACGAGCGCCAGAACACCGCCATCCCCGAGCTGGGCAAGATCCCCACCGGCTGGGACGACCTCGGCGGGCCGGAGAAGCCCACGTTCTCCTCCTACGACGTGCGCCCCTACGACGTGCTGGTGATCCTCGACGGCGCCCAGGTCCTGCGCGGCCTGCCCAACATGCCTCAGGTGCTGCGCCAGGGCCCGCGCTCCGGCGTGTACACGCTGGCCATCGACGACGACCAGCGCCTGCTGCCCGAGGAGTGCCAGACTGTGGCCGCGTGCGGCACCGACGGTCTCGTCCGCCTGCGCGGCGGCGGCCTCGACGTCATCGGCCCGGTCCTGGCCGACCTCGTCTCGGCCCCCTGGTGCGACCGCCTGGCCCGGGCGCTGTCCCCGATCCGCGACGTGAGCCGGGACGACCCCGGCGGCAACCTCCCCGACGCGGTACGCCTCCTCGACCTGATGGGCATGCCCGTCCCCTCCGGCAAGGAGCTGGCCGCCCAGTGGGGCGACCAGGGCAGCACCAAGGCGCTCATCGGCGTCGGCCCGGACGGCCCGTTCTCGGTGGACCTCAGACTCGACGGCCCCCACGGGCTCGTCGCCGGCACCACCGGCGCGGGCAAGTCGGAGCTGCTGCAGACGCTGATCTGCTCGCTGGCGGTGGCCAACCGGCCGGACCAGCTCACGTTCGTGCTGATCGACTACAAGGGCGGCGCCGCGTTCAAGGAGTGCGTACGCCTGCCGCACACGGTCGGCATGGTCAGCGACCTGGACGGCCACCTGACGCAGCGGGCCCTCGACTCGCTGGCGGCCGAGATCCGGCGGCGGGAGCGGCTGCTGGCGGCGGCCGGGGCCAAGGACATCGAGGACTACGCGGGGCCGGGGCTGCCGCGCCTGGTGCTGATCATCGACGAGTTCGCCGCCCTGGTGGCCGAGCTGCCGGACTTCGTGACCGGGCTGGTGGACATCGCGCGCAGGGGCCGGTCGCTGGGGATCCACCTGATCCTGGCCACGCAGCGGCCCGCCGGTGTGGTGACCGCCGACATCCAGGCCAACACCTCGCTGCGGATCGCGCTGCGGGTGACCGAGCCCGCCGAGTCGGCCGACGTCATCGACCTGCCGGACGCCGCGCACATCTCCAAGTCCACGCCCGGCCGCTGTTACGTGCGGTCAGGGGTGGGGGCCGCGGTGGCCGTCCAGACGGCCAGGGTCGGCGGCCGCAGCCCCGCCGCGCCCGGTGTCGCTTCCGTGCCGGGCGGTGAGGTACGGGTGCTGGACGTGGACTGGCGCGCCCTCGGGAAGGCGCTTCCACCGCCCCCGCGGCCCGAGGAGGAGGACTCCACGACCACGGACCTCACCCTCGCCGCCGACGCCCTGATCGAGGCCGCCCGGCTGGCCGGCGTGCCCGTCCAGCCCAGCCCGTGGCTGGACCCCCTGCCCACCCGCCTCGTCCTGGACCTCCCCGACGGGGGGCACGGGCCCTCGGACACCCGCGGGACCACAGGGGTGCTCGCCGCGCCCCACCCACTCACCGGCGCGGACGCGGGCGGCGGGGCGGAGGCGTTCGCCGAGGTGCCGCCGCTGCCGTTCGGGATCACCGACCGGCCGTGGGCGCAGGACCGGCACCCGCTGGCGCTCGACGTGGCCCACGGCGGGCACCTGCTGATCGCCGGGGCCGCGCGCAGCGGCAGGTCGACGGCGCTGCGCACGATCGCGGGCGCCATCGCCGCGTACGCCTCCCCCGATGACGTGCACCTGCACGCGGTCGACTGCGGCTCGGGCGCGCTGCTGCCGCTGGTGGCCATGCCCCATTGCGGCGCCGTGGTCACCCGCGACCAGCTCGACCGGGTGGAGCGGCTGCTGACGCGGCTGCGGGCCGAGGTGGGCCGCCGCCAGCAACTCCTGGCCGAGGCCGGGCACGCGTCGCTGGCCGAATACCGGCAGGCAGGCCATCGGCTGCCCTGGATGGTGTTCATGCTCGACCGCTGGGAGGGCTTCGTGGCCGCGTTCGAGGGCTACGACTACGGGCGGCTGATCGAGGCGCTGCTCCAGCTGCTGCGGGAGGGCGCGGCGGTCGGGTTCAGGGCGGTGGTCACCGGCGACCGGTCCGGGCTGCTCGGCCAGGTCTCGACGGTCTTCGATGACCGCCTGCTCCTGCGCCTGTCCGACTCCTCCGACTACGGCCTGGCGGGCTTCCCGCTCAAGGGCCTGCCCTCCGTCATGCCGCCCGGCCGAGCCCTGTCGATGGGCGAGCACGGCATCGTGGAGCACCACATCGCGCTGCTGGCCCACGACCCGGCCGGCCCGGCGCAGGTGGCGGCGCTCCAGGCCCTGGCCCGCGTACTGCAGGCGGTGCC
>NZ_JBFANM010000047.1:0-100956 GCF_040674815.1 Nonomuraea sp. NPDC049709
GGGTCTGGCGCCCGATCCGATGGCGGCCTACGCGAAGTCCGGATATTTCGAGAAGATCGCCGCCGACCGGGTCGGCGGCCGGCAGGCCGGCTGGGACGCCTAGCCGCGGGCCTCACCAGTCGTGGATGGTGCCGTCCTGGAGCCGGTTGATCGGCAGGTACGCCGCCTCGTACGGGTGCGCGGCCGCCAGCTCCTCGTCGAGGCCGACACCGAGCCCCGGTGCTTCGCCCGGATGCAGGTGCCCGTCGGTGAAGGTGTAGGCGTGGGGGAACACCGCGTCGGTCAGCTCGGTGTAGCCGGCGTACTCCTGGATGCCGAAGTTGTGGATCGCCAGGTCCAGGTGGATGGCGGCGGCCATGCCGACGGGGGAGATGTCCTCGGGCCCGTGGACGGCGCTCTTGATCTGGTGCTGCGCGGCGAAGTCGAACAGCTTCCGCAGCGGTGACACGCCGCCGAAGTGGGTGACGGCCGAGCGTACGTAGTCGATGAGCTGCTCGCTGATCAGCGTCTGGTAGTCGAAGACGGTGTTGAACACCTCGCCGATGGCCAGCGGCGTGGTGGTGTGGGAGCGGACGAGGCGCAGTCCCTCCTGGTTCTCCGCCGGGGTGCAGTCCTCCAGCCAGAACAGGTCGTACGGCTCCAGGTCCTTGCCCAGCCGCGCCGCCTGGATCGGCGTGAGGCGGTGGTGGGCGTCGTGCAGCAGGGGCAGGCCGGGCCCGAACTCCTGGCGGACCGCGTCGAAGACCTTGGGCAGGTTGCGCAGGTAGGCGGCGGTGTCCCAGTCCTCCACCACCGGCCGGGCGCCCTGCGCGGCGTCCTGCGCGGGCCGGACACCGTACACGAGCTTGAGCCCCGGCACGCCCGTCTGCACGCGGATCGCGGGATAGCCCTCGGCCAGCCGCGCCCGGATCGAGTCGAACAGCTCGGGGATGTCCCGCCCGCTGGCGTGCCCGTACGTGCGCACGCGCTCGCGGCTCGCGCCGCCCAGCAGCTGGTACAGCGGGAGCCCGGCGACCTTGGCCTTGATGTCCCACAGCGCGACGTCCACGGCGGCGATCGCGGCCATCGTCACCGGCCCGCGCCGCCAGTACGCGCCCCGGTAGAGGGACTGCCAGGTGTCCTCGATGCGATGCGGATCGCTCCCCATCAGCAGCGGCACGACGTGGTCGCGCAGGTAGCTGGCCACGGCGAGCTCGCGCCCGTTGAGGGTGGCGTCGCCGAGGCCGGTGACGCCTTCGTCGGTCTCGATCCTCAGAGTGACGAAGTTGCGGCCAGGGCTGGTCAGGACCACCCTGGCGTCGACGATCTTCAATGCACTGCCTTTCATGAGACGGGGTCAGCCCTTCGTGGCCCCGGCGGTCAGCCCGGCGACGAGGTACTTCTGGCCGAGGACCGCGACGATGACGACCGGCACCGTCATGAGCGTGGCGGCGGCCATCAGACCGCCCCAGTCGGTGCTGGCGTAGGAGATGAAGTTGAACAGCGTCACCGGCGCGGTCTGGGTGTCCTCGTCGGAGAAGATGAGGGCGAACATGAAGTTGTTCCAGCTGAAGATGAACGCCAGCACGGACGCGGTCGTGGTGCCGGGTGCGGCCAGCGGCAGCGCGATGCGCCAGAAGGCGCCGAAGACGGTGAGCCCGTCGGTACGCGCGGCCTCCTCCAGCTCGACGGGCAGCCCCTCGAAGAACCCGATCATGATCCACAGGATCAGCGGCACGGAGACGAACATGTGGCTGAGCACCAGCACGGTGTAGCTGCCGACCAGCCCGGCCTGGGCGAACAGGTAGTACCAGGGCACGAGCAGCGAGATCGCCGGCACGATGCGCGCCACGAGGACGAGCGAGCCGGTGCGGTGCATCCGGAACCGCCCGACCGCCCAGGCGGCGGGCACGGCGATGATCGCGGACAGCACGGTGGACACCACGCCGACGATCAGGGAGTTGCGCAGCGAGGCGAGGACCTCGCCGTCGGCCAGGACGTTGCGGAAGTTGTCCAGCGTGGGGGCGAAGAGCAGTCCCACGCTCGGGTCGGTGACCTGGACGTTCGTCTTGAAGGCGGCGGCGAACATCCAGATGATCGGCAGGACGAAAGCCAGGCACACGACCGTGATGGCGATGCCCCGCAGCCAGGGGAGCATCCTCATGCGGACTTCCTTCCCGGGCGCCGCCGCAGCAGCACCACGACTCCGACGATGGCGAGGGTGAACAGGACCAGGACGGCCGAGGCCAGGCCGTATTCCTGGTAGTCGAAGGTCAGGCCGTAGGCGTAGACGTTGAGGGTCTCCACCTCGAAGTCCGAGCCGCCGCCCGGTCCCTTGGTGGCGTACAGGATGTCGAAGGTCTTGAGCGCGTCGATGGAGCGCAGCACGACGGCGGTGGCCAGCGTCGGGACGAGCATCGGCAGCACGACGTACCGGAAGCGCTGCCACACCCCGGCCCCGTCCACGTGCGCGGCCTCCTCGGGCTCCTCCGGCAGCGTGGACAGGCCCGCGAGCAGCAGCAGCGTCATCATGGGGGTCCACTGCCACACGTCGATGAGCATGAGGAGCGGCAGCGACTGGCTCACCGAGCCGAGGAACTCCTGCGGCGGCAGCCCGACGGAGGAGAGCAGGTGGTTGGCGATGCCGTTGGTGGGGTCGAGGATGAGCAGCCAGAGGATCCCCACCGCCACGGGGGTGGTCAGCAGGGGGACGATGAGCACCGTACGGACCCAGCGGCTGCCCCGGAACGGCTTGCGCATGAGCATGGCCAGCGCCAGGCCCAGCACGGTCTCGACCAGCACGGCGCCGACCGTGAACAGGGCGGTGCGCCCGACGGCCGGCCAGAAGCGGCGGGTGTCGGTGAGGGCGTCGCCGAAGTTCCGCAGGCCGGCGTGGTCGTTGCCGGCGTTCACCGCGCCGAAGGCGTCGGTCAGGCTGAGGTTCAGCGTGAAGAACAGCGGGAAGATGATCATCAACCCGACGAACGCGAGGGCCGGGGTGAGCATCGTCCACTTCAGGCGCCGGTTGGCCTGCTCGAACGAGCGCGGCTTGGCGCGGGCGGCGGGGCGGCCGAGCGCCGGCGCGGTCCGGGTGGCGGACATCAGCCCTCCCTGTGGCGGTTGTCGCGGACGAGGAAGTCGGCGAACTCGGCGTCGGCCTCGCGGGCGACCGGCGCCACCGGCTCGCCGAGGATGCCGGCCACCAGCGGGCGGCCGATGATGTCCCGGGCCCGGCCGACCTGCAGCACGTCGGGCCGGTCGAGCCCCAGGCCGATCCGCGCCTGCGCCTGCATGGTCGTGGCCAGGTCGGCCGGGAACGCGGCCAGCGTGGCCGGATCCGACCAGGCGGACTGCCGGGCGCGATGCTGACCGCGCCGCTGCGCTGCCCCCGGCCGACGAAGCCGAAGAGGTCGCCGCTCTGGCCGGAGAGCCGCAGTGCCGCCTCCATGAGCTCGTCGAGCGTCTCCGGCGCGCCCGTCAGGTCCTTGCGGTAGTAGAGGACCGGCCGCTCGGTCACCACCGGAACGCTCAGGACCTTCCGGGCGGTGACGGAGCGCTCCCGCGGCGCCTTGAGGAAGTCGGCCCAGTCATAGGCCAGGTCGCCCGTCACCAGGCCGGTGAGATCGGCCAGCCAGCCGTTGTGCGCGAAGAGCAACTGCTCCTGCAGCGCCCGGACCATCATCACGTCGATGTCCGTGGCCGAGGCGTTGAGCTTGACGTTGTAGCTGTTGGCGAGCTGGTCCGAGGTGAGCAGCGACATCGACACCCGGCGGCCGGCCCGCTCCTCGAACTCGGGGAGCAGCTTCCTGATCGCCTGCGACCAGACGTGGTTGATGGCCATGATCCGCAGCGGCGTGTTCGGGGAGGGCCTGCCGCTGCCGGCCGAGCAGCCCGCGAGCGCCGTCCCGCCGAGGGAGGCCGCGACCGACGCCGCGAGCCTGCCGAAGGAGCGGCGGCTGAGGTGGTGGCTGTGGGTGGACATGCTCATGGATCGGCTTTCTGCATCGGTACGTCCCTGCAGCTATGGTCCAACTGGTAGGACCAGTTGGACCATAGCAGTCGGAATTCACCATCGCCACTCCCGGATATGAGGGTGAGCTGGGACGGAGGAGCTAGCCGCGGCTCGTGGACCGGCTCAGCAACGTCTCGATGTGCTGCCTGGCCATCGCGTCGACGCTGACGTCGAGATCCTTGCCGTAGGTGCGCAGGCCGAGAGTGAGGTGCTCGCGCATGTAGCTGCGGGCCCGCTCGACGTCGCGGGCCACGATCGCCTCGAAGATCTCGGCGTGATGGGGGACACCGGGCTCGCCGATGCTCGGGTCGGAGTGCGAGCGGAGCATCATCTCGAACATCATGCCGCTGATCGACGACAGCATGATCCGCAGCACCGGATTGCCGCTGGCCTGCGCGATCGCGTCGTGGAAGTCGAGGTCGGCATGGGCCATGTCGACGACGTCGGTCGCCTTGAGCAGCGCGTCGTTGGCCCGCCCGATGACCGCGAGCTGCGCATCGTCGGCGCGCTCGGTCGCCAGCCCGACGATCTCCACCTCCAGCGGGATGCGGGCCTCGATGAGCTGGCGGACCGTGGGCCGGCCGGCCCGGTAGAGGGCGTCGTAGTTGCGCGCGTGCTGGGAGGACTGCTCCCTGACGAACGAACCCCGGCCGGGCGCCACCTCGATCAGGTGCTGCGCCTCCAGCCGTCGCAGCACCTCGCGCACGACGTTGCGGCTCGCGCCGAACTGGGCGGCCAGCTCGCGCTCGGACGGCAGCTTGGCGCCCACCTGGATCTCGCCGGATCGGATGTCGTGCTCCAGCTGACGCGCGATGCGCTCGGTCAGCAGCCCCCGGTAGGACTGTGGCACGTCCTGGCCCATCGGTGCTGGCAGGTCGGTGGGCATGCACCGAGGATACAGGAGGTCCCCTGCGGCGATATCGCCGTCCGTGACCGGTACCGGCTCGGAGATCCCGGGCTCGTACAATCGGACCACGCCTCGGAAATGGAGCTTCATGGTCACGCCTGGTCGCCGACGACGAGTGACGATCGCCGACGTGGCGAGCCACGCTCAGGTCTCCGTCACGGCGGTGTCCAAGGTGATCCGCAACGCCTACGGCGTCAGCCCGGCCATGAAAGACCGCGTCAAGACGGCCATCGAGGAGCTCGGCTACCGGCCGCAGGCCGTGGCCCGGGGGATGCGCGGCCGCACCTTCACGATCGGCCTGGTGCTGCCGCACATCAGGAACCCGTTCTTCGCCGACATCCTCGACGGCCTGACCGCCTACCTCGAGGACACCGACTACCAGGCGTTCATGATCCAGGGCGGCGCCACCAGAAAGGTCGAGCAGCGGGCGGTCGACGCCCTGATGGACCGGCAGGTGGACGGCATCATCATGGTCGCGCCCCTCGCCTCGAAGGCGCGCCTGGAGGAGGTGGCGAAGGAGAAGCCGACCGTGGTGCTCGCGCGTCACGAGCGGTCGTCCTTCTACGACTCGGTGTTCGACGACGACGAAGCGGGCGCCGAACTGGTCGTGAACCACCTCATCGAGCTGGGGCACCGCCGGATCGCGCACATCACCCACCAGGACGACAGCATCGCCCGGCCCGCCGACCTGCTGCACAACATCCGGTCGGCGACCTACGAACGCGTCATGACCGAGCACGGGCTCGCCGACGAGATCGCGGTCGCGACCAGCTTCTACAACGAGCAGGGCGGCTACGACGGCGCCCGCGAGCTGCTGGGCCGCACGGCGCGCCCGACGGCGATCTTCGCCGGAGCCGACCAGGCGGCGCTCGGCGCGCTCGCCGCGGTCCACGAGGCCGGCCTGTCCGTGCCGGCGGACGTCTCGGTCGCCGGCTACGACAACACCCACCTGGCCGCTCTGCCCAACATCGCGCTGACCAGCGTCGACCAGGACGGCGGCGAGATGGGCCGGGCCGCGGGCAAGCTCCTGCTGGAGCGCGTCGAGGGCCGCATGACACCGGTGCGCTTCTCCGTCACCCCGAGCCTGGTCGTCCGCGGCTCCACGGCGGCGCCACCCGCCGCGTAGCCCGGACTCGGACGCCTACCCGCTCGTGCCCGTGCGGGCGTTCCCGGGCGCGGTTACCTGCTCGCGCGGTGCGGGCGTTCCCGGTCCGGCCCGGCGGGCAGCCGCCGCGCGTCCCCGTCCTGTCGGATGTCCGCGTGGACATCATGCCCAGGGCGCCCGGCGGCGGATCATCGACCGCCGTCGCCCCACGGGAGGTCAGCGGGGGAAACGTTACTCGTAAGACTCATTCATTAGCGATTTCAGCTGCGAAAATCCTGGAAACCGTTACCCAAATCGAGTCTTGACACCCTTTCACGTAACGCCTACGTTAACCGCATCGGGGAATCGCTTAAAACGATTCAATAACCCTGGAGGGGTGTGTGAAGACCTCCCACCGCACGCTTGCCGCGGCCCTGGCCGTGCTCGCGACGGCGGCCCTTACCTCCTGCGGCTCCGGCCCCGGCTCCGACGCCGGGCCCGCGGCCGACGGCACCGTGACCCTGTCCTTCATGACCGGCAGCGACCAGTCGATCGTGGACACCTCCAAAGCCCTGGCCAACGCCTTCATGAAGGCCAACCCCACCATCAAGGTCGAGATGGAGCACCAGCCCGGCGGCAGCGAGGGCGACAACATCGTCAAGACCCGGCTGTCCACCGGCGAGATGACGGATGTGTTCTGGTACAACTCCGGCTCGCTGCTGCAGGCGCTCAACCCGGCCCAGACCCTCGTCGACCTCACCGGCGACCCCGTCCTGGCCAATGTCCAGCCCGAATACCTGCCCGTCGTGACGCAGGGCGGCAAGGTGTTCGGCGTCCCCGCCACCACGCTGACAGGCGGCGGCATCCTCTACAACCGCAAGGTGTACGAGCAGCTCAAGCTGGAGGTCCCCAAGACCTGGGCCGAGTTCATGGCCAACAACGACAAGATCAAGGCAGCCGGGATCACCCCGGTGATCAGCACCTTCAAGGACACCTGGACCTCGCAGATCTTCGTGCTCGCCGACTTCCACAACGTGCAGGCCGCGGTGCCGAACTTCGCGCAGGACTACACCGCGGGCAAGGTCAAGTACGCCACCACGCCCGCCGCGGCGGGCGGGTTCCAGCACCTGGCCGACGTGCACGCCAAGGACTACCTCAACAAGGGCTTCGGCTCGGCCACCCTCGACCAGGGCCTGAAGATGCTGGTGGAGGGCAAGGGCGCGCACTACGCGATGCTCAGCGGGCTGCTGCCGCCGCTGCTGGCGACCTACCCGCAGACGGCCACCGACGTCGGCCTCTTCGGCATCCCCGGCAACGACCCCGACCGGAGCGGCGCCACCGTCTGGGAGCCGAACGCCATCTACATCGCCAGGACCACCGAGAAGCTGGACGCGGCCAAGAAGTTCCTGGCCTTCGTCGCCTCGCCGGCCGGCACGGAGGCGGTGACCGCGGCCGTGCGGCCGTCCGGCCCGTACCGCATCAAGGGCTCGAAACTGCCCGACGACGCCATCCAGGTGGCCAAGGACCTGCAGGCCTACATCGACAAGGGTGCCACCACGCCGGCGCTGGAGTTCCTGTCGCCCATCAAGGGCCCGTCGCTGGAGCAGATCACGGTCGCCGTCGGCTCCGGGCTGACGCCGCCCGCCGAGGGGGCCGCCCAGTACGACAAGGACGTGGAGAAGCAGGCCAAGCAGTTGGGGCTCGCGGGGTGGTGACGAGGCAACACGCCGGGTCCCGCACGGGGCCCGGCGTGGCTCCCGGGCAACGGCACGCCCGCCCGGCGGCCAGGCGCAGGTCGGCCTACCCGTACGCGCTGTACGCCCCGGCCGCCGTCGTCTACCTGGTGATCTTCCTGGTGCCGACGGCCATGGCCTTCTACTTCGCGCTCACCCGCTGGACCCTGTTCGACAGCACCTTCGTCGGCCTGGAGAACTTCCGCGACTTCCTGGCCGAGCAGAACCTGCGCATCGGCTTCCAGAACACGATCGTCTACGCCGTGGTCACCAGCGGCCTGAAGGTCGTGCTGGGGCTGCTGCTCGGCGTGCTGCTCACCTCCCGGCTGCGGCTGCGCGGCTTCCTGCGCTCGGTGGTGTTCTTCCCGGTGCTGGTCTCCACCGTCGCGGTCGGCATCACCTTCAGCGCCCTGCTGCGCCCGGACACCGGCCTGGTCAACCGGGCCCTCGCCGTGGTCGGCATCGACGGCCCCGACTGGCTCGGCGACGCGAACTCGGCGCTGCTGTCGGTGGCGCTGGTGGACGTGTGGAAGGGGGTCGGCCTGGCCACCGTCATCTACATCGCCGGGATCATGTCGATCCCCCGGGACTACTTCCAGGCCGTGGCGGTGGACGGCGGGGGCGCCTGGCACCGGTTCCGGCACGTGACGCTGCCGCTGTCCTGGCCGGCCACGTACTCGGTGATCATCCTGTCGTTCATCGGCGGGCTGCGCTCGTTCGACCTCATCTGGACGATGACCCGCGGCGGACCGGGCTTCACCAGCGACACCATCGCCTCGATCATCTACAAGCAGTACCAGGCCGGCTTCTTCGGCCTGTCCACCGCGGGCAACGTGCTGCTGTTCCTCGTCGTCACCGCCATCGTCGTCCCGCTCAACTACTTCCTCGGCAGGAGGCAGGTCGCCGCATGAGAACGCTGAAGAGGCTCAGCGCCGAGACGGTCGCGCTGGTCCTGGCCACCGTGATCTTCCTGGTCCCGTTCTCGTTCATGCTGCTGACCGCCGTCAAGGACCGGGCGCAGGCCGCGGATCTGGACTTCGCCTGGCCGGCGAGCTGGCCGGTCGTGCGGAACTTCCTGGACGTGGTCGAGGCGCGCGACTACGTGCTGCTGCGAGCCTTCGTCAACAGCACCGTCCTCACCGTCGCCTCCGTGGCGCTGATCGTCGTCTTCGCCGCCATGGCCGCGTTCGTGCTGCAGCGCCGGGCGGGCAAGATCGGGTCGCTGGCGAACTTCCTGGTGCTGTCCGGGCTGATCATCCCGCCCGCGATCGTGCCCACGATCTGGCTGCTGCAGGGGATCGGCCTGTTCAAGACGCTGCCGGGGCTGATCCTGGTCGAGGTCGCCTACGGGCTGTCGTACGCGGTGCTGCTGTTCCGGGCGTTCATCGCGGCCGTCCCGCGCGAGCTGGACGAGGCCGCCCAGATCGACGGCTGCACCGGGCTCACCCTGTTCTTCCGCGTCATCTTCCCGCTGCTGCGGCCCGTCACCATCACGGTCATCCTGACCACGTCGGTGGCCGTCTTCAACGACTTCGTCAACCCGCTCTACTTCACCCCGGGCGATGAGAACGCCACCGTGCAGGTCACCCTCTACAACTTCCAGAGCCAGTACAGCACCCAGTGGAACCTGCTGTTCATGGACATCGTCCTGATCACGATCCCGCCGCTGCTGCTGTTCGTCCTCTTCAACCGCAAGATCGTCGCCGGCATGACGGCCGGCGCCATCAAGGGATGACGGGCGGTCCGATGATCCACGCTCACGAGTTCCGGCACGAAGGGCTGACGCTGCGGGCCACGGTGCACCTTCCCGAGGGAGACCGGCCCGCGACCGGCTGGCCGGTCGTGGTGTTCGTCCACGGGTTCGCCAACAACCGGATGGAGAGCCGCTCGTTCGTCCTGATGGCACGGCAGCTGGCGGACGCCGGCTGCGCGTCCGTCCGGTTCGACCTGTCCGGGCACGGGGAGAGCGACGGCGACTTCTTCGACGTCACCGTCACCGGCGAGATAGCCGAGACCCGGTCCGTCGTACGCGCCGTGCGCGGCTCCGACTTCGCCGACCCCGACCGGATCGGCCTGGTCGGGATGAGCATGGGCGGTGTCGTCGCCGGGATCGTGGCCGCCGAGGAGCCCGGCGTCCGCGCCGCGTGCCTGTGGTCGCCGGCCGCCGTCGCCCCCTTCGAAGTGGGCGCCGGCCACCTCAAGGGCCGCGACATCGGCGCCGAGATCAAGGAGCAGGGCTACTTCGACGCCGACGGCCACCGGATGAGCCCGGCCCTGGTCGCGGACATCGCCGACCTCGACGTCTACGGCCGGTCCCGCCCCTACGCCGGGCCCGTACGCATCATCCACGGGGACCAGGACGACATCGCGCCCGTCTCCTACGCCCGCCGCTACCTCGACCACTACGACGGCAACGCGGAGCTGGAGGTGGTCGAAGGCGCCGACCACGGCTGGTCCACCGTGCCCCACCGCAGCCGGCTGCACCGGTCCACGCTGCGGTTCTTCCTGAAGACCCTCTCATGTCCGATGGACACTTTCTAGTTTCCTCAGGACATTGCTTAGGAGTGCGGCACAGCCTAAGTTCTGTCCCATAGCGATCTCACCTCCAGGGGGACACATGTCACTTGACGACCTCACCCGGCTGGTCGCCGTCCCGTCCGTCGAGTTCCGGCCCGAGTTGCGCTGGTGGCTGGCCGAAGGGCTGCACACCGACGAGACCCTGGTACGCGAGATCGACACCGCGCACAAGCTCGGTTTCGGCGGGATGGAGTTCCTCGCCATGGACGAGGACGGCATCGACCACGCCCGCTACGGCTGGGGCTCGGAGGAGTGGACGCACGACTCCCACGTGGTGGTGGAGGAGACGACCAGGCGGAGCATGGCGGTGAGCTTCACCTCCGGCACGAACTGGGCGAACGCGAACCTCCCCACCATCCACCCCGATCACCCGGCCGCCGCGCAGGAACTCGACGTGGCCACAGAGGACCTCGGCCCCGCCGGCTCGCGCCGCGGGCCGCTCCCGCGCGTGGACCTCGACGCCGAGCCGCCCGTGACCCACATTCCCGGTCACCGCGGCAAGGTCACCGAGCAGCGTCTGGTGGCCGTCGTGGCGGCGCGCGTGCTGGAGACCACCCAGGCGGGCACGATCCTCGACCTCGAATCCGTCGCCGACCTCACCGGCCAGGTGCGCGACGAGACGCTGGACTGGCAGGCCCCGGCCGACGGCGACTGGCGGTTGTTCGTGCTGTGGACGCACGGCACCGGGCAGACCGCCTCGCCCTCGGCGTCGGTCAACTACACCGTCAACTACCTGGACCGGGACGGTGTCGAGGCGGTCATCGACTACTGGGACACGGTCGTGCTCACCCCGGAGCTGCGCGAGCGGATCGGCCGCAACCCGCGGGTGCAGATGTACATGGACTCCCTGGAGCTGTCGACCTACGGCGCCGGTGGCCTGTTCTGGGGGCGTACCGTCGCCGCCGAGTTCCGGGCCCGCCGCGGCTACGACATCACTCCATGGCTGCCGTTCCTGCTGCGCAGCGTGCCGTTCATGGCGGTCAGCACGACGTACCACTACGACGTGCGCGAGGAGCACCGCGGCACCGTCGAGAAGGTGCGCTTCGACTACGTGCGCACGCTCACCGACCTCTACATCGAGAACATGCTGCGCCCGTTCGCCGCGTTCCTGCACGAGCACGGGATCGGGCTGCGCGCCGAGATCAGCTACGGGCTGCCGTTCGAGCTCACCCGGCCCGGCCCGGAGGTCGACGGGATCGAGAACGAGTCCCTGGAGTTCGGCGCGCAGATCGACGCCTACCGCCTGATGGCCGGCCCGGCCCACCTGTTCGGCAAGCAGTACTCCTCCGAGACCGGCGCGACCACCCGCAACCACATCCTCGACCACCGCTTCTACGACCAGATCATCGCCACCCAGCTCGCGGCCGGCATCACCAGGACCGTGCTGCACGGCTGGGCGAGCACCGCGGGCGCGCCCGGCGCCACCACCTGGCCCGGGCACGAGGGCATGTGGTCGCGCTTCTCCGAGCGGTTCGACACCCGCCAGCCCGCCGCCGAGTTCTACCCGCTGTGGAACCAGGCGATCGGCCGCTACCAGGCCGTCCTGCGCCAGGGCCGGCCCCGCATCGACGTGGGGATCCTGCGGACCGACCACTTCACCGACAACACCTGCGGCGTGGCCCTGTACGACGAGGAGGGCCGGCGCATCCCGGACGAGGACGCCTACGGGCGCAGGTGGATGCGCGACCGGCAGAACCACTGGTGGCAGGACCTGGGCATGCAGGACGCCGGATGGACGTACGAGTTCTTCGACGGATCGCTCCTGCTGCGCGAGGAGGTCTCGTTCGCCGGCGGGCTCGTCCAGCCCGGCGGCCCCGGCTACCAGGCGCTCATCGTCTACCAGGAGACCCTGGACGCGGACGTGGCGGCGGGGCTCCTGCGGTGGGCCCGCGACGGCCTGAAGCTCCTCGTCGTCAACGGCGCCCGCGAGCTCAAGTGGCTCGTCGCCGGACAGCACACCACCCACCACCGGGCCGCCGCCCGTACCCCGGGCCTGGACGGCCGCGACGACGAGCTCGCCCGGACGATGGCGGCCCTGCGCGCCCTCCCGAACGTCGCCGAGGTGCACGATCCCGCCCACACCGTCGGGGCGCTGCGCGAGCTCGGCGTCACCGGACGTGCCGAGTTCACCGCCGACAACCCCGACGTCCTGAGCCACCTGCGCGAGGACGGCGATCTGCTGCACCTGTACCTGTACCACTTCCGCTACGAGAGCGGCGAGCCGACCACGGTCGAGGTCGCCCTGCCGGGCACCGGCGCCGCCCACCGGATCGACGCCTGGACCGGCGACCTCCGGCCGCACCTCGGCGTCCGGCACGACGCGGGCCGCACGATCGTCACCGTGACCCTGGCCCCCGGCCAGACGGCGCTGCTCACCCTCGACCGCTCGGCGGCGCAGCCCGCCGGCTCCGACCCCGTCACGCCCGAGCCGGTGCGGGAGATCGCCGAGTGGACGATCGTCGTCGAGAGCTGGGACGCCGGTGAGGTCGAGGTCATCACCGAGGACCGCGGGCTCGGCTACGAGACCCGCGAGGAGCGGCCCCCGCACGGCCGTCACCCGCCTCGACGCCGGCCACGGCCCGCTGCGGCCGTGGAAGGACCTGCCCCAGGTGGGCCCGGAGGTCAGCGGCGTCGGCGAGTACACCGCCACCTTCACCCTCGACCAGGTCGCCGGGGCCAGGTATGTCCTCGACCTCGGATCGACCGCCGGCGCCCTGGGATCCGTGCGGGTCAACGCGGGCGCGGCCAAGGGCTTCGACACCTCCGTGCCCCGCGTCGACGTCACCGCCGACCTGCGGCCGGGCGAGAACACGGTCACGGTCCGGGTCTCCAGCTCGCTGAACAACCGGCTGCTCGCCCGCGGCTACTACGACGGCGTGCCCGACGTGGTCGCGTCCTTCACCGGGGCCGACGAGACGCAGCGGACGACGGTCCACGAGCACGGGCTGCTCGGACCGGTGCGGCTGCTGCGCGAAGCGGCAGCGGCCGGCAAGTAGGGTTTCGGGAAGCCGGAACGCACAACAGCAGAGGTGAGGCGCATCGTGGCCCGCGCGCAACGCTACGAGCTGGACGATCAGGACATCGACCTGTCACCCGTCATCGCGCCCGACCCCCTGGACCCGAGGGTCTCCTTGACCTCGATCATCCACTGGGCCGACAGTCTCCCCGTGCGGCTGTCCGTCATGACCGCCGTCGACTTCCCGGTGCACGACGTGTCGATGTTCCTCGTCGTCAACCAGCTCAGCTACCGGGGAGCGATGCGCCCGAGCGAGCTCGCGGAGACCCTGGGCACGGGACGGGCGAACATCTCCAAGATCGCGCACCGCCTCGACACCGCGGGCCTCATCCTGCGGGTGCGCGAGCCCTCCGACGAGCGCAGCGTGCTGCTCGCGCTGACTCCCCGCGGCCGGGAGATCGGGGAGCGGATCATGACACACGTCCAGCAGACCTTCGACGAGGCCCTCGCCCACTGGAGCGAGGAGGATGTGACCGACCTCAAACGCCTCCTCGCTCGCCTGGCCCGCGACACGGTGTGGGTGCGGCAGGCGCCACGAGGGCGCATCGCGCCAGGACGAGCCCGATGATCGCCGCGAGCGGACCGCCCCGGGCGCGCATCGCTCCTCGACGGTGACGCGCTCACCCCACTGTTTCTCGGGCCCGCCGGGCTGACCCCCGGGGGCCTCAGCGTTGGATCATCCGCATCTGCTCCTCGTTGTGGTCGTCACCGGCGGCCGGGGGCAGGTTGTCGAGCTTGGCGAGCTGGTCGGCGGTCAGCCGGACGGAGTCGGCGGCCACGTTCTCCTCCAGCCGCGAGACCCGCTTGGTGCCGGGGATCGGGGCGATGTGCTCGCCCTTGGCCAGCAGCCAGGCCAGGGCGACCTGCGCCGGGGTGACGCCCGCCGCGGCGGCGACCGCCCGCACCTCGTCGGCGAGGGCCAGGTTACGCCGGAAGTTCTCGCCCATGAACCGCGGGCTGGTCCTGCGCCAGTCGGTGTCGTCGAACTCCTCGGGCGAACGGATCGCGCCGGTCAGGAAGCCGTGCCCGAGCGGCGAGTACGGCACGAAGCCGATGCCCAGCTCGCGCAGCACCGGCAGCACCCGCTGATCCACGTCCCGGGTCCACAGGGAGTACTCCGACTGCACGGCGGTGACCGGGTGCACGGCGTGGGCGCGCCGGATCGTCTCCGGCCCGGCCTCGGACAGGCCGATGTGGCGGACCTTGCCCTCCTCGACCAGTTCGGCCAGGGCGCCGGCGGTGTCCTCGATCGGGGTGTCCGGGTCGACGCGGTGCTGGTAGTACAGGTCGATGTAGTCGGTGTCCAGGCGCCGGAGCGAGCCCTCGACGGCGGTGCGGACGCTGGCCGGGCTGCTGTCGAGGCTGCCGGGGCCGCGGCCGGTGTGTGAGATCATGCCGAACTTGGTCGCCACGACGACCTGGTCGCGGCGGCCCTTCAGGGCCTTGCCGACGAGCTCCTCGTTGGCGTACGGGCCGTAGACCTCGGCGGTGTCGAGGAAGGTGACGCCCAGGTCCAGCGCGCGGTGGATGGTGCGGACGGACTCGGCGTCGTCGCTGCCGGCGCCGGTGTAACCGAAGGACATGCCCATCGCGCCCAGGCCGATGCGGGAGACGTCCAGGTCTTTCAGGGTGGTGTGCCTCATGGTCACCTTTCGGGGACGAGTCTGATCGTCGCGTCTCGTGAGCCGGGGTTGACGACGCCGTCGATGATGTTGGCGCCGTAGCGGCGGTACTTGGTGCGGTAGACCTCGTCGATCTGGTCGTGGACGGCTGCGTCGGCGGGTCCGGCGTCGGCGAAGGTGACGTCCGCCTCGACGCCGCCGGCCGAGATGCGGCCCTGGCGACGGGTCTGGGTACCGCGGTACCAGGCGCCGGACCGGCCGTTCATGCAACGGACATAGAGCTCGTCACCTACGCGGACCACCCATATCGTCACGGGTGGGCGCAGCGTGCCGTCGTCGCGCCGGGAGGCGAGCTCCAGTTCTTCGGCGTAGCCGATCGTGCTCAGTTCGTCGCCGGTCCAGGTAGCCATCGCGGACGCCTCCTTCGGGTCAGGGCTGGACGGGGACCTACCCGCGCCCGGTCTCAGCCGGGTGACCGGCACGCCTGGCGGAGGTCCGTTGTCGGTAAATCCATGCCTGCTCCCGCCGCTCGTCGGGCGTGCCGGGCGATCCGGCCGACGTCTTCCCTGGTCAACCCCATCAAAGTCGCTCGCTCGGACATGCGGCAGGGCCTGCCGTTACAGGTAATGACAGAACCCCCATCCCCGCCGGCAGGGATGGGCACGGGTCAGGTCTGGTCCTGCGCCTCGGCGAGGTCCTGCGTGGCCGCCCAGCTGGCGAGCATCTTGAGCCCGTCGGCGGTGGGGCTGCCGGGGGTGGCGGTGTAGACGTTGAGGGTCAGGCCGGGCTCGGAGGGCAGCTCCATCGATTCGAAGTCGAGGTCGAGCTGCCCGACCACCGGGTGCCGCAGCCGTTTCCGGCCGCTGCGGTGGAACTGCACGTCGTGGGAGGCCCAGCGCTGCCGGAAGACCTCGCTCTGCGTCGACAGCTCGCCGACCAGCTCGATCAGCGCCCGGTCGTGCGGGTTACGGCCCGCCTCCAGCCGGAGCATGGCGGCGGCGTCGTTGGCGACCCGATCCCAGTCGACGAAGAACTCGCGCGCGGCCGGGTCGAGGTAGACGAACCGGGTGGTGTTCGCCGGGCGGCGCGGATCGGCCAGGACGGGGGAGTAGAGGGCGCGGGCCAGGGCGTCCAGCACGCTGTCGGAGGCGCCGGAGAGGTTCCCCCGCTCCATGCGGACGTAGTAGTCGATGGAGACGCCGGCGAGCATCGCGACCTCCTCCCGCCGCAGTCCCTTGACCCGGCGGTTGCCGCCGTACGCGGGCAGTCCCGCCTGCTCCGGGGTGATGCGCGCCCGGCGCGAGCCGAGAAACTCGCGGACCTCGGCGCGGTGCTCGATCTGGCCCATAACCCCAGGGTAGGCAGCTTTGCCCCTTTCGCCGCGGGCGCGCAGGGCTTATAAGTAAGTATCTAGTTCGTTCGTTAATCGACGCCAGGAAGGTGAGACGCCCATGCTCACCGCCGACCACGGCATGGCAACCCCTGTCAGCCGCCGCCCCGCGAGTCCTTCCCTGGCACTCGCGACGGTCTGCCTCTCCGGCACCCTGGAGGACAAGCTCGCGGCCGCCGCCGCGGCGGGCTTCGACGGGATCGAGATCTATGAGGACGACCTCATCGTGTCGAGCTGGTCACCGAGCCGGATCCGGCAGGAATGTGCCGACCTGGGGCTGTCGATCCACCTCTACCAGCCGTTCCGTGACTTCGAGGCGGTGCCGCCCGAGGCGCTCGAGGCCAACCTCCGCCGGGCGGAGCGGAAGTTCGACGTGCTGGAGCACCTTGGCACGCGCACGCTGGCGGTCTGCTCGACGACCTCCATGAGCGCGCTCGACGACGACGACCTCGCCGCGGAGCAGCTCCACACGCTGGCCGGCCGGGCCGCGCGGCGTGGCCTGCGCATCGCGTACGAGGGCCTGGCCTGGGGCCGGTTCGTGAACACCGTCGAGCACGCCTGGCGGATCGTCCGGCTCGCCGGGCACCCCGCGCTCGGGCTGTGCCTCGACAGCTTCCACCTGTTCGCCCGGGGCGACGATCCCGCCTGGATCCGTGCCGTGCCCGGTGCGAAGGTGTTCCACCTGCAGCTCGCCGACGCGCCGCGGCTGAACATGGACGTCCTGGAGTGGAGCGAGCACCACCGGCTGTTCCCCGGACAGGGCGTCTTCGATCTGACCGGCTTCGTCGGCCACGTCCTGGCCACCGGGTACGACGGCCCGCTCTCGATCGAGGTGTACAACGACGTCTGCCGGCAGGCGGATCCCCGGCACGTCGCCGTCGACGCGATGCGCTCGCTGCTGTCGCTGGAGGAGACGCTCGGCCCGGTGGCGGCCCGCGAACGCATCCAGCCGGCCGGCCTGCCGCCGGCTCCCCCGCTCGACGGTCACGTGTTCACCGAGCTGGCCGTGGACGAGATCTCCGGCCCGAACGTGGCGCGGGCGCTGGCCGCGCTCGGGTTCACGCACACCGGCCGGCACCGCTCCAAGCCGGTGCAGCTGTGGTCGCAGGCCAAGGCCCGGATCCTGCTGAACTTCGCACCGCAGCGGACAGTGCCGCCGGGCACCGCGGCCGTCTGCGCGCTGGCCGTCGAGAGCGCTGACCCGGCCGGCTCGGCCCGCCGGGCCGAGCGGCTGCTGGCGCCCGTGTTACCCCGCGCCCGGCGGGTGGAGGAGGCCGAGCTCAACTCCGTGGCCGCACCCGACGGGACCGCCGTCTTCTTCTGCCGTACGGGCGGGGACGACAACTGGCTCGACGACTTCGCCCCCACCGGCCGCACGGCCCCCGGCGAGGGTCTGCTGACCGGGACCGACCACGTCTCGCTCACCGAGTCGGTCGACGACTTCGACCAGGCCGCGCTCTTCTACCGTTCGGTGCTCGGCCTGCAGGCGACGCAGACCACCACGCTGCCCGCGCCGTTCGGGCTGATCCAGAGCCGGGCCGCGACCGATCCGGCGCACCACGTACGGATCAGCCTCAACACCGCGCCGCTCCGGCGGGGCGACTGGTCACCGGCGGTGCCGAGCCCCCAGCACGTCGCCTTCACCACGGACGACGCGATCGCCGCCGCGAAGGCGATGCGGGCGCTCGGCGCGCCGCTGCTGACGATCCCCGACAACTACTACGACGATCTCGACGCCCGCCTGGCGCTGCCGCGGGAACTCCTCACGGAGATGAGGCGGCACTCCATCCTCTACGACCGCGATCAACACGGCGAATACCTGCACTTCTACACCGAGATGCTCGGCGCGCGGATCTTCTTCGAGGTGGTGCAGCGCGTCGGCGAGTACTCCGGCTACGGCGCGGCGAACAGCGCGGCGGTGCGCATGGCCGCGCACCGCAGGCGCCGGCTGACCACGCTGCGGGAGCCGTCCGCCCTGGCCGGTGGCGACCACGACTACTCGCTGGCGCATCTGACGGCGCTCAGCCTCTCTCCGCCCGAACTGGTGAGCGCCGCCGCCGACGCGGGCTACCGGTACGTGGGCCTGCGCATGACCCGGGTCACCCCGCACGAGCCGCACCACCCCCTCGCCACCGACCCCGCCCTGATGCGCGCGACCAAGGTCCGCCTCGCGGCCACGGGAATCGAGGTGCTCGACATCGAGCTCGCCCGGATCGCGCCCGATGACGACCCCGCGGACTTCCTGCGCTTCCTGGAGGCCGGAGCCGAGCTCGGGGCCCGCCATGTCATCACGCAGCTCCCGGATCCCGACTTCGCCCGCAAGACCGACCGGTTCGCGCGGTTGTGCGAGCTGGCCGGGCCGCTCGGCCTCACCGTCGATCTCGAGTTCCCGTCGTGGACGCAGACGCCCGACCTCGCCGGAGCCGTCCGCGTCCTGCGGGCCGCCCGGCAGCCCAACGCGGGAATCCTGGTCGACCTGATCCACTTCGCGCGCTCCGGCTCCCGCGTGGCCGATCTCCGCGACCTGCCCCCCGAGTGGTTCCGCTTCGCCCACGTCTGCGACGCGCCGGCCGCGGCGCCGGCCACCCAGGAGGAGATCATCCATGCCGCCCGCTTCGAGCGCCTGTTCCCCGGCGAGGGCGGCATCGACGTGCACGGCATCCTCGGCGCCCTGCCACCCGGGATCCCGTACGCCCTGGAGATCCCCCGGGCCACGCTCGTGGCGCAGGTGGGCGCCAAGGAGCACGCCCGCCTCGCGATCACCGCGGCGCGCCGCCACCTCGACGCGGTCGCCCGGCGAGCGGGCCCGACCGAGGCGGCGTAGCGCGATCAGGGGGCGTCGCACGCCTGGCCGACGGTACGGGCCACCTCCTCCGCCGCCAGGAAGCACCGGTGGATCGACCCGCCGCTGCCCCCGGCGTCCCCGATGACGTGGACCCCGAGCCGCGGCCGCCGGGCCTCGCAGGCCGCCAGCAGGCCGGTGCGCGGGGCGACGCCATGGGAGATCAGCAGGGGCCCGGCGGCGGGCAGCCATTCTTCGTGGCCGTCGGACCGGACGAGCAGACGGTCGGGTTCGATGGACGTGATCGCGGACTCGGGGAGGATGCGCACCTTCGGGTTCCCGGTGAGCCGCGGCACCATGAGGATCTTGGCGCGGCGGCCGACGTCGGGCGCGAGGCTCGGCTGGGAGCCGATGAGCAGCACCTCGGCCCCGCCCGCGGCGAGGTGGTCGGCGACGGCGACCCCCTCGCGGTCGGCGCCCCAGATGACGCAGGCGCGGGGGACGTCCTCGCCGAGGGCGAGCCAGCGGCGTACGTCGAAGACGTGCGGCAGGCCGGCGCCCGGGACGTCCGGCAGGCGGCCGGTGCCGCCGGTGGCCAGCACGATGGCGTCCGCCTCGTGCTGCGCGAGCACCTCCGCGGTGACGGGGACACCGGTGCGGACGGTGACACCGAGCCGGTCCAGCTCGGCGGTGCACCACTCCAGGATGCGGTGATATTCCGGATACGCGGGGAGGCGGGCGGCGAGCGCGAACTGGCCACCGACGTACCCCGCGCGTTCCAGCACCCGCACCCGGTGGCCCTGCCCGGCCAGCCGCCGTGCCGCCTCCAGACCGGCCGGGCCCGCGCCGATCATCAGCACCGACGCCTTCTTCGAGGGGGCGCTCGGCGCGCCGAGGTGCTCCCGGCCCGCCCGAGGGTTGACCGAGCAGGGGATCGGCTCGCCGGTGCCCAGCTGATCGATGCAGTGGTTGCAGGCGATGCACGGCCGGTAGGGCCCGCCGGTCAGCGCGTGGCGGGGAAAGCCGGGGTCGGCGTGGAGCGTACGGGCCAGGGAGACGAAGTCGGCGCGGCCACCGGCGACGATCGCCTCGGCGCTCTCCGGCGTGCTGATCCGCCCGGCGACGCCGACCGGCAGCCCCAGCGCGCGGTAGCGCTCGGCGTACGGGGCGAGCAGGCCGCGCTCCCACTCGCCGGGCTGGATGATCCACTGCCCCGCCTCGTACGACCCGGCCGAGACGTCGAGGAAGTCCAGCAGGTCCAGGCGGGCGCGGGAGATCAGCTCGAAGGTGCGCTCCGCGCTCAGGCCGCCCTCGAAACCCTCGTGCGCGGAGACCCGCAAACCGACGGCCACGCCGGGTCCTGCCCGCTCCCGGACCGCCTCGACGACCAGGTCGAGGAAATGGAGGGGATCGGCGAACTCGTCGGTACGCAGGTTGAAGGCCGGGGAGAGGAACTGGTGCACGAGGTAACCGTGCGCGCCGTGGATCGTGATCACGTCCACACCCGCCTCGCGGCAGCGCCGGGCGCCCTCCCCGTAGGCCTCGACCAGCTCGTACACCTCCGCGGTGGCCAGCTCCAGCGGCAGCTCGCCGCCGGCCGGCAGGCACGGGACGGGGGAGGGGGCGATCGGGCGGAACCCGCTGACCGCGCCCTGGGCCGTGCGGCCCCCATGGTTCAGCTCGACACCGAACAGAGCGCCCTCGGCGTGCACGGCGGCGGCCAGCCGGGCGAGACCGGGGACGCGGGCGTCGACGTCGACGCCCATCTGGCGCAGCCGGCCCCTGCCGTCCGCGCGCACGTAGGCGGCCTCGGCGAACACCAGGGCGGCGCCGCCGCGCGCCCGCCGGGTCAGGTATTCGACGTAGCGGTGGGTGACGGTGCCGTCGATCTCGCAGTAGTTGCGCTCCATCGGTGCCGAGACGAACCGGTTGCGCAGGCGTACGGGGCCCAGAGCCAGCGGCCGTCCCACGGCCGGCCCGTCCCAGCTCATGATCGCGGTTCCTTCCGAGAGTACGGACTAGATAGTCCACAAAGCTGGGCCAGGGGCGCGGTGAAGTCAAGGGGGAGATCAATTCCGCGCGAACCGCCGCGGATTGCCCGCTAGCCACCTAACTCACTAGTACGTACATTAGGAGGGCCATGTCACGGGCCAAGCGCTCACGCGGCTGTCGTACCTGCTTGAAAGGAAGAAGTGATGGATTCGTTCCTGATCGGGTTGATCGGCTCGGGCATCGGCCCCTCCTTGAGCCCGCCGCTGCACGAGCAGGAGGCCGTGCACCACGGGTTGCACTACGTCTACCGGCTGCTCGACATCGATCGCGTGGGCGGTGACGTGGGCGAGCTGGTCCGTACGGCCCGGCGCTTCGGCTACGACGGGCTCAACGTCACCCACCCCTGCAAGCGGGACGTCATCCCGCACCTGGACGAGCTGTCGCCGGACGCCCGCATGCTCGGGGCGGTCAACACCGTGGTGTTCGACGGTGAGCGGGCCATCGGCCACAACACGGACTGGACGGGCTTCGCCGAGTCGTTCGCGCGGGGCCTGCCCGACGCGCCCGCCCACCGGATCGTGCAGCTCGGCGCCGGGGGAGCGGGGGCCGCGGTCGCGCATGCGCTGCTCACCATGGGCGCCGACCGGATCACCGTGGTCGACTCCGACCCGGCACGGGCGCGCGCACTCACCGGTGAGCTGGCCGCCCGCTTCGGTGCCGAACGGGCTCATCACGCCGGCCCGGCCGAGCTGCCGGAGCTGCTGGCCCGGGCCGAAGGGCTGGTGCACGCGACCCCGACCGGCATGGCCCGGCATCCGGGCCTGCCGCTGCCCGCCGAGCTCCTCCACCCCGGCCTGTGGGTGGCCGACATCGTCTACCGGCCGCTGGAGACCGAGCTGCTCAAGCAGGCGCGGGCGCTCGGCTGCCGGACGCTTGACGGTGGCGGCATGGTCGTCTTCCAGGCCGTGCACGCGTTCAGGCTGTTCACCGGCCGGGAGCCGGACGCCGAGCGGATGCTCGCCCACCTGACCGACCTCATCGCCGTCTGAAGGAGGAAATCGTGCGCAAGTCCATCGCCACCGTGTCGGTGAGCGGCACCCTGGCCGAGAAGCTGGCGGCCATCGCGGCCGCCGGGTTCGACGGGGTGGAGATCTTCGAGAACGACCTGCTGGCCTGCCCGCTGCCGCCGGAGGAGGTCCGGGCCAGGGCCGCCGACCTGGGCCTCGGCATCGACCTCTACCAGCCCTTCCGCGACTTCGAGGCGGTGCCCCCCGAGGTGCTGGCGCGCAACCTGCGCCGGGCCGAGCACAAGTTCCGGCTCATGGAGCGCCTCGGCGCGGATCTGCTGCTGGTCTGCTCGAACGTCTCGCCCGCCGCGATCGGCGACGACGAGCTGGCCGCCGAGCACCTGCGGCTGCTGGCCGAGCGGGCCGCCGAGCACGGGATCCGCATCGCCTACGAGGCGCTGGCCTGGGGCCGGCACGTCAACGAGTATCTGCACGCCTGGCGCGTCGCGCGGCTGGCCGACCACCCCAACCTGGGCGTGTGCCTGGACAGCTTCCACATCCTCTCGCGCGGCTCCGACCCGATCGGCATCGAGGCCATCCCCGGGGAGAAGATCTTCTTCCTGCAGCTCGCCGACGCGCCGCTGCTGGCCATGGACGTGCTGCAGTGGAGCCGCCACTACCGCTGCTTCCCGGGGCAGGGCAACTTCGACCTGGCCGGGCTCGTCGCCAGCGTGCGGCGTACGGGCTACGCCGGGCCGCTGTCGCTGGAGGTGTTCAACGACGTCTTCCGCCAGGCGTCGGCGGAGCGCACCGCGCTGGACGGCATGCGCTCGCTCATCGCGCTGGAGCAGGACCTCAACGGTGCGGCGCAGCCGGCCGTGCCCGCCGGTTTCGCCTTCGCCGAGCTGGCCGACACCGGCGCGCTCGGCGGGATGCTGGCCGCGCTCGGCTTCGCGCGTACCGGGACGCATCCCACCAAACCTGTCGAGCTGTGGGAGCAGGGCGGCGCGCGGCTGCTGCTCAACACCACGGGCGCCGACCCCGCGCTGATCGCCATCGGCCTGGACGGCCCCGACCCCGCCGGCGCGGCCAAGCACGCCGAGTCGCTGCTCTCACCGGTCCTGCCGCGCGAGCGCGCCCCGGAGGAGGCCAAGCTGGAGGCGGTGGCCGCGCCGGACGGCACCGAGATCTTCTTCTGCGACGACGCCTGGCTCGCCGACTTCGCCCCCTCGGGACCCGTGCCCGGACCGGTCACCGGCATCGACCACGTGGCCCTCACCCAGCCGCGGCACCACTTCGACGAGGCCGCGCTGTTCTACCGCAGCGTGCTCGGGCTGCGCCCGCAGGAGAGCCTGGAGCTGCCCGACCCGTACGGCCTGCTGCGCAGCAAGGCCATGTCGGGCCCCGACGGCGCCGTCCGCGTCGTGGTGAACATCGCCCAGGTCGGCGCGGACCTCCTCCCCTGGCAGCACGTAGCGCTGGCCTGCGACGACGTCGTGTCCGTCGCCCGCAGGCTGCGAAGGGAGCACCCCGGGCTGCTGCTGCCGATCCCCGGCAACTACTACGACGACCTGGAGGCCCGCCACGAGGTCGATCCCGAGCTGCGCGACCTCGGCGTGCTCTACGACCGGGACGAGCACGGCGAGTTCCTGCACCTGTACACCGTCACCGTGGGCCGGGTCTTCTTCGAGATCGTCCAGCGGATCGGCGGGTACGAGGGCTACGGCGCCGGCAACGCCCCCATCCGGCTCGCGGTCCAGCACGCGGAAGGTCACTAGGATGGGCGGGTGACCGCTCAGCCCGCCGCCCCCGAGCGCCGGCGGGACCCAGACGGCACCAGGTCGGAGATCCTCGAGGTCGCCCAGCAGGAGTTCGCCCGCCACGGCTACGCGGGGGCGCGGGTGGACGAGATCGCCGCTCGCATGCGCACGACCAAGCGCATGATCTACTACTACTTCGGCAGCAAGGAGCGGCTCTACGTCGCCGTGCTGGAGAAGGCCTACGCCGAGGTCCGCGAGATGGAGCGGGCGGTCCAGGTGGAGCACCTGGCGCCGGTGGAGGCCATCCGCACGCTGGCCGAGCTGGCCTTCGACCACCACGACCTGCTCCGCGACTTCATCAAGCTGGTCACGATCGAGAACGTCCACCAGGCCGAGCACATCCGCACGTCGCAGGCCCTGACCAACCTGGGCACACCCGTGCTCGACCTCATCGAGGCGATCCTCGAAGCGGGCACGGCGAGCGGCGACTTCGTCGCCTGCCTGACCCAGGGGGCCGACGCCATCGACGTGCACATGCTGATCAGCTCGTTCTGCTTCTTCCGGGTGGCCAACCAGCACACCTTCGGCGCGCTGTTCGGGCGCGACATGAGCGCGCCCGAGCATCGTGCCCGGTTGCGCGCGATGGTGGGGGATATGGTCGTGGCCTATGTACGGGGCTCGGGCGCCTGATCCTGATCAGAACCCTTAATCCTGCGGCAACGCACTTGTAATGTACGAACCGGTGAGTTAGTTTCCTGTCACCGCACTACCCCCCGATGTCGCTGTGAGGAGCATATTGTGACGGTGCAGGGCAAACCCCGCAAAGCGGCCATTGCGGCCTGGATCGGCAGCGCCTTGGAGTATTACGACTTCTTCATCTATGGCACCGCCGCCGCCCTGGTCTTCAACAAGATCTTCTTCCCCTCCTCCTCGCCCGCCACAGGGACGCTGCTGGCGCTGGCCACGTTCGGCGTGGGTTACCTGGCCAGGCCGGTGGGCGCCTTCGTGCTCGGGCACATGGGTGACAAGTTCGGCCGCAAGCGCGTGCTGGTCACCACGCTGGTGCTGATGGGCGGCTCGACGTTCCTGGTGGGCTGCCTGCCCACGTACGACCAGGTGGGCCTGCTGGCACCGGTCCTGCTGGTGGTGCTGCGCCTGCTGCAGGGCTTCTCGGTCTCCGGCGAGCAGGCCGGCGCCAACTCCATGACCCTGGAGCACGCGCCGGAGAACCGCCGGGCCTACTACACGAGCTTCACGCTGAACGGCACCCAGGCCGGCCAGATCATCGCCACCGCGATCTTCCTGCCGATCGCGGTCCTGCCCGAGGAGGACCTGCTGAGCTGGGGCTGGCGGGTGCCGTTCTGGCTGAGCGTGGTGGTGGCGGTGGTCGGGCTGATCATCCGGCGCACGCTGGAGGAGACGCCCGCCTTCGAGCAGGAGGTCGCCACCAACAGCGTGCCCAAGGCGCCGCTGGCGGTGCTGTTCCGCGAGCAGTGGCGCGACGTGCTGCGGGTGGTGGTGGCCGCGGTCATCGCCTCGGTCAGCACGATCTTCACCGTGCACGCCCTGTCGTACGCGGTCAACACGATGGGCCTGGAGCGCGGGCCCATGTTGTGGGTCGGCGTGCTGGCCAACGTCGCCGCGGTGATCAGCATCCCGCTGTGGGGCAAACTGTCCGACCGGGTCGGCCGCAAGCCGGTCTTCGTCGGCGGGTCGCTCGGCTGCGCGGTGCTCATGTTCGCCTACCTGTGGTCGATCTCCGCCGGCAACTACGCGCTGATCTTCATCGCCGGCATCGTGATGTTCGGCGTGGTGCACAGCGCCACCAGCGCCGTCTGGCCGTCGTTCTATGGGGAGATGTTCACCACCCGGGTCCGGTTGTCCGGCATGGCCATCGGCACCCAGATCGGCTTCGCCATCGCCGGCTTCGCGCCCACCGTGGCCACCGCCGTGGCCGGCACCGGGCCCGAGAGCTGGCTCGGCGTCTCGATCATCACCGCGGTGGTGTGCCTGGTGAACGTGGCCGCCGTGGCCACCGCCAGGGAGACGTACCAGGTGCCGACCGCCCAGCTCGGGCTCAAGCCCGCCGGGCGGGTGAAGGTGTGAGCGGCTTCCGCGTCCACGCCGTACGCTACGCGCAGCGCGACGCCCGGCGCGGCGAGCACTTCCACGGCTACGAGCCCGGCGGCGAGAGCTCCCACCCGACCGCCTACTACGTCTGGCTGGCGGTCTCCGACGCGCACACGGTCGTCGTCGACACCGGCATCGCCCAGGAGCGGGCGGCGCGCGTCGAGGGCGTCGACTACCGCTGCTCGCCCGTCGAGGCCCTGGCCGAGCTGGGCGTCGCCGCCGAGTCGGTGGACCACGTGGTGCTGACCCACCTGCACTACGACCACACCGGCACCGCCCACGAGTTCCCCCGCGCCCGGTACGTCGTGCAGCAGGCCGAGCTCGACTACTGGACCGGCCCCTGGGCCGAGCGGATCGCGCGCGAGCGCTGGCTGCTCAACGACCACGACCTCGGCCACCTGCTCTCCGCCAGGAAGGACGGGCGGGTGCGGGTGGTGGACGGGGACGCGTTCGTGGTGCCCGGCCTGAGCGTGCACCTGGTCGGCGGGCACACGGCGGGCATGCAGGTGGTCCGGGTCGAGACTTCCCGCGGCCACGTGGTGCTGGCCTCCGACGCCAGCCACTTCTACGAGAACATCGAGGGTGACCGGCCCTTCCCGATCCTGCACAGCATGACCGGCATGTACGGCGCCTTCGACCGCATCAAGGAGCTGGCAGACGCCCCCGGACTCGTGGTCGCCGGCCACGACCCCCTGGTCCTGGAACGTTTCCCCCGGCTCACCCCCGACGTCGCCCTGATCGCCCCCTGACCGCTCGAACCCCAACCGGCCCCGCCGATTCCCCTTCCCTCATGAGGACCCCGGCCGAAGTGCGGCGGAGGGCGGGCGCGGGCCCCCTTCCCCCGCCCAAATCTCCCCCCGATTCCCCTTTCCCCGCCCAGGGTCTCCCGCCGATTCCCCTTCCCTCACCCAAGGACCCCCGCCGGAGTGCGGCGGGGGTGTGGTGACGTGTGCGGGGGACCCCGGAGGGTCAGGCGGGCAGGACCTCGATCTTGCCGGTGGGGCGCGGGCTGAAGGTGTCGTTGAAGAAGTACTCGCCCGGCTTGGTGAAGGTGTACTGGAACGACTCGCCCGGCTTGAGCCGGATGTCGAAGAGGCCCTCGAAGAACTGCGTGGCCCCGTGCACGTTGACGTTGTCGGCGGGGTTGACGAAGGTGACGGTGGTCCCGGCGGGGACGCGCAGGTGGGTGGGGGCCATGGCGTTGACGGCCGTGGACTCCTCCGTGCCGACCTGCCCGTTGGCAAAGACGCGGGCGAGCACCACGGTGTTGTTCACCGCGCTGCCGTCCACCGGCTGGCCGGAGACCGGGCGGCGGACCACGGGCGGCGGCGGGGTGTCGGCAGGCGGCACGGTGCCGCCGAGCTTGAAGGCCCACAGGTGGTCGCCGCGCGGGGCGGAGTTGCCGTACGGGATGCTGGTGCCGCCGGCGTAGACGGCGATGTACTGCTCGCCGTCGATCTCGTAGGCGATGGGGGAGCTGCTGACGCCGGCGCCGGTCTGCCAGCGCCACAGCTCGCGGCCGTCGCGGGCGTCCAGGCAGAGCAGGTTGCCGTCGGGCTGGCCGATGAACAGCAGGTCGGAGCCGGTGGTGAGGATGCCGTTGCCGTGGGCCAGCGAGTACGGCATGTTCTTCTTCCAGCGGACCCGGTTCGTGGAGGGGTCCACGGCCACGACGCCGCCGGTCATGTACTCGCCGGGCGGCCGCAGCCCGTTGGACGACTCGGTGAGGGAGTGGGCGGCGGCGACGTAGCCGAAGCCGGTGTAGACCAGGCGGGTGCTGTGGCTGTAGGACTGATGGTTCCAGTCGGCGCCGCCGCCGTGGCCGGGGATGGTGAGGATCGGCTCGTCCCAGTGCGGGGTGTACAGCGGCCCGATCTTGTAGTTGGGCACGGCACGGTAGGGCAGGCCGGGGATCTCGGTGCCGAGCGGCTGCCGTACCGGGGTCTGCTCGGTCCAGCCGCCCTGGCGCGGGAAGGGCTGGGTGGGCCAGGTCTTCTGCCGGGGCTCCTGCGGCACGGGCACCTCGTCGATGCCCAGCGGGGCCGAGCCGTCGGCGCGGTCGAGGATGTAGTACATCCCGGTCTTGCTGCCGTACACGACGAGTTTGCGCGTCCGCCCCCGCACGCGTGCGTCGAGCAGGACGGGCGCCATGACGTTGTCCATGTCCCAGATGTCGTGGTGGATGGACTGGAAGTGCCAGCGGTACGCGCCCGTCTTCAGGTCCATGGCGACGAGCGAGTTGGCGAACAGGTTCTGGCCGCCGCGCTCGGAGCCGTCCTGCGACGACTTGCTGCCCCTGGCGTTGCCGAACGTCCAGTAGACCAGGCCCAGCTCGGCGTCGATGGCGCAGTGCATCCACGGCGTCGCCCCGCCGACCTGCCAGGAGTCGCCCTCCCAGGTGTCGCCGCCGATCTGGCCGGGGGCGGCCGTGCCCCAGAAGTGCCACACCAGGTCGCCGGTCTCCGCGTCGAAGGCCAGGGCGGCGCCGCGCGGGCCGTCGTTGGTGCCGCAGTAGAGCATGCCGTCGTGGTAGGTGACGGCGACCTTCTCCAGGTTGCCGTACCCGTTGTGCTGGCGCTCCCAGAGCACCTGGCCGGTGCGCTGGTCGAGGGCGATCAGCCAGTTGTCGTTGGCGCAGGTGAACACCTTGCCCGCGCCGACCGCCACGCCGCGCCGGGTGACCGCGCCGCGCGTCTGCGCGTACTTCCAGATCATGGCCCCGGTACGGCCGTCCACCGCGACGACGTTGCCCAGTGCCGACTCGATGTAGAGGACACCGTCCACGGCCACGGCGGTGCTCTGGCTGTTGCCCGCCATGAGCCCGCCCTCGATGTTGTTCACCCACGCGGCCCGCAGCCGCTTGATGTTGCCTCGGTGAAGAGCACTGAGCCGGCTGTGGTTCTGGTTGGCCAGGTTGCCGCCGACCTTCGGGAAGTTCCGCTCGGATCGGTGTACGGCGGCGGCGGCCGGGGTCTGCCCGGCTCCCGCGAGTGCGACGGCGGCGACGGCGCCCGCGAGTAACTCTCGACGACGGACCATGACCATCCCTTCATGTTCCACTACGTGGACTGTTAGTGCCATTCAATGGACGAACCATAGAGCGGTGTCCAGAGGTCGTCAATGGACCGTCTGATCCGCCTAGTGGACCTGGATCAGGGCATGCTGCCGCAGCGCGGCCAGGAGCGCGCGGTCACAGGCCGAGATAGATCCGCCGGACCTGGGGGTCGTTGCTCAGCTCGGCCGAGGTGCCGCTCGCGGCGATCTCGCCGTTCTCCATGACCAGGCAGGTGGTGGTGACGTCGAAGGTGAGCTTGGCGTTCTGCTCGACGAGCAGGATGGACAGACCGGCGGCGTTGAGCTTCTTGAGCACGCCGGCGATGTCCGCCACGAGCTTCGGCGACAGCCCCATCGAGGGCTCGTCCAGCAGCATCACCTTGGGCCGGCACATCATGGCCCGGCCGACGGCCAGCATCTGCTGCTGGCCGCCGGACAGCGCGCCGGCCAGCCGGCCCCGCATCTCGCCCAGCACGGGGAACAACTCGTACACGTCGTCGATCGGGGTGCGTTTCCAGCTGCTGGCGTACGCGCCGAGCAGCAGGTTCTTCTCCACGGTGAGCCCGGGGAAGACGTGCCTGCCCTCCGGCACGTAGCCGATGCCGTGCCGGACCAAGGTGTGCGCGGGCGCGCGCAGCAGGTTGTGCTCGCCGAAGCGGATGGTCCTGGCCTGCCGCGGCGCCAGGCCCATGACCGCCTTGAGGGTGGAGGTCTTGCCCGCTCCGTTGGCGCCGATGATGCCCAGCGACTGGCCGGGTTCGACGGTGAAGGAGACGTCGTGGGCGGCACGGACGCCGCCGTAGTGAACCGACAGTCCTTCCACGGTCAGCGTGGTCATCGGGTTGCCTCCTCGACGGCGGCCTCGGCGGTCTCCTCGGTCGGTGCGGACATCGAGTCACCGAGATAGGCGGCGACCACGTCCGGGTGCACGGCGACCTCGGCCGGCTGTCCATCGGCGATCACCTTGCCGCTGGACAACACGGTGACCTGGTCGCACAGGGACATGACCAGGCCCATGTTGTGCTCGATGATGATCACGGTGACGCCCGAGTCCCTGATGGACCGGACGATGTCGGCGAGCTGGCGCACCTCTTCGCCGTTGAGCCCGGCGGCGGGTTCGTCGAGCAGCAGCAGGGTGGGGGACATCGCCATGGCGCGGGCCAGCTCGATGCGGCGCTGGATGCCGTACGGCAGCGAGCGCGGCTCGGCGTCGGAGACCTCGGCGAGCCCGAAGCGCTCGATCAGCTCCCCGGCCCGCCGCCGCAGCGCCTGCTCGTACCCCAGGACCTTCCACGGCAGGCTCGGGTAGCGCCAGATCCACGAGGTACGGGTGCGGTCCAGCCCCAGCAGGAGGTTCTCGCGCACGCTGAGGTCCTCGAACAGGCGCAGGTTCTGGAAGGTACGCGCGACGCGGCGCAGGGACAGCTGGTACGGCGCCATCCCCGTCACGTCGTGCCCGCGCAGCACCACCGATCCCTGGCTGGGCCGGTAGAACCCGCTGACCACGTTGAACAGCGTCGTCTTGCCCGAGCCGTTGGGCCCGACGATGCCCCGGATCTGACCCGTGGGAACGGTGAGGGAGACGGCGTCGAGCGCGACCAGCCCCTTGAACCGCATCGTCACCTCCCGGATCTCCAGCGCGTCCTCCTCGGCGGCCGGAGAGGTGGCCTCGTAGGGCTGGAACGGGCCGAGCTGGGCCCGCGAGCCGCCGCCGCGCCCACGCAGGAGAGAGCGGATCTGCCCCGGCAGGCCCGCCAGCCCCTTGGGCGCGAACACCACCACGAGCACGACCACCAGGCCGTAGCCCAGCTGGGCGAAGCCGGAGGCGTCCAGCAGCGCCTCCCTGACCAGGGACAGCGCGACCGCGCCGACGACGCAGCCCAGGATGCTGCTGCGGCCGCCGATGATCACCATGGCGAGCAGCAGGAACATGTTCGCGATGTTGAACGACTCGGGGGCCACGAAGCGGATGAGCCCGGCGTACAGGATGCCGGCCAGGCCGCCGTACAGGCCGGACAGCACGAACGCGGTCATCCGCAGCAGCGGGATCTCCGCGCCGAGCGCGCCCGCGGCCAGGTCGTCGTCGCGCATCGCGCGCAGCCGGCGGCCCAGCGGCGACCGGGTGACCAGCAGCGCGAAGGCCAGGGCGACGGCGAAGACGATCAGCTCGACGTAGTAGAACAGGTAGCCGCTGGACAGGTCGAGGCCGAACATCGACGGCACCGGGATGTCGCTGATGCCCTCGGCGCGGCCGGCGACGTGGGCGTTGGTGACCCAGTTGGTGAAGGCGAGCGCCAGGCCGAGGGTGACGATGCCGAGATAGTGCGACTGCATGCGCAGCGCGGGGATGCCCACCAGCACGCCGAACACCACGGCGGCCAGCAGCGCCAGCGCGGACGCCGTCCAGAAGCCGAACCCCGCCTTCGTGGTGAGGATGGCGACCGCGTAGGCGCCGACCCCGAAGAAGGCGACCTGGGCCAGGTTGATCTGCCCGGCCACGCCCATGGTCAGGCCGAGCCCGATGGCCAGGATCGCGAAGATGATCGCGACGTCGGCGACGTGGATGGCGTAACCGCCCAGGCCGTAGGGCAGCAGCCAGGCCGCGACGGCCAGCGGCACCAGCCATAGGAGACGTTTCATGCGCGGTTCACCGTTGCCTCTCCGAAGATGCCGGTGGGGCGGATCATGACGATGACGGCGAAGACGAGGAAGGTGACCAGCTCGGAGTACTCCTGGAAGTTGCCCGCGGCGAAGGAGTCGAGCAGCCCGAAGGCCAGGCCGCCGACGATGGCGCCGGGCATGCTGCCGAACCCGCCGAGCATGGCCGCCGCGAAGCCCTTGATGCCCAGGGTGCCGCCCATCGTGGGATTGACGTACAGCATGGGGCCGATCAGGCTGCCGGCCAGTGCCGCGAGCCCGGCGCCGATGGCGAAGGCCATGGCGTTGCTGCGGCCCACGTGGATGCCGACCGCGGTGGCGGCCTGGTGGTCCATCGCGACCGCCTGCATGGCGGCGCCGCGCTTGGTGCGCTGCAGGAACAGCGCCAGCAGGCCGGTGGCCGCCGCCGCGATGGCGATGACCAGCAGGCTGTAGGTGGGGATGCGGATGCCCGCCACGTCGATCGGCCCGGTCGCCACCGGAGAGGGCACCGCGTGGCCGGTGGCGCCCCAGATGAGCACCGCCCCGGCCTCCAGCACCGCGCCGAAGCCGATCGTGCCGATCAGCATCAGCGTGAAGTCCTTGTTCTCCAGCGGGCGCAGGAAGCGCTCGATGACCAGGCCGATCAGTGCCGTGACCGCGATGGCCACGATGATCGCCACGGCGAAGGGCAGCTTGCTGGCCATGTAGAAGGTGGAGGCGGCGTACGCGCCGATCATGACGACGCTGCCGTGGGCGAAGTTGACCAGGCCCATGGTGCGGTAGACGATCGAGAAGCCCATCGCCACCAGCGCGTACACCGCCCCGAACGTGACCCCGCCGATCAGGGTCTGGAGGAAGACCTGCACGTCAGCTCGCGGCCTCGGGCACGACCTTGCCGTCCTTTACCAGGCCGATCTTGGTCTCGTGGATGCCGACGCCGTTGGCGTCGTAGTTGTAGTTCCCCAGCAGCCCCGCCCGCTTGACGCCGCGGATGGCGTCGGCCAGCTTCTGCCCGCCCTCGCCGTTGGTCTGCTTGAGCGCCTCGATCAGGATGGACGCGCCGTCGTAGGCCTTGGCCACGTGCATGCGGGCGTCCTCGTTGTAGGCGGCCTTGTACTTGGCGGCGAACGTCTTGATCTCCTCGGTGGCCTCGTTGCTCAGGTAGGGGGAGCTGACCACGGTGCCCTCGGCGTTCTTCAGCCCGGCCGTGGTGGCGTACACGTCGGTGCCCACGGGGGCGCCGCCGGCGAAGACCGCCTTGATGCCGAGCTCGCGCGCCTGCTTGGCGATCAGCCCGGACTGGACCTCCTCGGCGCCGATGAACAGCACCTCCGGGTCCTGCTCGCGGATCTTGGCCAGGTTGGAGTTGAAGTCCTTCTGGTCGGGGGTGACGACCTCGTCGGCGGACGGGGTGACGTTCCTGGTCTTGAGCGAGGCCAGGAAGGCGTCGTGCTCGCCGGATCCGTACGCGCCGTTGTTGCTGATCAGCGCGATCTTCTTCATGCCCTTGTCGTCCACGAGGTACTTGGCCAGCGTCTCGTCGAAGGTGACGCTGGTCGGCGCGTTGAGGAACAGGAACGGGCTCTTCAGCTCGGCCAGCTTCGGCGACTGGCCCGAGGTGATGTTCGGGATCTTGGCGTCCTTCAGGATGGGCGCCATCGCCAGCGTGACCGCGCTCTCGGCGGTGCCCAGCATCGCGATGTAGCCCTCGGCCGCGATCTTCCTGGCCACGTTGGTGCCCACCGTGGGGTCGCCCTGGCTGTCGAACAGGTCGAGCTTGATCTGCCGCCCGTTGACGCCGCCGGCCTTGTTGGCCTCCTCGATGGCGAGCTTGACGCCCTTGTGCTCCCACTGGCCGAGCGAGCTGAGCTGGCCGCTCTGCGCGTTGACGTTCGCGATCTTGATGGGGCCGGTGGCGTTCGCCTCGGTGCTTCCGGACTGGCCGGGAGGGGCACAGGCGGCGAGGGCTATCAGGGCCGCAGCTGCGATGGAGAATCTCGTGAAATGCACGGTTCACCTCGTAGGGGGGTGGGTGAGTATTAATTCACGGACTAGTACGTTCGTTATAACGTCAGGATGCGACTCAGGGAATCTCGAACTTACAACGGTTTCGGCGGGTCAGTCGGTGAAGAGGCCCTGGTAAATGTCCTTGATATTCCAATGGCCCGGCGTCGGCACCGGTTCGTTCACCATCGGCACATCGATCACGGCGGGCCGCCGGTTCGCGATGACCTCGCGCAGCGCCGTGCCGAGGTCGGCGGGCGTGGCGACGGTGCGGCCGTCGGCCCCGCAGGCCCGGGCGAGCGCCGCGAAGTCGGGGCTGTACGGCAGGCCGGCCGGGTCGGTGAAGTCGCAGCCGTGGCTGCGGCCGTAATGCGCCGACTGCAGGTCCGAGATCGTGCCGTGGGAGCGGTTGTTCATCACCACGAACACGACGGGCGCGCCCTGCTCGACCGCCATGGGCAGCGCGGGAAGCTGCGCGCTCATGCCCCCGTCACCGATGAGCGCCACCACGGTCCGGCCCGGCTCGGCGAGCTGCACGCCGATCGCGGCGGCCGGGCCGAAGCCCATGGTGGAGGCGCCCCCCGGGGTGATGAAGCGGCCCTCGGCGGGCAGCTCGTAGCACTGGGCGACGCCGTTCTTGTTCCAGCCCACGTCGGTCACCAGGATCGCGTCCGGCGGCAGCGCGTCCCGCAGGTCCTTCAGGATGCGTTCGGGCCGCAGCGGGAAGTCCTCGCTCCGGCCGCGTTCCCGGCTGGCCGCGAACAGCTCCGATCGAGCCTCCAGAATCTGCTTGCGCAGCTCGGGGCGGGTGCGTGGCGCGTGTGCCGCCGCCGCGCCGGCGATCGCCTTGACCGCGAGCCGGACGTCGGCCACGGCGCCGATCTCCGCCGGGTAGTTGCGGCCGATCTCGGCCGGGTCGATGTCGATCTGGATGAGCGTGCTGCCGGAGAAGTCCCAGGTGAAGCGGGAGTCCCAGGAGCTGGCGTCGGTCTCGGCGAACCGGGTCGCCAGCGCGAGCACCACGTCCGCCTCGCGGGCGTAGGTGTTGGTGAGGTCCAGGCCCCAGAACCCGGGCATCCCGAGGACCAGCGGGTGGGCGTCCGGAACCGTGCCCTTGGCCATGAGCGAGTGGGCGATGGGGATGTCGAGGTGCTCGGCCAGCCGGATCAGCGCCTCCGTCTCCTCGCGCAGCCCGCCGCCGACGTAGATCAGCGGCTGCTCGGCGGTGGCCAGCCGGGCCGCGATCTGCTCGGCGGTGGCCTCCGGCAGGCCGGGCAGGGCCGCGTGGCTGTTCGGCGGGTACGGCGCGGCGGGCCGGGAGAAGACGTCCATCGGCACGTTCACCAGCACGGCGCCGGGACGGCCCGAGGTGGCCGTCCAGAAGGCGCGCTCGACGAAACGGCCGAGGTCCTGGGCCCGGTGCACGTTCCAGGCCCGCTTGACGAACGGCCGGAAGACGCTCGCCTGGTCGGCGTCGGCGTGCAGGTTGATCTCCTGGTGCGGATGCCGGCCGTGGTAGTAGGAGGGGATGTCGCCGGAGATCACCACCATCGGCACCGAGTCCAGGGCGGCCGTCATGACGCCGGTCGCGGCGTTGGTCAGGCCGGGTCCCACGTGCACGAGCAGCACGCCGGGCTTGCCGGAGGCGCGGGCGTAGCCGTCGGCGGCGTGCGCGGCGGCCTGCTCGTGGCGGGCGATGACGAAGCGGATGCGGCTGTCGGCCAGCGCGTCCAGGACGGCGATGTTGGTGTGCCCGCAGGTGCCGAAGACGTACTCGACGCCGAGCTCCTCGAGCTGGGCGACGAGGGCGTGGGCGGCCGTGTTGGTCACTGGTCTCCCCAGATGGTCAGGCCCTTGAGCAGCAGGGTCTTGGTCACGGTGAAGTCCTCGATCATCCAGCGGGGCGACTCGCGGCCGATGCCGGAGTCCTTCACCCCGCCGAACGGGACGTGGTCGAGGCGGAAGTTGGACGAGCCGTTCACGACCAGGCCGCCGACCTCCAGCTCGCGCCAGGCCGTCACGATGCGGCGCACGTCGTGGGTGAACAGCCCGGCCTGCAGCCCGTACGTGCTGCGATTGCACTCCGCCAGGACCTCGTCGAAATCGTCGTAGGGGAGCACGGCGACCAGCGCGCCGAACACCTCCTCGCGCACGACCCGGGCCTCGGCGGGCGGGGCGGCGACGACGGTCGGCGCCATCACCGCGCCCTCGCGCGTGCCGCCGATCGTCACCCGGGCGCCCTGACCGGCCGCCTCGGCGGTCCAGCGGACCACCCGCTCGGCCGCGTCGTCGTCCACCATCGAGCCGACGTCGGTGCCCGGATCCAGCGGGTCGCCGACGACCAGGGCCTTCACCTCGGCGGTCAGCGCTTCGGCGAACTCCTCGAACCGGCCGCGCTGGACGTACACCCGCTGGACCGAGATGCAGCTCTGGCCGGAGTTGCTGTAACCGGTGCGGGCGCACACCCGCGCGGCGGCCGGCACGTCGGCGTCCTCGCAGACGATGGTCGCGGCGTTCCCGCCGAGCTCGAGCATCACCCGCTTCGGACCGGCGGCGTGGGCGACGGCGTGACCGGCCGTGACACCGCCGGTGAAGCTGATCACGGCGATCTCCGGCGCGGCGCACAACCGCGCGCCCACCTCACCGCCCCCGTGCAGGACCTGCACCGCCTCCACCGGCATCCCGGCCTCGAGCAGCAGCTCCACCAGCGCCGTGGAGACCGCGGGCGCCTGCGGCGGCGGCTTGACGATCGTGGTGTTTCCGGCCGCGAAGGAGGCGGCGAGCTTGTGCGCCAGCAGGTTCGCGGGCGCGTTGAACGGCGTGATCGCCAGCACCGGGCCCGCCGGGGCCCGCTGCGTGAGCGCGGTGTTGCCCACTCCGCGGGCCCAGCCCGCCACCGGCAGCACCTCGCCGCCGATCATCCTCGCCTCGGCGGCGGCGACGGACAGGGTGTCCGCCACCCGCAGGATCTCGCCACGCCCGTCCTTGAGCGGTTTGCCCAGCTCCAGCGCCAGCAGGCCGGCCAGCCGGTCGTTCTGCGCCGTGGCCGCGGCGGCGGCACGTTCCAGGATGTCAGCCCGGGTGGCGGGCGCCAGCCGCGCGACCTTCCTGGCCGACCGCCGGGCGTAGGCCAGGGCCGCGGTGATGTCGCCGGGCTGTGCGGTCCGTGCCCGGCTGACGGTTTCCCGCAGGTAGGGGCCCATGCGGTCGGCGTGCTCGCCGCCGGTCAGCCATTCTCCGGCGACTAAGCAACCGGCTTCGTGGATGGTGCTCATGGTCGATGACTCCCATTGATCCGCGCAGCGGTTCTTAGATTCCGCACTGTGGATTGCCTCACGGTATGAGGACGGCGAAGGTTCTGGCAAGAGGCTCGTGCAATCCGCTTGATGGAGCATATGGACCGCCAAGCGGACTGGGTGTTAGCGTACGGACCACATGAGAGGGTGAGCAGCAGGTTCACCTTCGACTCACTAGTGAGGATCCGTGCCTTCGAACATTCCTGCAGCGTCGGGGGAGAGCGGGGGTGTGCGCAGCGTCCAGCGCGCGTTCGACATTCTCTCGCTGCTCACCGAGGACCGGCGGACGTTGACGATCCGGGAGGTCGTCGACGAGACGGGGCTGGCCAAGACCACGGCGCTGCGCCTGCTGCAGACCCTGGAGCACATGGGCCTGCTGTGGGCCACGCCCAAGGGCTACGCGGCCGGTCCGGCTCTGTGGCGCTGGGCGCACCTGGCCCGCTCGGCGTGGGAGCTGCCGCCCGAGACCGTCCAGCTCATGCGCGAACTCGGCACCCGGCACCGCGAGACCGTCAACCTCTACGTCCTGCGCGACGTGCACCGCATATGCATCGCCCAGCAGGAGAGCCCGCAGCCGCTACGCCATGTGGTGCGGGTCGGCGACGAGCTGCCCCTGTGGGCGGGAGCCTCCTCCAAGGTCCTGCTCAAGGACGCGCCGGAGCGGCTGCTCCTGCGGGTGGCCCGCTCGTCTCCCCATGGGGCGGCACACGTGGCCACGTTGCGGGACTGGATCGACGAGGCGGCGCGCGACGGGTTCGCCGTCAGCCACGGCGAACGCGAGCCCGGCCTGTCCGCGGTCGCCGTCCCGGTCACGGGCGGCTCGCGGACGACCGTGGCGGCGCTGACGCTCAGCGGCCCCACGGTCCGCTTCACCGACGACCGTGTCGAAGAATTCGCCGCGGATCTGCGCGAGGCCGCCAAGCGCATGTCGGAGCGCGGGTTCGACCATCCGCTGACTTGACTCTATGGAGCGTGAATGCAGCAGTTGCCACTGGACGGCGTCAAGGTCGTGGACCTGACCAACGTTCTGGCCGGGCCGTACTGCAGTTACCAGCTGATGCTGTTCGGCGCGGAGGTGGTCAAGGTGGAGCTGCCCGGCGCCGGGGATCTCGCCCGGCGGCTCGGCCCCGACCCGGAGCTCAACCGGGAGCAGATGGGTGCCTCCTTCCTCGCCCAGAACGCCGGCAAGAAGTCGGTCGAGCTGGATCTGAAGAGCCCGGAGGGCCGGGCCGCCTTCGAGCCGATGGTCGCCGGGGCCGACGTCCTGCTGGAGAACTACCGGGCCGGGGTGCTGTCCAGGCTCGGCTACGGATGGGAGCGCCTGCGGGAGCTCAACCCCGGCCTGGTCTACTGCGCGATCTCCGGCTTCGGCCAGAGCGGCCCGATGAGCGGGGCGCCCGCCTACGACCAGATCATCCAGGGGTTGTCCGGCATGATGAGCGTCACCGGCACCCCTGACACGGCCCCGTTGCGGGTGGGGTTCCCCATCTGCGACACGGTCGGCGGGCTGATGGCCGCCCTGGCGGTCTCCGCCGCGCTGGCCGGGCGGCACCGTACCGGCCGTGGCTGCTTCCTGGATCTGTCGATGCTGGAGGCGTCGATCTCCGCCATGGGCTGGACGGTGTCGAACTACCTGATCAGCGGGGTGGAGCCAGAGCCGATGGGCGACCAGAACGCCACCGCCGCCCCCTCCGGCACCTTCGAGACCGCCGACGGGCCCCTGAACATCGCCGCCAACCAGCAGGCCCAGTTCGAGACCCTGTGCCGGCTCACCGGGCGGCCCGACCTGGCCACCGACCCCCGCTTCGCCGAGCGGGAGGCGCGCAAGACCAATCGGCAGGCCCTCAACCAGGAGCTCAACCAGGCCCTGCGGGCCAAGACCGCGCTGGAGTGGGAGGAGATCCTCTCCCGCGAAGGCGTCCCCGCCGCCCGCATCCTCACCGTGCCGCAGGCGCTCGAGCTCGACCAGGTACGTCATCGCGGCTTCCTCACGGAGGTCCCCTTCGCGGGAGCGGGCGAGCGGCAGGTCACCCTCACCGGGAACGGCGTGGTCGTCGACGGCGTCGCCCTGCGCCCGCGCGGGTCCGCCCCGCTGCTCGGCGAGCACAACGACGAGTTCGAGGCCGTGTCATGAGCGAGCGGGCCACGGGCGCCGGCCCCGGGTCGGGAGGCGGCGCCGGGGCGGCGGCGGACTGGTGGGCGACCGCGGTGTCGCGGATCGAGCCCGACGTCATCGAGCTGCGCGGGCAGCCGGTCCAGGAGCTCATCGGGCGGATCGGCTTCGCCGAGATGATCTGGCTCATGCTCCGCGGCGACCGGCCGGATCCCCGCCAGGCGGCGCTGCTGGAGGCGGCGCTGGTCTCGTCGGTCGACCACGGGCCGCACGCCCCGTCCATCGCCGTCGCCCGGATGGCCGCCACCTGCGGGGTGGGGCTCAACAATGCCGTCGCCACGGGGGTCAACCTGCTCGGCGACGTGCACGGCGGGGCGGGGGAGCAGTGCGTCCGGCTGCTGGAGGAGGTGGTCGCGGACGGGGACGCGGCCGCCGTGGTCGCCCGCTGGCGGGCGCGTGACAAGTACCTGCCCGGGTTCGGGCATCGCTTCCACACGCGCGATCCGCGCCGGGACCCGCTGCTGGACCTGGTGTCCGAGGCCGTCGCGGCCGGAGTGGTGCCGGGCGCGCACCTGCGCGCCGCGATCGAGGTCGAGCGGCTGATCGCGCCGGTGCCGATGAACATCGACGGGGCGACCGCGGTGATCTACGCCGAGCTGGGCTTCCCCGCACCCCTGGCGCGTGGTCTCTTCGTGCTCAGCAGATCGGTCGGGATCCTGGCCCACGCCTGGGAGGAAACCGGGCAGGGGCGGCGCAACAAGGGGCCGATCCCGCCGTCCATCCTGCCGACCTGGCTCTGAGTGTCCGCGAAAGGGGCTCCGCGGCGGCGGAGCCCCCTTTCGCGCGCCGCTTCCGCGGTCTGCTCAGTGGACCACCAGATCCATAGAACGGATGAACCTTAAGTCCGATCCGGGAGTGAAGGCAAGAGCTTGTTCCCGCGAAGATCCGTGGTTACGCTCAAACCCCTGAGTGGACCATTCGATCCGCCTGACGGATCGTTACGCGAGGTGCCCATGCGCAGCAAACTCTCCATCGCCACCGCCACCGCGGCGGCGGCCATCCTGCTCACCGCCACCGCCCCCAGCTCGGCCGCCTCCCCGGAGGGGGCGCAGAACCTCGGCGATCCCGACTACGGGGTCTGTCGCGGCACCGACCCCCGCTGCTACCACGACTGGGGCAACTTCGACCCCGCCAAGGGCTACAAGCTGCTCGTCTACAGCCGCACCGCCGGTCCCCGCCACGCGCACCTCGGCACCCCGCTCGCGCCCGGCCTGAACCCGCCGCTCAACGACAACAACGTCGCCGTCAAGGCGGTGATCAAGCTGGGCCAGGAGAACGGCTTCGCGGTCGACTACACCGAGGACGTCACCCAGCTCTCCTCGGCCGGGCGGCTGCTGCCGTACAACGCGGTGATGTTCCTCAGCACCACCCGCGACACCCTCGACGACGCCGCCCAGACCGCGCTGCGCCAGTACATCCGCGCCGGCGGCGGCTTCGTCGGCGTGCACAACGCCTTCGGCACCGAGTACAACTGGCCCTGGTACGAGGGCCTGCTCGGCAACGCCAACTTCTACGACCACAGCGCCAACCAGCCCGGCACCGTCGTCACCGTCAACCGCCGCGACGTCTCCACCCAGGGGCTGCCCCGGACCTGGAGCTTCTCCGACGAGTGGTACAACCTCGTGCCCGCCCCGACCCGCGTCCGCGTGCTGGCCGAGGTGGACGAGTCGACCCTGGCCCGCGGCGTACGCGGCAACCTCGGCCACCCCGGGCACGGCGACGACCACCCGGTGAGCTGGTGCCAGTACTACGACGGCGGCAAGGCGTGGCTCACCACCCTCGGCCACGACGTCAAGGCCTGGACCGACGAGCCCATGGACGGCGACCAGTACTTCACCCAGCACCTGCTGGGCGGCGTCAAGTCCGTGCTCGGCATGGCGCCGTTCTGCCGCTGAGGTCAGGAGGCGGGGCCGCGCCGAACACCGGGACCCGGCCGCGGCCCGCGCCGTTCATCCCCATGGGGTGACGACGGTTACCTGCGGGAATATCTGGTCGACCGCCTCCAGGAGGATCACGCACCCCGCTATCCAGATCACCCAGCTCACCACCGTGCGGGATCCGGAGGAGATCTTCTTCTCCCACCGTTCGAACCGGGCGCGCAGCCGTTCGCCCAGGGCGAGCCATCCGGCGAAGAGCAGGATGCCCGGGAGCACCATGATGGTCACGTACCCGCCGAGGAGCGGCGACCACTGGACGGCGGGCAGGCCGGCCGAGGTCATGATGCCGACCGCGCCGAAGAACGGCACGGCGGTGGCGAACTCGAACAGCCAGGTCCCCAGCCCCAGCAGCAGCATCGAGCGGATGGTCAAGGGCCGATCCTGAACGGGCACGCGGTCGGGCTTCCTGTCGGGGATGAAGTAGCTCCCCACGATGAGTGCGGCGCCGACGGCGGCCTGTCCCCAGGCCCATCCGGTCCCGTCGACAAGTCGCACGACAGCGCCCAGGCCGAGCATCAGCACCACGCCCAAGGCGAAGTACGCGATCGCGACCGATCCGAGGTAACCGCCGAGCAGCGCGCCCATGCGGCGCGGCCTGGTCAGCAGGAGATAGAGCGTCACCCCGATCAGGGTGGGACTCAGCGTGTCGAGCAGGGCCAGTCCGAGCACCGCGCCAATCGTCTCGATCGACACATGCGTCTCCTTCCGGGAAGGTGGCGAACCGTAAATAACACACCCATGCTAATTAAAAAAGCACGCCCGTGTTAGCATGCGGGCGTGCCAAGACTTGTCGATCATGACCAGCGACGGGCCGAGCTCGGCGCGGCCGCCATCCGGGTGATCCTGCGCGAAGGCCTGGCCGGCGTGACGGTCCGCGGAGTCGCCGCCGAAGCCGGCTGGTCCACCGGGTCCCTGCGGCACTACTTCCGCAATCAGCACGAGCTGCAGACCTACGTCGTACAGGCCACCACCGACACCCTCCGCGGGCGGGTCCTCCCACGCCTTCAGCGGCCCCGCACCGCGAGTTCGGTGGTCGAAGGGGCCGCCATGCTCGTGGAGGAGATGCTGCCGCTCGATGCCGAGCGGCGCGAGGAATACGCGCTGTGGTCGGCGGTCGTGGAATGGGAGCGCCAGCACCCTCCGGAAGGAGGCTCCGTGACGTGGAACGAGCAGCGGGCGTTGTACCGCCTCTGCATCGGCCTCATCCGCGGTCACGAGCCGGCCCGCGAGCTGGGTCAGGCCACGCTCCCGCACCCTGATGCCGAGGTCGAGCTCTGGGCGGCGCTCCTGCACACGTTCGTCGACGGACTCGCCTCCCAGATCATGAACACCCCCGCCCAGGTGCCCCCCGACACCGCCGCACAACTGCTGCGCTCACTGCTGCGGGCCGTGCCCGGCGCCCGGCCGGTGCCAGGCTGATACGGCCTGCTACCTTCCTGGCCGGCTCGCCGCCGATGCCCCCGCGACCCGCGGCGCGGACCCGTGCCGCGGGAGCGGCAACGGAGTGGCCAGGAGGAGGACCCCGGCGATCGCGATCGCGATGCGGGGGCCGGTGACGGCGGCCGGCGGCGCCGACCCGTGGTGCTGCCCTGAGTGCGGGTCCCTGTGGGAGCCGCTCCCGGTGGCACCCACCCCGCGCACGCCGGCACGGATCCACCTCACCTGGAACGGCATCGTCATCGTAGGTTTCACCGTCGCGGGTGCCGTACTCCTGAGCGCGCTGGCCATAAGCGTCACCGCGTTCACTGTCCTGATCGGGGTCGGAGGGCTGGCGCTCGTCGCGCTGATGAGCTGGGGCCTCATCCGCACGTGGAACGACTGATGGCGGTGCGCGAAGGCTCCACCAGGGCGTGAGACACGAGATCGGCTACGGGTCGCTCGGCTTCTCGTCCGCGTCCCCGGCGGGTGTCACGGGCGGTTCGGCGGAGGGCGGGGGCGTCTCGCTGACGATCCGGTCTCTGTTCCTGAGGTACTCGGCGTCGTCCTGCCAGTGAATCCTGGGTCGTCTGGGTGCAGCGGGCATGCCAGCCACCGTAACCGGGCGATCTTCAAGAGCGCGTAACGTGAGCCCCCGCACTCGGTCCTGCGGGATCCGGGGCGGCGGCGCTCACGTGCACGGGGTGGCCCGGCGCGCCCGCTTGTCAGCGGCCGGTGGAACCGTCGATCCGCTCCCGGAGGATGTCGGCGTGGCCGGCGTGCCGGCCGGTCTCTTCGATCATGTGCACCAGGACCCATCGCATCGACGGTGCCGGCCCCGGGCGCGCGGGCCGGGGGGCGGGAAGGGACAGATCCGGGCAGGCGTCGATGACCCGGTTCGCCCGCTCGACGGTCTCGCGGTAGTCGGCGAGCACGCTGTCGACGGTGTCCTCCGCGGACGGCCGCATGGTCGCGCGCCAGTCGCCGGCGTCCTCACCGAGGAAGTAGAACCGTTCGACGAACGCCAGATGCCTGAGCAGCCCGAGCAGGTTGGTGCCCGAGGGCACTCCGGCCGTCCGGACCTGCGGTTCCGGCACGCCGGTGACCTTGTCGGCGATCGCGTTCCGCAGGTGGTCGAGGAAGCCCCGCAGGGTGGCCTTCTCGTCGGCGCCGGTCCGCGGGGGCGTGGTGTCCTTCGCCCGCGTTTTCGGTCGCTGCGCGCGGGTTCCTGGCATCGAGTGGCTCCGTTCCGACGTGACGTCGTGTGGTTGCGGTGTTCATCCGGGGTCATCCCGGCGTCATCCGGCGGTTCGCTGGACGAGCAGGACGTTGTCGATGACGGTGGCGGTCTCACCGGCGGGTCCGGTGGCCCGGCGGCGGGGCATGTCGGCGCGCAGGACGGACCAGTGCGCGGGGTCGAGATTGAGTTCGGCGGCGATCTCGGTGGGTGTGGGGAAGTGGGCGTCAGGGTCCTGGTTCCACGACCAGGGCGCGGTGGAGCCGTGGTCGACGACCAGCAGCAGGCCGCCGGGGTGCAGGGCCCGTGCGGCGGTGCGCAGGACTCGGCCGCGGAGCATCGGGAACGGGGTGTGGAAGTACTGGGCCGAGACGAGATCGAAGCTGCCGGACGGGAAGCTGCCGGACAGGTCGTGCTGCTCGGTGGTGACCCGGTCCGCGACGCCGAGCTCGCGGGCGCGGTCCCGTACCCGTTCGACGGCGGTGCTGGAGATGTCCACGGCGGTGACGTGCCAGCCCCGCCGGGCGAGCCAGATGGCGTCGCCGCCGGCGCCGCAGCCCAGGTCCAGGGCGGCGCCGGGGCGCAGCGGGGCGGCGGTCTCGGCGAGCAGCGGGTTGACGCGCGCGTCCCAGGTGCGCCGGGTGCGGTAGTGCCGCTCCCAGAACAGCGCGGCGTCCTCGTCCGCCGCGCCGTGTCCGCCCGCGCCGTGTCCGCCCGCGCCGTGTCCGCCCGCGGCGTCGGACGTGGGCCGCCGGTGTCCGGTGGGATCCATCTGAGTCGCCCCTTCGTCGGCCGGCGTGCCGTACGCGATCCGATGCGTACGTTCGGCGCCGGTGATGTACCGACAGCATCGCCACCCCTGTTTCCCACTTGCAAGAAAAGTTGCGGATCCGCATTATCGGAGCATGGACCATCCCTCAGGAGACGTTCTGGCCGGAGTCGGGCCCCGCTTGCGTGCTCTGCGCCGGGCGCGGGGCGCCACGCTGGCGACGCTGGCGGACGAAACCGGCCTCACCGCGAGCACCCTGTCCCGGCTGGAGAACGGCAAGCTGCGCCCCACGCTGGAGCAGCTGCTGCCGCTGGCCCGCGCCCACGGCGTCCCGCTCGATGATCTCGTCGCGGCCCCGCCCACCGGCGACCCGCGCATCCACCTGCGGCCGGTACGGCGATCCGGGCTGGTGCTGGTGCCACTGACCAGGCGGGCCGGCGGTATCCAGGCCTACAAGGTGATCTATCCCCCGGCCGGCCGATCGTCCACGATGAACCTGCAGACCCATGAGGGATACGAGTGGTTCTACGTCCTCAACGGGCACGTCAGGTTCGTGCTCGGCGAGCAGGAGTTCCGGCTCGGCGTCGGCGAGGCCGCGGAGTTCGACACCCGCATCCCGCACTGGATCGGCAGCGCCGGCAGTCAGTCCGCGGAGCTGCTCACCCTGTTCGGCGCGCAGGGAGAGCGCGCCCATCTGGCGCCGCCCGAGCACTGACCGACCCGGCCCTCCGCCGGCCGACCCGCCTGGTCAGGCGTTGAGCAGCCGCTCGCAGCAGCTCCCAGAGCCGCTGGGCGGGTAAGCCGCGCCGGGGTCGTGACGGGCGGCAGGTTCTGTACCGCCGCACCCCGCTCGGCGACCACCTCACCGGCTCTGCCCGACGCGCATGAAGCCGATCATTAAGCCGGACGCTGATTTGATTGCCCGCGCGCATCCCAGGCTGTGATCGTGAACGCATCGAGGTTGTCAGGAAGGACGGCGGGATGAAATCCAAGCGGCTCGGGCGCAGCGCGGTAGAGGTCACGGAGCTGGGTTTCGGCGGTGGTCCGCTGGGCGGGCTGTTCACGCCGCCGGACGACGACGCGGCCGCCGAGGCGCTGGCCGCGGCGTGGGCGGGCGGGGTCCGCTACTTCGACACCTCGCCGCACTACGGGATCGGGCACTCCGAACGCCGGATCGGCGAGTTCCTGGGCCGGATGCCGCGCGAGCAGTACGTCCTGTCCACCAAAGTGGGCCGGCTGCTGCTGCCGCAGGACGCGGCCGGCCGGATGGACGAGTATTTCCAGGTGCCCGCGACCCACCGGCGGGTTTGGGACTTCTCCCGAGACGGCATCCGGCGCAGCGTCGAGGACTCCCTCACCCGCCTGGGCGTCGACCGCATCGACCTGCTCTTCCTGCACGACGCCGAGGAACACTTCGAGGCCGCGCTCCGCGACGGCTATCCCGCGCTGGCCGAGCTGAGAGCGGAAGGCATCGTCGGCGCCATCGGGGCGGGCATGTACGACAGCGGCATGCTCACCCGGCTCGTCCGGGAGGCCGACGTCGACGCCGTCATGTTGTCCGGCTACTACACGTTGCTGGAACAGTCGGCCCTCGACGACCTGCTGCCCGCATGCGCCGAACACGGTGTCTCGATCCTCGCGGCGTCTGTCTTCAACTCCGGTGTCCTTGCCACGCCGCGCCCCGGACCCGACGCGCGATTCGAGTACCGGCCCGCCGCCGCGGAGGTGCTGGAGCGCGCGCACCGCATCGCTGACGTCTGCGAGGCCCACGGCGTGACACTGCCCGCGGCCGCGATGGCCTTCCCCCTGCGGCATCCCGCGGTCGCCGGCATCGTGGTCGGCATGCGCTCGGCCGAGGAGGTACGACGCAACCTGGCCGCGTTCGCCGGGCAGGTGCCGGAACGGCTGTGGACCGACCTGGCGGCAGCCGGGCTCATCGACGAGCGGGCGACCTCGTAGATCTGGTCGCACCCGTCGTGGCGACCGCGGCCGGTTCATCCGCGCATCCGGCCTGCCCGCCGCACCCGGCGGACAGCGCGCCCATCTCACCGTCACCGGCCTGCCCAGCGACTTCGACCCGGCGGCCCTGCAGACCGCCGCGTCCGGACGGTCGAAGGCCGGTCCTCCTCCCGAGGACCGGGGCCGGGCCAAGTGTCATGTCAACGACGATGACCTGTTGTCGAGCAAGTGCAGGGATCGCGCCCGCAGAACCGCGCTGACCCGTCCCCGGCGACGACTGGAAGCAGGTAACTCCCAACCAGAACGACGGTTACATGAAGCAGTCGACGTACACGGTCAACGCCGGCGACTTCCAGGCCAACGGCCTGTACGAGTTCATCGCCATCCTGCGGCAGGACGACGGCGCCGTGAGCACCGTACGCAGCAACGAATTCTTCATCAGCTGATCCAGCGTGAGCGGCGTCCGGCCACTTTGTGGTCGGACGTCGCTCATGTTCGACGAGGTCCACGGGGACCTGCGCACGCGCCGCTCCCGGCCGGACGGCACGATCAGCGCGGTGCTCACCTGGCCGGCTGCCATTGGGCTTCCATCCAGACCGTGTCGTCGTAGGTCAACGCTTCGATGCGGACGCCCGGCGTGGCCGGCGCCGGCACGTCGATCTCGCCGCAGTCGGCGACCACGCTGACCGACACCAGCGCGGCGCTGCCCACGACCGTGACGCGTGCCCGGGTGGCCGAGGTGGCGAGGACGACGAGGACCGCCTCGGTGAGATCCCGCCTGACCGCGACCGGCGGTGCCGGCCACTGGCCGCGCGCGTCCAGCTCCACCACGACGCCCTTGCGGTCCGCCACGTCGATGCAGTGGCGCAGCTCGTGCAGCAGGGGGTTGGCGACGGTGTCGGACTCGGCGAACAGCCTGCGCATGCGGGCCGCCTCGATGGCGCAGCTCCGCTGGACCAGCTGGTTCTCAGGGTGGAGCGATCCGTCGGCGAGCCCCTCCAGCAGCGGCACCGTGGTGACCGACAGCTCGGCGAAGCGCTGCTGCCTGCGGCGGTGCGACTCGGCGGCGACGGCTTCCGCGACGCGTACCCGCTCGATCTCCCTGCGCGCGGCCACCGCCGCCGCGCCGAGGCTGCGCAGCACGGTCGCCACCACCGCCACGCACAGCGGGAAGCCGATCACGGTCACCGACCCGGTCGCGAACCTGGCCAGCTCCCCACGGGAGGCCCCTTCGAGCAGGAGCAGGTTGAGCAGCGCGGTGAGCTCGTGGGCCAGCAGGAACAGCACCGCCGTGCGCAGCGGGCGGTCCAGCACCACCACGAGGCCCGCCCAGTTGGCCGCGCCGAACATCCAGTCCGTGCCGGTCGAGGTGCGGCCCTCCGGCAGGGTCGTGTACGACAGCATGGACGCGGCGAGCACGACCGCGATGGCCACGCCGCGCAGCCGGCCCCACGACCGCCCGCGGATGAGCAGCGCGGCCTCCGCGATCAGCACGACGCCGAGCAGCGCGAAGGCGCCCAGCTGCGTGAGCGGCGTGTCATAGGAGCCGAGGTGGCGCACCAGGTTGGTGAGCCCGAGCCCGAACACGATCGCCATGGCGATGACCAGCGTCGCCACCCGCAGGCCGCGCCGCAACTGCGCCCGCGTGGACTCCTCGACGGCGTCACCCGCAACGGCCGCGCTCATCCCCGGGACGCCGTTCGACCTCACGCCGTTACGACTCGCGTCGGTGTCACGCATCGGCGGTGTCTCCCGTCAGTGCCCGCCATTCGAGCCGGACCTGAGTCCCCTCGCCGGCGGCGGAGGTGACCGTGGCCGTGCCGCCGACGCGCTCCATCCGGCCGCGTATGGACTCGCGCACCCCGCGCCGGGTCCCCGGCACGGCGTCCGGCGAGAACCCCTTCCCCTGGTCGGCGATGTCGAGGCGGAGCGCCCGCGCGTCCCCCCGGAGCCGGACGGTCGCGCGGGCGGTGCCCGAGTGACGGCGTACGTTGGTGAGAGCCTCGCCCGCCGCGTCGGTGATCGCCCTGGCGACGTCGAACGGAAGGCGGAGCCGCTCGGGGCCGTCGAAGTCCACGGTCAGGTGCGTGACGGCGAGATCAGCACGCAGCAGGTCGACGAGGTCGGCCTCCTCGGGTGCCTGCCCGCTGACGGAGCGCAGCCTGTCCAGGTCGCGCCGCGCCTGCGGGGCCAGCCAGCCGGCGTCCGAGCGCACCTGCCCCAGGCCCACCATCAGCAGGGTCGTCGCCGCCGTGTCGTGCAGCGAGTTGACCTGCTCGCGTTCCTCGGCGCGTACGGCCTCGGCCACCGTGGCCTCGCCGCGCGCCCGCAGGGCCTCGGCCGCCATCAGGTCGGCCCGTTTCGCCGCATGGCGGACGAGGATCCAGGCCGCTCTGGAGAGCGCGGCGGCCGGCACCGCCCACATCGTCCCGGTGACCAGGCTCGCGTCCACCTCCCACGCCTCCGCCTCCGTGAGGATCGCCACCGCCCCGCCCCCGCCGACGAACGCCGCCGTGCCGCCCGCCGCCGGTGAGGTGTGCCACTGGTAGGTCACGCAGGCGAAGGTGACCAGCAGCCGCAGCCACCCGGTGTTCCTGTCCTCCACGGCGTCGGTCCAGAAGATGCTGCCGAACAGTCCCAGCAGGACGGCCACGTCGAGGGCGACCAGCGCGTTGCCCCGCCCCGCCCGCAACCACCACGCGAACACACAGGTCCACACCGCCGCGACGGCGACCACGACCGCGGTGCTCACCAGGTGCTCGGCCGGGGCCCGGAAAAGGGCGATGGCGCAGATCGGCACCAGCGTCGCCAGGCGTACCGCGCAGGCGTACCTGCGCCCGAAGCGCACCAGCAGCCGCGCAGCCTCCCCTGCCAACCGCCACCTCTCGAACCGCGCACGTCTCTGCAGTCACGGCAGCCTAACGTCTCCACCGCCGGGATATGTCGTGACTTGGGGAATTCGCACGGGGATCGGCAGGCGGGCGTCCGCCGGTACCGGATGGGCCACGCATGCGGAAGCGGTGCTGCGCCGTCAGGTGGGGGAGCGGGCCGAGTGCTCCGGCGCCGGCGGTTGAATCAGGTTCGGCTAGGGGGAGGCCGGGCCGAGGCTCCATCCGGTGACATTGCCCTTGACGTCGCCCGCGGCCAGCCAGGACGCCCCGTCGTCCTCGGCGATCGCCACCGAGTAGACGCGCCCACCGGCGGACTTCAGCGGGTCGCCGAGTTGCTTGCCGCTGCGCAGGTCCCAGACGCGGATGGTTCCGTCGAACCCGCCGGAGGCGACGACCGCGCGCCCCTTCACCCTGCCTACCGCCAGGCAGGCGATCTCGGCGGTGTGGCCGGAGAACGACGCGAACTCCTCGCCGCTGCGCGCGTCCCAGACGCGGACCTTGCGGTCGGAGCCGCCGCTGATCCCCACCGGCGTGCCGTCCATCGCGGTGGTCGCCACGGCGAAGACGTCACCGCTGTGGCCGCGGAAGGTGGCGCCCGCAGAGCCGGTCTCCAGGTTCCACACCTGCGCGGTGTCGTCGGCCGACGCGGTCACCGCGAACGGATGCCCGTCGATCGTGCCGGTCGCGACGCCGAACACCGGGTCACCACCCGCCGCCTTGGGCTGGGGCCCGGAGTCCTTGCCCGTCGTGGGGTCCCAGACGTGGACCTTTCCGGCCTCATCGCCGCTGACCAGGACCGTATTGCCCGACACCTGCGCGGAGGCGATCGTGTAGACCATCTTCCGGTGGCCTCGGTAGGTGGGGCCGAGCGGCTCGGTGCTCTCCGCGCGGGAGACGATGACGCCGCCGTTCCGCAGCCGCCTGAACGCGGCCGCCTGCCCGTCCACCTCGCCCACGTCGATGGCGGCGTCCGTCTCCTCGCCGCCGGTGGTCCTCAGCTCGGCGAGCTCGCTGGGGCGCGTGTCGAACTTCCACGCTCTGGCCACCCCCTTGGTGCTGCCGGCCAGCACCGCGCGCTGTCCGACGTAGGTGCTCACCGCCAGGCTGTTGACCTCGCCGCCGAGAGTGACCCTCGCCATCCTCCGGCCGTACGGCTGGGCGGCGACGCCGGCCGTCGCCGACGGTACGCCCGCCGTCGCCGAGGGCATGGGCGTCGCCGGAGAGTCGCTCGCTCCCTCTCGCAGGGTCACCACCAGCACGCTCACGAGCACCGCCACGGAGACGGCCGAGCCCACCACCAGGAGCCTGGACCGCTTGCCGCGTGGGTCCGTGATGAGGGCGGCCGGCGGCGCTCCCTCCGTGGGCGGCGCACCGAGAGCGGGTGTCGCGGCGGGCTCGGCGACGGGCTCGGCGACGGGCGGCCCGGCCGGCGGCCTGCCGGTGGACGAGGCCCAGGCGTGTGCCGCTCCAGCCGGTGGAGCCGCGCCCGGGTCCGCGCCGACGGGCCTGGTCACGCTCTGGTCGTGGCCGAGGAGGAGATGCAGGGCCTCGGCCGACGTGGGGCGTTCCCGCGGCGCCTTGGCCAGGCAGCGGACGAGAAGGGCGCGCAGGGGCTCGGGGACGCCGTCCAGCTGCGGCTGGTCGTTGAGGATGCGGTACATCACCGCGGGCAACGTGTCCTGGCCGAACGCCGGGCGCCCGGTCGCGGCGAAGCCCACGGTCACCGCCCAGCTGAACACGTCGGACGCGGGCAGCGCCGGCTCGCCGTGGATCACCTCGGGGGCCATGTACGCCGGGGTGCCCACTGAGCCGGCGGTGGCGGTCACGTCGACAGCGCGCGCGATGCCGAAGTCGATCACCCGGGGGCCGTCGGAGCCCAGCAGGACGTTCGACGGCTTGAAGTCGCGGTGGACGATCCCGGCCCGGTGGATGGCCGCCAGCGCGGTGGCCGTGCTGACCGCGATGCGGTCGAGCGCGCCTCCGGACCTGGGGCCGTGCTCGCGGACGGAATCCTGCAGCGACGGGCCGTCGACGAACTCCGACACGATGTAGGGCCGGTCGCCGTCGACCGCCACGTCCAGCACGCGGGCCGTGCAGAACGCGGCCACCCGCATGGCCGCGTCGACCTCGCGTAAGAAGCGCTCGCGCGCCTCGCTCCTGCCCGCCAGCCGGGCGTGCAGCACCTTGATCGCCACCCGCTCGCCCGAGGCGTGCTCGGCCAGGTAGACCACGCCCTGCCCGCCCTCACCGAGGCCGCCGACGACGTGGTAGTCACCCAGCCGGGTCGGTTCGCCGGCCTGCAGGGGGCGGAACATGGTTCCCGACGATACACGTTCGGCAGATAGAGGGCGATCCTGCACTTCACGGCCGCTGGACAGGGTTCTTCGCCAGGTCCCGACGGCCGGATCAGGGGACAGGTGAAGTGCCGGACGACCGCAGTTCCTCGGCCGTGATGCGTTCGAGCTGCTTGTGCCGGGTCTCCGGGCCGAACGCGATCAGGGCGATCAGGGCCAGGGCCATCGGGATGACGCCGACAGCGGCGGTCACCCGTACCGAGGGGACCGCGACGGCGGTGATCACCAGGGCCAGGATCAGCACCCCGCCGGCCTTGGTCGCGCCCGCGGACAGGCCGCTCGTGCGTGCGCGGACGACGGTCGGATAGATCTCGGCGGTGTAGGCGGCGAGCACGGCGTTCAGGATGCTGATCCCCCACACCGGCACGACGAGCAGGACGTACAGCAGGCCGCGATTGGCGGCCACCTGGTCGCCCAGCGCGGCGAAGGTGGCGAGCGATCCGCCCATCAGCGCGATGAGCAGGATGATGGTCTTCTTGCTGCTCCAGAACCCGTACAGCAGCGCGATCGGCACGCTGAACGGGAAGCCGATGATCGCGGCGTTGCGGAGGATCTCGCTGGCGTTCACCTCGGAGAAGCCGAGCCGCTGGAGGTTGGACGGCATCCACTGCTGGAAGCCGAACTGGGTGGTGCCGATGCTCAGCCCCAGCAGGACGACGACGGCGGTCAGGCCGAGGAACGGCTTGCTGAACGCCAGCCGGGTGCCGCGGTCCAGGTCGCGCTCGACGGCGAGCTCCGACTGCGTCTCGACGATGGTGGCGCCGTACTTGCGCATGACGGCCCTGGCCTCCTCGTCCCGGCCATGCATGATCAGGAAGCGGGGCGACTCCGGGATCCAGCGGTTCAGCAGAAGCAGGATGAGACCGGTGGGCAGCCCGACGAGCCACAGCAGGCGCCAGCCGAACGCCTCGGGCGCAGCCCAGGTGGAGGCGAGCCAGCTCACGATGATGTACGCGCCGGCGATGTCGCTGCCGATGAGCACGATCATCCAGCCGCGATGCCTTCTGGGCACCGTCTCCGAGAGCAGCACGAAGGTGAGGGGGAGCATGCCGCCGACGCCGAGGCCCATGGCGAGGCAGGTGACCAGGTTCATCCAGAATTCGGGCATCGTGCCGCACGTCGACGTCGCGATGAAGATGATCGCCGCCAGCAGGATGGACGCGCGCCGCCCGATGCGGTCGCCCAGCCAGCCCCAGACGAACGAGCCGATCATGATGCCGGTGACGCCGGACAACGGGTAGAGGGCGATCGGCAGCGCGTCGGCCGTCGGGTTCAGCGGCCCGCGCAGCCCGTACTCGGCCGCGGCGCCGGGAACGAGGAACGCGAAGGCGGTCGGCTTCATCACGTCGATCGTGATGGCGGCCGCCATGACCAGGAGCAGCCCGACGTGAGCGGGTCTGATCCGGGCGTCGTCGAGCGGGGCGATGCTCACCCTGCTCAGCTCGGGCCGCCTGCCACCCGACCGCGGGAACAGGCTGTAGGCGGTGACGCCGACGCCGACGAACAGCAGGACCATGCCGATGGCCATCTCGGTCGTCACTGGCATGCCGGCCATGTGATAGTGCATGTCACGGGCCATGAAGTAGCTCGGCAGCTGTAACAGCACGCCGACCGTCGTGATCGTCACGCCCGACCAGAACGCCGGCGTATGTCCATGCGAGGCGGCCCTCATGGTGCGCACCTTCCAGCCGTTTCCGGCAGGGAGTCGAGTACGGATGGCGGAGCCTGGAGCGCCAGGACCTCGAGGGCTGCCCGCATGTGGTCCTTCAGCCGTGTCCGATCCGTGCCGGCGGCCGACGGCGCGTGCCAGGCCCGGCGGATCTCGCGAATCCGGTTCCACCTGTGCCGAGCCGCGGCGATGAGCTCGGCGACCTCCGGCGGCGGGTCCGCGTCCGGCCGGAGAAACCCTTGGACCACGCCCATCGCCCAATGAGGTGCGACCCAGTCGTGATAGGCGCGCATCATGACCGCTCGCTGGCCCGCGAAGTCGTCCGGGTCGCGGGCGATGGCCTCGGCCAGCAACTCCGCCTGGACGAGGCCGAGCCCCGCGCCTCGGGAGGTGAGCGGATTCAGCGCCGCCAGCGCGTCTCCGATCTGGTGGAGCCCGCACGGTCCGGAGAACGCGGACAGGCGGATCCTGCTCCGCAGAAATCCGAAATCCTGGATCGGCGCGAGCGGGACCGCGTCCCGCAGGCACGATCGCAGCCGCTCGGACGCCAGAGCCGCGCGATAGGACTCGAGCATGACCTGCCGGCCGGGCGGATGCCGGTCGCCGCGCAGGGCGACGAGGACCGAGGCGAAGGGCGGATCGTGCACGAACAGCCGGACGTGCACGACATCCCTGGACGGAGCGGGGCTCCACAGCGCGACGGCGTCCTGCGCGGCGGCGAATCCCGCGTCGGTCAGCCGGAAGGGCTGTGAGGTGTAGTAGAGGTGCGATCTCATGCTGACGTACGGCGCGGCGGAGGCGAGCCGGGCGTGGATGCCCGTCGCGTCGATGACCAGCCGGGCGGGAAGGACGGCCGTCGCCGTGCGCACGCCGCGCACCCGCGCCCCGGGCTCATCCCCGGTCACCACGTCGAGCACCCGCTCGCCGAACCGGAGCGTCAGGCTGGGGAGATCCCGCGCGCAGGCGAGGAGGGCCCGTTCCAGCAGGGCCCGGCGAAGGGCCATGAAGGCGGCCGGTGAATCGCCGGGATGTTCGACCGCGTCGCGGGCGCCCAGCTCGTAGACCTTGCGCGTCACGTCGGGCAGCGATCGCCACAGGATGTCACGCGCTCCCGCCATGAGTTGGTGGGGGCGCCGGGCGTGTGCCGCTCCGGCGCGAAGGGCGGGATAGCCCTCGCGCCGGCCGAACGCCGCGCACTCGTCACGTTCGATGACCGTCACGGGCAGGCCGTGCCGGGCGAGCATCATCGCGACCGACATGCCGGTCAGACCGGCACCGACGACGACGATTCCTTTTTCGACTTCATTGGCAACCGAGGTATCGACCACGAATTTCACATTAGCCGGTGCATCGGCCGGGCCACAGGTCCGGAAAATGACATGGCAAATGTCCGCTTGCTGACCGGAAAAACTCTTTCGCCGCGCACCGGCGCCGGTAATGATGACCGGGCAAGTCCCGTGAATCCAGGAAGCGGGCTCACGGTAACCGCCGATCGAAAGGATCACAGCATGAACGACGTGCTGAAGCTGCAGATGCAGGCCACCGTCGACGCCGGCGACTCCGGCATCGAAGAGGACGCGCCCATCAGCACGCTGAGCTGGTCGCACTGCTCGAACGAGAACTAGGTCACCCCGGGCGCGGGACTCGTCGATTCCCGCGCCCACCCTTTTCGAATTGCCGGTGCCGTACGAAGTCAAAAACAAAGAATGGCGAGCTCCGACCATGGTGCACATCAAACGTGTTTCCGACCTCCGGCTTTACCTGACCGGGCAGGCCGCCTCGGTCTTCGGCAGCAGCCTCACCGCCACCGCCTCTTCCGTGGTCGCCGTGATCAACCTGCATGCCACCCCCCGGGAAATCTCCTTGATCGTGGTCAGCGCGACCCTGCCGGCCTTGCTGTTCGGGCCGATCTGCGGTGTCCTGGCGGATCGGATCGTCCGGCCGCGCCGCATGCTCGTGCTGATCGACCTGCTCTGCGGTGGCGTGGTGCTCGCCTGTGCCGCCGCGGCCTTCACCGGCGTGCTGACGATCGCCTGGCTGTGCGCGGTGGGTTTCCTGATCGGCCTGGCGGAGATCGTCGTCTTCGCTCTGTACTTCACCCATCTGCGCAGCCTCGACGATGTGGAGAACGTGGGAGCGGCCCGTGGGCGGCTGCAGTCCTCCGAGATGATCTCGCGTGCCGTCGCGGGCACGATCGCCGGTCCCTTGCTGGCGACGCTGGGTGCTCCGCTGCTGTTCCTCCTGGACTCGTTGACCTACGCCTTCAGCGCCTCGTGCCTGCGCGCCCTGCGATCACCGGATCGGCGGTCGGGCAAACCCGAACCCAAGGCCGGGATCCTGCGCGAGATGCGCGCCGGGGTGTCGGTGATCCGCGCGCACCCGCTGCTGTCCGCCTTCGCGGCCTACGCGTTCCTGCTCAACGTGGCGACCCAGGGCACGCTCGCCCAGCGCTCCCTGTTCCTGCTGGACACGTTGCACCTGCCCGTCGCCCTGTACAGCGCTCCCATGGTGGCCGCCACGCTCCTCGGCGCCGTGGGCTCGCTGGCGGCGCCCAAGCTGCTGGAGCGCGGCCACTCGCCGCGTCGCCTCCTGCTGGCGTGCTCGCTGGCCGCCGTGCTCGCGACCCTCGCGTTGCCGCTGGCCGGCGGGCCGCTCTGGGCGGTGCTGGCACTGGTCACGATCGGCATCGGGCTGCCCGTGTTCTTCGGGGCGGCGGGCAACCTGGCGCTCATCACCATCCTGTCCGACGACATCGGGGACGAGTACTTCGGCCGGATGACCACGCTGCTCACCACGGTCGTGACGCTCGCGAGCGCCGCCGGCGCCCTCCTGGGCGGCGTGCTCGGGGAGCAGTTCGGCGTGCGCAACGGTATCTGGCTGTGCCAGGCCATCGCTCTCGTCGCGGTGACCATGCTCCTCGTCTCCGTGCGGCGGGGCCGTGCGCGAGCTGCCGACGCTCCCGCTGGTACGACCGCGGGAGTGCCCTCGTGAGATACCCGGATGCGCGGCGGGACCCGGTGACGGAGCACCGTCACCGGCATCTCGTCGCGGACCCGTACCGCTGGCTGGAGGACCCGGACTCCGAGGACACCCGGCGATGGCTGCGGGAGCAGCAGGCGCTCAGCGTCGGCTGTCTGGAGCGGCTGCCGGGCAGGCGACGGCTGAGCCGGATGTTGCGCGACCTCGCCCCCCGGCCGTCCCCGTCCCCGGCCAGGACCGCGGGCTCCCGCGGGTTCCGAGCCGGTCCCTTCGGGCCGGACGAGCGCTGGACGCTACAGGTACGGGAGCGGGCGGGGTGGCGGACGGTCGTGGGCGTGACCGACCTGCATCCCCACGCCACCGTCGCGAGCTGGCAGCCGTCTCCCGCCGGGAGCCTCGTCGCGATCCAGGTCCTCGTGGCCGGCGCCGAGGACCGGACCCCCCTGTCGCTGGTGGACGTGACCACCGGACGCGTCGTGGAGACGGTGTCCGGGACCCGGTACTCCCCGATCGAGTGGCGGGCGGACGAGCAGGCGTACTTCTGCACGCGCGGCCACCTCGACCGGCCCGGTACGGGCGTCTACCACCACGAGGTCGGCGGCGACGTCACCGCGGACGAGCTGGTCATCGGCGACGAGGCGGCGACCACCCGCTATCACGTGGCGCTCTGGCACGACCGCTGGCTGGTCGTCACTGTCCGGGACGGGACCGCGCGCGACACGCGGGTGAGCGTCGCCGACGTACGAGCGGGCGGCCCGCTCCGCCCGCTGCCGCCGGCGGCCGGAGCCTCGGCCGTCGTGGTGGTGGACGACGACGACCGGCTGGTGGCCTCGTCCTCGACGGCCGGCGGCTTCGGGCAGGTGCTCGTCGCGGACCGGGCCGGCGACGGCTGGGGGCCCTGGCGGGTCCTGCTGCCCGAGGACACCTCCGGGGTCCTGGCCGGCGTGACCCTCGCCCGCACCGAGCGCGGCCGCCGCCTGGTCGCGGTGCGCAACCGGGACGGCGTCAGCCGGATGACCGTGCACGACGCGACGACGGGCGCCGCGCTCACCGAGGTCGGGCTGCCCGGTGACGGGACGGTGAGCTCGATCAGGCCGACGGGCGATCCGGCCGTCCTGGCCCTCACCTATGCCGGTTGGGACACCCCGCCGTCGGCCTGGCGGCTGGATGTGCGTTCCGGCCGCGTGACCCCGTGCGACGAGGCGCCGGCACGTCCGGACATCGAGGTCAGCCGGCACGTCTACCACTCGGCCGACGGGACCGAGGTCCCGCTGACCATCCTGGCCGGGTGCGGCGCGGAGCGTCCCCGTCCCACCCTTCTGGCCGTCTACGGCGGCTTCGGCATCCCGGCCCGCCCCTCGTTCCAGCCCGACCTGCTGGCGTGGGTGCTCAATGGCGGGTACGTCGCGGTCGCCGGGATTCGCGGCGGCGGCGAGCGGGGCCGCCGATGGCACCAGGAGGGCAGCGGGGCGAACAAGGGCAACGCTCTGGCGGACCTGCACGCCGCCGGTGACTGGCTCGTCCGGCACGGTTGGACGCGGCGGGACCAGCTGGCCCTGCTCGGCGGCAGCAACGGCGGCCTGCTGGCCATGGCGGCCGCGGTCCAGCGGCCCGAGGCGTACGCGGTCGTGGGGTGCGCGGGTGCGCCGTTCGACATGATCCGTTACGAACGCTGGGGGCTGGGCAAGGCGTGGCGCGAGGAGTACGGGTCCCCGGACGAGCCGGCGGGGCTCGAGGTGCTGTTGAGCTACTCGCCCTACCACAACGTGTCCGCCGGGCGCCGCCACCCCGCGACGATCCTGATCACGGGGAGCAATGACACGCGCGTGGACCCCCTGCACTCCCGCAAGATGGCCGCCCGGTTGCAGCACGCGACGACGGGCGGACCGGTCCTGCACTACGTGGTGGAGGGCGCGGGCCATACGGGGGCCCGCGGTGAGCAGGGGATCTGGAAGACGGCCGCCGCTCTCGCGTTCATCGCCCGGCATACCGGACTGGCGCTCGCGGACGACGGGTGAGGAGCGGCGGCACGGCAGTGGAACACGGTGGAACGGTCGAGTCACGCCTATACCGACGAGGGGGCTCATCGCCAAATATGGGGGTTACGTGGGTAAGGCCAATGACACCGGCGTGATGACGTTACGTGATCTCGGCTTCGACGAACTGGCGGAACGAACGTACCGCGCGCTGCTGCAGAAGCCCGAGCACGACCTGACGGCCCTGGAGGCTCATGTCGGCGCGGTGGAAGACGATCTCAGAAATGCCCTGGCTCACCTCGTCGACCTGGGCGTCGCCCGGACGCACCCGGCCGCGCCGTCCGGGGTCGTCGCCGTCGATCCCACCGCGTCGCTGAGGCAGCTCATCGAGCACAAGGAGGACGAGCTGCTGCGGAAGTACCGCAAGGTGGCGGGGCTGCGAACCGAACTGGGGGCGCTCTCGGTGCTGGACGCGCGCGGGATGGCGGGGCTGCGCGGCGGTGGACCGGGGGTGGAGTGGATCGACGGCATGCGAGACGTCCGCGAGCGGCTTCATGAGCTGTCGTCCCTGACCCGGGCGAGCATGTACTGCGTGCTGCACGGCCGGCCTCGACCGGAGGTCTGCCAGGCACTCGACCTGCGCCTGCGCAGGGGCATCGAGCTGCGGCTGGTCCATGAGCGGTCGGTGCTGGACGATGAGCGGAACCGTACCTACCTGCACCGGCTCATGGCCGAGGGAGCACGGATCCGCGTGAGCGACCGGCGACTCGACCCGCTGATCGTCATGGATGAGCAGGTGGCCGTCGTGCCCATCGACCCGGAGAACCACGGACAGGGCGCGCTCGTCGTCCGTCAGGTCGGCTTGCTGACCGGCTTCCTGCGGCTGTTCGACCGGCTCTGGGACGAGGCCCGCGAGCTGTCCCCGGATCTCCAGGACATCTCCCGGGAACCGGGACTGACCGACGACGACCGCCGGCTGCTCGACCTTCTCGCGTCGGGCAACACCGACGAGGTGGCCGCTCGCCGGCTCGGAGTGTCGGTTCGTCACCTGCGGCGGCGGATCGCCCGGCTGACAGCGCGGCTGGAGGCGTCCAGCAGGTTCGAGGCAGGCGTCGCGGCGGTTCGACGCGGCTGGCTCTGAGAGAGGAATGTCGCCATGCTGCAGCATCTCGCGTTCGCCCTGGCTCACGCGGACTACTACGAGCCACTCGACCTGGTCCCGCCGGGCGTCCCGTACCGGCCCGCCGGGATGCCGGCGACCTGGGAGCGATCGAGCAGGGACGTCTGGGCAGAATGGACGCCGCCCGGCGTCGTGCTCCCCGACCAGGGGTGGAAGATCCACGTCTCCAGCGCCATCGAGAACGCGCAGCGGGTGCTGGACATCGTCGCCGCCGTCTGCGTCGCGTTCTCCGTGCCGTTCAAGCATGTGAGCGGAAAGTCGTTCTTCCTCTGGGTCCACAACAAGCACGGGAACCGCGCGCAGAGCGGGAAGTTCTGCGCGGTGTACCCGCCGACCACGGAGGTCGCCCGCGAGCTGCTCGTCCGGCTGGAGCAGGATCTCGCCGGCTTCGCCGGGCCGTACATCCGCAGCGACCGGCGTTACGGCTCCTCGTCCTGCGTCTCCTACCGGTACGGCTCCTTCCGTGAACGATCCCGGCTGCAGGCCGACGGCACCCGGCAGCTCACCCTGCTGGACGCCGCCGGCCGGGAGATCCCGGACGAGCGGCGACCGGAGTTCGTGCTCCCGCCGGGCGTGACCGACCCGTTCGCCGCCCCGCGCCACGAAGAGGACGCCGGCGAACCGGCCGGCTTCGGCGGCTACACCTTCCAAGCGGTCCTCCAGCACAGCAACGCGGGCGGCGCCTACCGTGCCCGCGCGGCGGACGGCCGGCCGGTCTTCATCAAGGAGGCATGGGCCCACACCGGGTACGACGCGGACGCGCGGGACGCGCAACGGCGGCTGGAACAGGAACACGACACGCTCAGGACCCTGCACCGCAGGCACCCGGGGATATGCCCGGAGCCGATCGAGCTCTTCGCGCACTGGGAGAACACCTACCTGGTCACCGAGCTGGTCCCGGGCACGACGCTGAACAAATGGGTCGTCGCGAACTCCCCGGTGATCAAGGTCGGTCAGCCCCGGACAGCGTTCGCCGGCTACTACCGGAACTGCCTGGCCATCCTCGGCCAGGTCGAGCAGACCATCGCGACGCTGCACGAGCTCGGGTACGTCTTCGTCGACCTCAACCCGAGGAACATCCTCGTCGACGACCGGCAGAGGGTCAGGCTGGTGGATTTCGAGGCCGCCCGCCCGATCGTCGACCAGGCCGTCACGCCGCTGGGGGCACCGGGCTACCTCCCGCGTGAGGCGTACGAGGGCGAGCGGCCCACCGGCACGGCTTCGCGCTCCCTCGACGCGTACGCCCTGTCGGCCGTGGCGCAGATGCTGCTGTTCCCGCTGCACCAAGTGGTCACCCGCGCGCCGGAGGTCCTCGACCACATGCGCCACGACCTCGCGGCGCTCGCGCCGGTGCCGGACCGGCTCTGGGCCGAGGTGACGCGCGTCCACCGGCGCCCCGCCCGGCCGGGGCTGCCCGCGCCGGACGTGGTGGAACGCGCGCCGCTGGAATCGCTGCGCTGGCTGCGCGACCGGACCGCCGACGCGATCGGGGCGATGGCGCAGCCGGGCAATCCGCGCTGGGTCTACCCGACGACACCGGCCGGGTTCTCCTCCAACACCCGCTGCGTGGCGCACGGGACAGCGGGCGTGCTGCACGCCCTGCACATCACCGGGCGCGGGGTCGACCCGGAGGTCGTCGTGCGGCTGCGGGACGAGTCGCTGGCGCAGCGCCACGCCACACCGCCGGGCCTGCTGTACGGCAACGCCGGCATCGCCTGGGTGCTGGCCGAGCTGGGCGAGCCGGACGCCGCCGGGGAGTTGCTCGCGGCCGCCGACGGGCATCCGCTGAGCCGTACCTGCGCGACCTTCGGCGGCGGCGCGGCCGGCCTCGCCATGACACACCTGTCCCTCTACGGTCACACCGGAGACGACCGTCGGCTCGCCCGGGCCGGGGAAATCCTCACCGCGATCCCCGACGGCGAGGCGCTGACCGCGCAGCTCGCCCCCGGCGACGCCTCCGGCCTGGTCGGCGGCCGCCCCGGCATCGCGCTCGCCCTCTACTACCTGGCCCGCCTGACCGGCGACCGCGAGCCGCTGCGGCGCGGCCTCGGGCTGCTCCGCGACGAACTGCGCCACCAGCTCCCGGTGGAGACGGGGGCACTGGGGTTCCGGGTGTCCGCCGCCGACGCGCGCAACATGCCCTACCTCTTCGCCGGAAGCGCGGGCTACGCGTCCGTCCTGTCCCGATACCTCACCGTCGTCGAGGACGCCGAGCTCGCCGGCGTGCTCGCTCGCTGCCTGCGTTACTGCACGGTCCGGTTCACCGTCGGCGTGGGCCTGTTCCAGGGACTGGCCGGGCTGACGCTCGCTCTCTCGCAGTCGGCGGACCTCCTCGGCGATGCCGGCCTGCGTGGCGAGGCGATCAGGTCCGGTGCCGCGCTGTTCAAGTACGCGATCCCCGGCGACGACGGTGTCCGCTTCGTCGGTGACAGGTTCCTGCAACTGAGCGCCGATCTGTGGAGCGGCTCAGCCGGCGTGCTGCTGGCGGTGCACCACCTCCTGGCCGGCACTCCGGACCCGCTGTTCACGCTCGACGATCGGTGCTGATCGGCATGGAGGGTCACCGCGACGACTCCTTGCCGAGAGTTGGGCTCTCCTGAGCGCTCGTCACACTCTGTGCCTATACGGTGCCGGAATGGAGTCGTTCACCCCGACGCTCGACTGGGGCTCTGAGGGCTGGACATCGCTGGTGTGGATCGCCGAAGCGTGGGCGATCGCCGCGGTGTGCACCTTGGCGGTCCTCGTGCTGATCGGCCTCTCCACGACGTGGGGCCGGCAATTCTGGCGTATCACCGGCGCGTACTTCGTCGGCCCGGAGAGCCTCAAGGTCTGGCTCTGGCTCGGCGCCCTGCTGCTGTCGGTGGTCACCGGCGTCCGCCTGGACGTGCTGTTCAGCTACCAGGGCAACGACATGCTGTCCAGCCTCCAGGTCGCGGTCCAGGGCATCGCCGTCAACAACGCCGCGGTGAAGGGCTCCGGCGAACGCGGCTTCTGGATGTCCCTGTGGGTCTTCTGCGTGCTGGCGGCGATCCACATCGCCCGGCTGCTGCTGGACCTGTTCCTGTTCCAGCGGTTCGTGCTGGCCTGGCGCCGCTGGCTCACCGACCGGCTGACCGGGGACTGGCTCGACGGCAGGGCCTACTACCGGTCGCGATTCATCGACGACACCATCGACAACCCCGACCAGCGTATCCAGTCCGACATCGACGTGGTCACCGCCGGATTCGGGCCCCTGCCCAACCTTCCGAGCAACGGGGGGACGTCCAACACGCTGCTGTTCGGCGCGATCTCCGCGGTCACCTCGATCGTGTCGTTCACGGCGATCCTGTGGAGTCTCTCGGGCACGCTCTCCATCTCCGGCGTCGAGATCCCCAGGGCGATGTTCTGGATCGGGCTGGTCTACGTCCTCATCGCCTCCGTCGTCGCCTTCTGGATCGGCCGGCCGATCATCTGGCTGGCCTTCCGGAACGAGAAGTTCAACGCGGCGTTCCGTTACGCCCTGGTACGCCTGCGCGATGCGTCGGAGGCGGTCGCGTTCTACCGCGGCGAGGTCGCGGAGCGCACAGGGCTGCGGCGCCTGTTCGCCCCCGTCGTCAGCAACTACAAGCACTATCTGAACAGGACCATCGGCTTCAACGCCTGGAACTACGCGATCAGCCAGAGCATCGTGCCCCTGCCCTATCTCCTGCAGGCGCCGCGGCTGTTCACCGGTGAGATCCGCCTCGGCGATCTGACCCAGTCGGCCTCGGCGTTCAACCAGATCCAGAACGGCCTGTCGTTCTTCCGGAACGCCTACGACGCCTTCGCCGGGTACCGGGCGGCGATCATCCGGCTGCACGGGCTGGTCGTGGCCAACGAAGAGGCCAGGGCGCTGCCGGAGGTGACGACGCTGCCCTGCGCCGACGGTACGGTTCGGCTCGAGGCCGTCGAGGTCCGCACCCCCGATGGGCGGCAGCTGATCAGGCCGCTCGACATGCGGCTCGACGTGGGTGACACGCTGGTCGTCACCGGGCCGTCCGGCAGCGGCAAGACCACGCTGTTGCGCAGCCTCGCCGAGTTGTGGCCGTTCACCACCGGCACGCTGACCAGGCCGTGCGGACCCAACGAGACGATGTTCCTGTCGCAGCTGCCCTACGTACCGCTGGGCGACCTGCGCGCTGTCGTCACCTATCCCGGCAAAGAAGGCGACATCGATGACGAGACCCTGCGCCGCACGCTGCAGAAGGTGGCGCTGTCGCACCTCGTGGGCCGGCTCGACGAGGTGCAGGACTGGGCCAAGGTGCTCTCCCCGGGCGAGCAGCAGCGGATCGCGTTCGCCCGAATTCTGCTGACGAAGCCGAAGGTGCTCTTCCTCGACGAGTCGACCTCGGCGCTGGACGAGAACCTGGAGTTCGTCCTCTATCAACTGGTGCGGTCAGAGCTGCCCGACACCATCGTCGTCAGCGTCAGCCACCGCTCGACGGTCGAGCAGCACCACACCCACGAGCTCAAGCTGCTCGGCGAGGGCGCATGGCGCTTCAGCCCGCTGGGAGGCGACGAAACGGAACCCGCTCCGGCGTGACGGGCACGGAGCCGTACGCGCCCATGGAGGACATGGTGCTCCTCGCGGGAAGGCGGCAGCGGTCATCATGCGCCGGCCAGGCGCTCGAACCGGGGGATGCGGGCCAGGTCGCAGGCCACCGTGACGCGGGCGGGCCCTTCGACCACGACGCCGTCGTCGCGGCGCCAGCGCCCCGCCGGGACGGCGACGCTCCGTTCCGTGGCGCTCTTCGCCGTCACGGGCGCCACGATGAGGTCCGGGCCGAGGAAGAACTGGTCGGTGACCTCGTCCAGCCCGCTCGCGTGGATGTCCCGTCCCGACAGCCGCAGCAGGCCGTCCTCGAACGCGAACGCGAAGGGCCGCTCCGACCAGATCACTCGCGCGCGGTTCGACAGCAGCACCGGGCTGCTCTGGTTGGACGGCGCGGCATCGCCGGACCCGTGCCCTTCCGGCGAGCCGAGGTCGCGGGCGAACGGCCGCATGCCGAACGGCATCGCCAGACCGTCCTCCGCGGCGCCTCCCCACCAGCGCTCGCCCGCCTCCAGAGCCAGCTCCAGCGCATCCCCTGACTGCTCCAGGAGCGGGATCTCGTGCCCGGGCGGGACGTGTCGCTCGTCGGCGTCTGCACCGACGACACCGCGCTGTCGTATGCCCGGCCGATCACGATGTCTCACCTCGGCCCCGCGCGTTGTCGAGATTGGCGATGCGCCTGCTCCTCGAACGCCTCCAGGGCGCTGACGGGCCACCTCGCCTGGAGCTCGTCGAGCCCGAGGACCTGGTGCGGCGCGCCACGACGACCCTGTTCACGGACGTGCCATAGCCCAACACACGATCGATACGTATCGCATTGATCGTGTCCACGGACGGGTGGAGCGACAAGCGCGGCGAACGCCTCGGCTGTGCCGGCACGGGCGGGCAAGAAGTTTCAGGTACGCCCGTACGCCTGAAGAATATTTGAGCAGAAGGCGCAAAAGTCTGGACCAACGACTCCCCGGCGGCGACGATTCGATCATCGATCGAAGACCGCGGATATGCCCGGGTGCCCGAAGTCCAGGGCGTGATCCCGGCTCAGAACGGCCGAGTGGCGGATCGTGTACCGGACGTCGATCGCGTCACGGTGGCAGGGAAGGGCTGGTCGCACCGTCGAGATCGTCTCCTCACCCAGCGAGACCCCCCGGGTTTTCGCGCCTCCGTTGGCACGCTGAGCACCGCACAGCTCGCTCAGCCAGCCGCCCCCCGTAAGCCCCTGGAGAAGCTCAATGGATCTGCCGGATGAGTTAGACCTGCCCGAATCCCGATGGAACGGCCTTCGAGAAACGCCCCAGGAGCCGGATCGCCCGGACACGTCGTGGAATCGTTTCGCGAAGGAAGAGGCAAAGCCCGAATCGCGCTGGCCACGCAGGCTGGCGCCTGTTCTCTCGATCGTCCTGCTGGTGGAGATGGCGTACGCCGTGCCCGCCTACGCGGCCCCGCGCTCGGCGCCGGCCGTGCAGAAGGAGGTGCCGGTGACGGGCACGAGGGTGCCCGTCAAGCCGCCGCTGGAGGATCCGGCCGGCAAGCAGGCGTGGACGGCGCCACCGGGCGTCACCTGGCCCAAGCCGCAGAAGGCGGAGCTGGGCGGCGCCGCCGCCAGGACCCTGGCGGCCGGCTTCCCGGTGAAGCTGGCGCCGGGGACGGCCAAGGCGGCCCAGGCGACGGCCCCGATCAGTGTCGAGCTGCTCGACACCGACCTGCTCGGCCTGGCGATGCGGGTCACGCCGGGGCAGGGGGTGGCAGCGGCGGCCGCGGCCAAGCCGGTCAGAACCCGCGTGGAGGTGGACTACTCCGGCTTCCGGTACGCCTACGGCGGCGACTACGGCGCCCGGCTGCGGCTGGTGAAGCTGGAGGAGTGCGCGCTCACCGGCGCGGCCGGCTGCCCGCAGCCGGAGCCGGTGAAGAGCGACAACAACGTCACGGACGGCACGGTGAGCGCCGAGGTCGAGACCGGCGGCCTGTACGCGCTGACCGCGGCGGCGTCCGGTCCGTCGGGCGACCATGCCGCGACCTCGCTGGCGGCTTCGTCCGACTGGAGTGTGGGCACTCAGTCGGGCGACTTCACCTGGGGCTACGAGATGCGCACGCCTCCGGCGCTGGGTGGTGAGGAGCCGGGCGTGTCGCTGGGCTACTCCTCGCAGAGCGTGGACGGCCGCACCGCCTCCACCAACAACCAGGCGTCCTGGGCGGGGGAGGGCTTCGAGCTGAACCCGGGCGGCTACGTCGAGCGCCGCTACAAGTCCTGCATGATCGACGGCAAGAAGACCGGCGACCTGTGCTGGGACCAGGACAACGCCACCCTGTCCCTGGGCGACTCCTCGGTGGAGCTGGTCAAGGACGCCACCACCAAGCAGTGGCGGCCCAAGCGCGACGACGGCACCAGGATCGAGGCGCTGACCGGCGCCACGAACGGCGACAACAACGGCGAGTACTGGCGGGTCACCACGGCGGACGGCACCCAGTACACCTTCGGCCTGAACCGGCTGCCCGGCTGGGTCACCGGCAAGGCGGAGACCAGGTCGGTGCAGACGGTGCCGGTGTTCGGCAACAACAGCGGCGAACCCTGCTACAACAGCACCCCGGCCAACGCCTGGTGCCAGCAGGCGTACCGGTGGAACCTCGACTACGCGGTGGACACCCACGGCAACGCCACCACCTACTGGTACGAGCGCGAGACGAACCACTACGGCCGCAACATGAAGCCGGAGCTGGGCACCCAGTACGTGCGCGGCGCGTACCTGACCCGGATCGACTACGGCTACCTGAAGAGCGAGCTGTTCACCAAGGCGCCCGCGGCCCGGGTGGTGTTCGAGGTGGCCGAGCGCTGCCTGCCCAGCGGAACCATCACCTGCGCCGCCGACCAGCTGAAGAAGGAGACCGCCGGCCACTGGCCGGACGTGCCGTTCGACCAGATCTGCGACGCGGGGGTGAAGTGCACCGACCGCCTGGCGCCGACGTTCTTCACCCGCAAGCGCCTGGCCAAGGTCACCACCCAGATCAGCAACGGCGCCGGCACGTACAAGCCGGTGGACTCGTGGGCGCTGGCGCACCAGTTCCCCGCTTCGGGTGACGGCATGAGCCCGGCGTTGTGGCTGGCCTCGGTCCAGCAGACCGGTCACGTGGGCGGCACGATCACGCTGCCCCCGGTGAAGTTCACCGGCGTGCAGCTGCCCAACCGGGTGGACGCCCTTGAGGGGCGCGCCCCGCTGGTCAAGTGGCGGGTGCAGGCGATCAACAACGAGTCCGGCGGCGAGCTGCGGGTCAACTACTCGGCGGCCGACTGCAAGCCGGGTGACGTCCCCACGGCGGACCGGAACACCAGGCGCTGCTTCCCGCAGCGCTGGGCCCCGCCGAACGAGGCCGAGGTCACCGACTGGTTCCACAAGTACCTGGTCACCCAGACCATCGAGGTCGACCGGGTCGCCGGCTCGCCGAACGTGGTCACCGACTACGAGTACCTCGACGGTGCCGCCTGGCACTACGCCGACAACATCCTGGTCAAGCCCGAGCACCGCACCTGGGCCGACTACCGCGGCTTCGGCCGGGTCCGCGTCCGCCAGGGCGACGGGCAGGACGGCAAGCGCACGCTGACGGAGTTCCGGTTCTTCCGCGGCATGCACGGCGACAAGCTGGCCGACGGCACCAAGCGGGTGGCCCAGGTCGAGGACACGGAAGGCGTCAAGCTGGACGACCTCGACCAGCTCGCCGGGTTCGAGCGGGAGGAGATCCTCTTCGACGGTGACGGCGGCGCGCTCCTGACCGCGACCGCGCAGGAGCCGTGGTCGGTCAAGACGGCCGAGTCCACGCAGGGCGGCGTCACCAAGGCCGCGCACGTGGTCCAGCCCAAGTCCATGGTCACCCGGACCGCGCTGCCCGGGGCCAAGTGGCGGCGTACCGGCGAGGACCGCGCGTACGACGCCAAGGGCCTGCTGCTCCAGGTGGACGAGAAGGGCGACCTGGCCAGCGCCGATGACGACGAGTGCACCCGCTACAGCTACGCCCGTAATGACACCTCCTGGATGCTCGACTACCCCAGCAGGGTCCAGACGGTCGCCGCCGGCTGCGGCACCGCGGTCTCCACGCTGGCCGCCGGTGAGGTGATCTCGGACGAGAAGATCCAGTACGACGGCCAGGCGAACGGCCAGCCGCCGACCAGGGGCGACGTGACCACGGTCCAGGAACTCGTCTCGGCGGACGGCCAGACGATCACCGGCACCACCCGTACCTACGACGCCTACGGCCGCGAGACCAGCGAGACAGATCCGGTCGGCACCAAGTCCGTCACCACCTACAGCCCGGCCGCCGGGGCCCCGGCGACGGAGACCACGGAGACGAACCAGCTCGGCCACGTCGAGCGCACCCAGCTCGAACCGGCCTGGGGCGAGCCCATCGCCGAGATCGACGCCAACAACCGCCGCGTCGACATGGAGTACGACGCGCTCGGCCGCCTGGTCAAGGTCTGGCAGGCCGACCGCAGCAAGGCGGCCGGGCAGTCGCCCAGCACCGAGTTCTCCTACACGGTGCGTACTGACGGGCCCAGCGTCGTCACCACCAGGACGTTGCGCGCGGACGGCGGCTACACCACCAGCCACGAGCTGTACGACGGCCTGATGCGCGAGCGCCAGACCCAGGAACCCGCGCCCACGGACGACCAGACGCAGGACCCCGCGCTGCGCGACGGGCGCACGATCACCGACACCTTCCACAACTCCCAGGGCGAGGAGTACAAGGCCAACACCGGCTACTTCGCCACGGGCACCCCCGCCACCGACCTGCTGGCGGTGGCCGACTCCGCCGTCCCCAACCAGGTCGTGTCGTTGTTCGACGGCGCGGGTGAGGTCAACGCCGAGATCCTCAAGGTGAAGGGCGTGGAGAAGTACCGGGTGACGGCCAAGGAGGAGGGCGACCGGCTCCACGTCACACCGCCGCCGGGCGGCACGGCGACGACCCGGATCGGTGACGCCCAGGACCGGCTGATCGAGCTGCGCCAGTACAAGGGCGCCACCCCGACCGGCGAGTACGACTCCACCAGGTACACCTACGACCACGCCGGCCGCCTGTCCACGGTGACCGACCCGGCGGGCAACGTCTGGCGCCACCACTACGACCTGCGCGGCCGGGAGATCAGGACGGAGGACCCGGACAAGGGCGTCACGACCACCACGTACAACGACGCCGACGAGATCGTCACCACCACCGACTCGCGCGGCAAGACCCTGTGGTACGGCTACGACGCCCTGGGCCGCAAGACGCAGATGCGCGAAGGATCGGCGAGCGGCCCGCTGCTGGCCGAGTGGAAGTACGACGCGCTGGCCAAGGGCGAGCTCAACGCCAGCATCCGGTACGTGGACGGCCAGGCGTACACGGCCGAGATCAACGCCATCGACGCCGACTACCGCACCCTGCGCCAGACCGTGACCATCCCGGCACGGGAGGGCAAGCTGGCCGGCTCCTACCAGCTCAACACCCGCTACACGCTCGACGACCAGGTCCAGTCGATCAGCTTCCCGGCCGCCGGCGGGCTGGCGGAGGAGCAGGTCGTCTACAGCTTCGACGGGCTCAGCCAGCCGACCAGGGTCACCGGCCTGTCGGCGTACGTGAGCGCGGCCCGCTACTCCAAGCTGGGCGAGACCCTCCAGTACGAGCTGGGCGAGGGCACCAGGAAGACCTGGCTCACCTACACCCACGACGAGGGCACCCGCAGGCTGAGCGGCATGCGGCTGGACCGGGCGGGTGCCGCCGCCAGCGATCTGGACCTCAACTACACCTACGACGCGGCCGGCAACGTCACCAAGATCGCCGACAGGGCCGGCCAGGACACGCAGTGCTTCAAGCACGACCACCTGCGCCGGCTGACCTCGGCGTGGACGGCCACCGACGACTGCGCCGGCGGCAGCCCGCAGCCGGGCACGATCGGCGGCGTGGCCCCGTACGCGGTCAGCTACGCCTATGACGTCACCGGCAACCGTACCCAGGAGACCAAGCACGCCTGGGGCGGCACGGCCGAGACGGTACGCACCTTCACCTATCCCGCGGCCGGCGGCAAGCAGCCGCACGCGCTGCAGACCGTCGGGTCGGACCTGTTCGAGTACGACGCCGCGGGCAACACCACCAGGCGCAAGGTCGGCACCTCCGACCAGAGCCTGGTCTGGGACGCCGAGGGCAACCTGGAGTCGGTGACCGAGGCCGGCAAGACGACCTCGTTCCTCTACGACGCCGACGGCGACCGGTTGCTCCGCAAGACCCCCACCGACGCCACCCTCTACATCGACGACATGGAGCTGCGCCTCGACTACGCGAAGGACGCCGTCGAGCAGACCCGCTACTACACCATCGGCGGCGAGGCCATCGCGGTGCGCACGCCGGACAACCAGGTCTTCTTCATGGCCAACGACCACCAGGGCACCGCGCAGGCCATGGTGAACGCCGGCACCGGAGACGTGGCCATCCGCCGGCAGACCCCGTTCGGCGAGGACCGCGGGACACCACCATCCTGGTGGCCGGGACAACGCGGCTTCGTCGGCGGCACCAAGGACGCGACCACCGGGCTCGTCCACCTCGGCGCCCGCGAGTACGACGCCACGAACGGCCGCTTCCTGTCGGTCGACCCGATCATCGACGAGAGCGATCCGCAGCAGCTCAACGCCTACGCCTACGCAAACAACAGCCCCGTCACCATGAGCGACCCCGACGGTCAGCTGGTCTGGTTCGTCGTCGGCATCGCGGCGCGGCTCGCGGCCCGCGCCATCGCCAGGAAGCTGGCCCAGGCGGCGGCCAGGCGGGCCGCGCAGGCCGCGGCCAGGCGGGCGGCGCTCGCCGCGGCCCGGCGCAGGGCCGCGGAAGCGGCAAGAAGGCGGGCCCTGGAGGCGGCCAGGCGCAGGGCCGCCGAAGCGGCCAGGAAGAAGGCGGCTGAGGCGGCGAGGAAGAGAGCCGCGGAAGCCGCCAAGAAGAGGGCGGCGCAGGCGGCCAGGAAGAAGGCCGCGCTGGCCAGGCAGCGGGCGGCCGCCGCGGCGGCCAGGCGACGGGCCGCAGCGGCAGCGCGCCGGGCGGCGGCGGCCAGGCGACGGGCCGCGGCCGCGCGCAGGGCGGTGACCAGGCGGGCGAGCAGGCCCCGGAGCACGGTCAGGCATCGGCCCGCCGTCCGTCCGACCAGCCGCAGGGCGGTCCAACGGCAGTCGCCGCCCAAGGCACAGCGGAACCCGCCGAACACCGGCCAGAGCCAGTCGCGCGGGCTGACCGACGCGCAGAGACGCTCGATCGACGAGCAGTTGGGGAGGGTCCAGCCCACAGGCTCCCACCAAGGGAGCGCCCGGAAATACACGGAAACGATAGCTGACCAGGGCACCGGGCACGGCCCGGCCTCCAAGCCGTACACGTCGGACAGTCCGTCCTCGAAGACGCCGACGATTCTCTGGCGCCTCTGGCAGGTCCTCAGGCCGCTGGAGCCGCCGGGGTAACCATGCCGTGTGGCCAAGCGTGATGCGGCAGGGTCACGGCCGGCCGAAAGAGGAGCGGAGCTCCCGCCCGAACGGTGTCGACAAGATCACTGTTCGGTGCGGGAGCTCCGTTGCCGTGCGGCTCAGTCCACGAGATCCACGGGGGTGCCGTCATCGCGCAGGCCGGCGACGAACTCCGGGTCGGCCTCCCTGCCGGTCACCAGGAGATCCACCTCGGCGAGGTCGCAGACGGGTGCGAGCCCTGTCCGGCCCAGCTTGGAGGAGTCGGCGAGCACGACGTGCCGCCGGGAGGCCCCGATCATCTTGCGCTTCATCTCGGCCTCCAGCAGGTTGAGCCCGGTGACCCCGAGCCCCGGGTGGACACCGTGGCAGCCGAGGAAGAGCGTGTCGGCGTGGATCCGGTCGAGCATGGGTGCGCCCAGAGGGTCGACGAGCGCGTGCGTGACAGGCCGGAGCGTGCCGCCGGTGATCAGCACGGTGATGCGCGGTATGGCCGGCTCCAGTTCGACGGCCACCCGGAGGCTGTTGGTGAAGACCACGACGTCGGTCAGCTCCGAGCGGGCGACGAGGGCGCGGGCCAGGAACGTCGTGGTGGTGCCGGCGTCGATGACCAGGCTCTCCCCGCTGGTCACCAGGCCGGCCGCGTGCCGCGCCAGCCGGGTCTTCTCCACCGCCGCGCTGCCGAGCGAGACCTCGAAGGACGGCTCGGCCGGCCGGGACGGCCTGGCCGGGATCGCGCCGCCGCGGACCCGGCGGATGGCTCCCTGCTTGTCGAGGAGCTCGAGGTCGGCACGGATCGTGACGCTGGTGACGCCGAAGATCTCGGCCAGGTCGGTGACGCGGACGAACTCGTGCTCCAGCACCATGGAGATGATGCGCTCGCGCCTGGCGTCCACGGCGATGTCCGGTGTCGCCGCCGCGTCCCCCATCAGCTCGCCCTGCCTGACATGGCCCGCCGGCCTCGTGTGATGCCCGCGGGCAGCAGCGCCCGGTGCGCGTCGATGAGCTCGTCGCACAGGGCCTCGATGGCCGGCACGGGCAGGGTGGCCGAGGTGTTGGGGTCGAGCATGGCCGCCTGGTACACCGCCGATCGTTGTTCCTGGAGGGCCGCGGTCACAGTCAGCTCTACCACATTGAGGAACGTCCGGTTCAACGCGGCCAGCTGGACGGGCAGCGGGCCGATCGGCGACGGGTGGACGCCGGACCCGCCGACGACGGCCGGCACCTCCACACACGCCTCGGCGGGAAGGTTGTCGATGAGGCCGGTGTCCGGCACCGTCAGATAGACCTCGCGGGAGGTCCCGGTGACCACGGAATGGATCACCTCGGACGCCATGGTCAGCGTCGTGTCGGGCGGTGGCCCGGCGGGCGGCCGGGCGGGCGGGCCGGCGGGGGCGGCCGAGGCCGGGACGGCCCCGCCCAGCAGGAAGGTCGTCGCGGTGGTGAGGGAGGCGAGCCAACGTCCGATCTTCATGGGAGCCTCGGGGAAGCTGGGGGGTTGTTCTCACAGCGAAACCTGGACGTAACGGAATACAAGCATGAAGGTTTCGCTTGCGCCAGATCCAATCTTCGCTATCGCAAGTGATGGGCTCCGCCTAAGATATGATTAGGCCTTGACAAAATATCGATAGCTCGCATCATTATTACCGACGACCGGCCCCATGGAACGCCGGCGAGTGGCTGTCGACAGGGAGCGCCCATGCAAGCGGTTGGGACACGACTCGATGCCGGGACCGACCGGCGTCAAGGGTTTCTCGGCCGCCAGGGCCGCCCGCGGCGACGGCGGGACGATCGCCGGGTCGCGTGGTTGTTCCTGCTGCCGGTGATCTTCGGTTTCGCGGTCTTCTACGCCTACCCGACGGTCCGGGGCGTCTGGTACTCGTTCACGGACTACAGCCTGCTGGCCGACCCGAAGTACGTCGGCGCGGACAACTACCGGCAACTGGTCAGCGACGGGCAGTTCTGGAACGCGCTCAAGGTCACGGGCTACTACGTGGTCGTGAACATCGTCTCGCAGACGCTGCTCGCGCTCGGGCTGGCCGCGCTGATGCACCGGCTGACCCGGTCGGTCGTCCTGCGCGCGACGCTGCTGGTGCCCTGGCTGGTGCCGAACGTGACGATCGGCCTGCTGTGGGCCTGGCTGCTGGATCCCGAGCTCGGGTTCGTCAACCACCTCATCGGCCTGACCGGGCTCGACACCACCCTCTCCTTCAACTCGCCGGACTGGGCGATGCCCCTGGTGGCTCTGGTCAACACCTGGACCTACACGGGCTACACCGCACTGCTGCTCTACGCGGGGATGCTGCAGATACCGCCACACCTGTACGAGGGCGCGGCGATCGACGGCGCGGGCGAATGGCGCATGTTCCGCTCGATCACGCTGCCGCTCCTGCGGCCGATCCTGGCGCTGGTGCTGGTGGTGTCGCTGATCGGCTCGTTCCAGATCTTCGACACGGTCGCGGTCGTCTACGGCGGCAAGCCGCCCATCCCGGAGACCCGGGTCATCTACTACTACATCTACCAGCGGGCGTTCACCTACTTCGACATGGGATACGCCTCCGCCCTGGCGATGGTCCTCGTGGTCATCCTCGGCGTGCTGACGACCATGCAGTTGCGGATGCTGCGCGCGTCGCGTTCGGACCTGGGTTAAGGAGCCTTCGGATGTTCTCCGGAATGAGAGTCGGCAGGAGGGCCGCCTGGCTCGCCCTCGTCGTCACGGTCGTGCTCACCGTCTTCCCCTTCTACTGGATGGTCCGCACGGCCCTGACCCCGGCGGGCGACCTCTACACCAATTCGACCGCGCTGTGGCCGGACAACCCCACGCTGATCAACTTCGCGCGGGTGCTGGGTCTGGTGGACGCCGAGACGGCCAGGGCCGCGGGCGGGTCGGGCGCGCAGCTGAATTTCCTGCTGTACACGATGAACTCGATCATCTACAGCGGGCTGATCGCCGCCGTGCAGACCTTCTGCTGCGCCATGGCGGGCTACGCCTTCGCCCGGCTGCGCTTCCCGGGCAGGGACCTGGCCTTCGCCGTCATCATCGCCGCGCTGATGGTGCCGCCGATCTTCACGATCCTGCCCAACTTCGTGCTGGTCAAGCAGCTGGACCTGCTGAACACCCTCCCGGGGCTGGTCCTGCCCAGCCTGCTGATGACGCCGTTCGCGGTGTTCTTCCTGCGCCAGTTCTTCCTGTCCATCCCCCGGGACGTGGAGGAGGCCGCGACGCTGGAGGGCATCAGCCGGTGGGGGATGTTCTGGAAGATCGTCCTGCCCATGAGCCGCGGCCCGCTGATCACCATCGGGCTCACCACGATCGTGTGGAGCTGGAAGGACTACCTGTGGCCGCTGCTGGTGGGCAAGGGCGAGGACACCCGGGTGCTCACCGTCGGGCTGGGCGTGTTCCTCCAGCAGTCGCCGAACCGGGGGCCGGACTGGACCGGGCTCATGGCCGGATCGGTGCTGTCCGTCATCCCGGTGCTCATCCTGCTCGTCTTCCTGGGCAAGCGGCTGGTGCAGTCGATGAACTTCTCCGGCATCAAGTGACGAAGCGGGGCGCGGCCGGAGCCGCACCCCTTCGTGGTGGCGTCAGGAGGCCCGGATCCGCCCGAGGGTCAGCCAGCCGGGGACGGTCGTGTCCTGGCCGGCGTTGGCGAAGCGCAGCGGCATGCCGTTCCGCAGCGGGTTGGCGGCCCGCAGGACCAGCGTGTACTCGCCCTTCCGCAATCCGTCGGCCGGTCCGTTGAAGGGCAGGGCGGCGGTGAGCTCGGCCGGCTCGCCGGGCATGACGCGGGTCAGCTTCCAGGACGTCGTCCAGGTCCGGGCGATCCGCCCGTCCCGGCCGACCGCGGCCACCTGGACGGGCCAGTCGTAGGAGAACGGGGCGACGCCGTCGTTGCGGATCCGGACGGCGACGTCGAGGCCGCCGCGCCGCTGCTCGGTCCGCACCGCGGTGACCCTGAGCTCGTAACCCAGCGACTTCGCGCCCTGCAGCGCCTGGTCGTAGGCGGCGCCGGTGTACCCGGGGCTGAAGGCGTAGTGGTTGAGCAGCCAGGTCGCGTGGGTCTGGGCGACGCTCGTGGCGAAGTCCTTGTCCCCGTCGCCGGGACAGTCCATCGGCGTGTTGAACAGGCAGCCCTGGAGCTCGGGCCGCAGCTCGCCGGCGACCGTGTCGGTCCGCCACTTGTCGGTGGTGCCGGCCTGCTGCATCAGGTCCATGAAGTGCCAGCCGGGGCCCGGCAGGGTGGAGTAGGCGAAGGAGTCGTCGTGGTAGCCCAGGTCGTGTTCCTTGTTGTCGGCACCGGGGTAGCGGACCATGAGCCTGGTCCGGTCGAACGCCTTGTCGTAGGCGTCCAGTACCCTGAGCTGCTCGGCCGGGGAAGCGAACCAGTTCTCCGTGCCGGGGTCCCCGTTGTGCGGCCAGGTGTGCCACTCGCCCCAGAAGCCCAGCAGGCCGAGCTGGACGAACCCGATCCGCGGGTCACCGTCGTAGCGGCGGCCGAGCGCGGCGATGAACCGATCGAGCGCGGCGGTCAGATTCGGGTCGTCGTAGTCGGGCGACACGCTCTGCCCGTTGTTGCCGAAGTCGTCGTACGGCCGGGTCAGCAGGTTCTGGTCGAGCAGGAACTGCGGGATGCCGCTGGGCTTGCCCGGATAGTCCAGGTAGAAGCGGAACGCCGCCTGGTGGCCACGGGCGGCGATCGCGTCCAGCTGCTCCTCCAGCGCCCGCCAGTCGAACCGGTGCGCACCGGTCATCACCGCGTTCAGCGGCAGGTAGAACCACTCCATCGAGTGGGGGAACGTCGTATAGGCGCCGGCGTAGGGGATGAAGCCCTCCAGCGGGTTGGCGTCCGGGGCCTCCGCCGCCGCCAGGTTCCGCCAGCCCGGCTGGGCGGCCGAGGCCGAGCTCGGGGTGGGCAGCGCCGTGACGGCCGCGGCCAGGAGGGCGACGAGCGCCATCCGGGCAGGCCGGCCGGTCGGAGAGTGGACCATCGAAGCCTCCACGTGACGATCGTCAAGGCATTATGAGCTGGCCTTGACAAATTTTCGATGAGCCACATCATTATTCGAGAGAGCCAACAAGGCAAGAGGGAACTTCTCGGGCCCTCGGCCCCATCCCCCAGGAAGAGGCACCTCGATGATCAATAGGAAGCGGGTCGGAGCGGCGCTGCTGTGCGCGCTGCTGGCGGGCACCACGCTCACCGCGTGCGGCGGTTCCGAGACGGGCAAGCCGGCGGGCGGTGACGGGGGCGGCAAGGTCACGCTCGACTACTGGCTGTGGGACGACAACCAGTTGGCCTCCTACCAGGCCTGCGCCGACGCCTTCCAGAAGGCGAACCCGAACATCGCCATCAAGATCACCCAGACGGCCTGGGCGCAGTACTGGCAGAACCTGACCACGCAGCTGGCGGCCGGCGAGGCTCCGGACGTGTGGACCAACCAGGTGTCGTACTACCCGCAGTTCGTCTCCAGCCAGCAGATCCTCGACATCCAGCCCTACGTCGACGCTGACAAGGTGGACCTGACCCAGTATCAGGACGGGCTCGCGGACCTGTGGACCAAGGACGGCAAGCGGTACGGGCTGCCCAAGGACTGGGACACCGAGGCGGTCGTCTACAACACGGAGATGCTCGACAAGGCCGGCGTCAAGCCCGCGGAGCTGGCCGACCTGACCTGGAACCCCACCGACGGCGGCACCTTCGGGGAGGTCATCGCCAAGCTCACCGTCGACGAGAAGGGCCGCAACGGCCTGGACCCGGCCTTCGACAAGGACAACGTCGCGGTCTACGGGTACCAGCCGGAGTGGAACGACGGCTCCCAGGGCCAGAACGGCTGGGGCGAGCTGGCCGCCGCCAACGGCTTCACCTACCTCGACAAGAACCCGTGGGGCACCCAGTACAAGTACGACGACCCCAAGCTGATCGAGACCATCAGCTGGTACAAGGCGCTGACCGACAAGGGGTACGCGCCCCGCTTCGACAAGCAGTCGACGCTCGGCATCGACGCCGTGATGAACTCCGGGAAGGCCGCGCTCACCATTGCCGGCTCCTGGACCATCAACACGTACATGGGTGACGGCGCCAAGCAGAAGTTCGCGCTCGCGCCGCTGCCCGTCGGGCCGATCGGGACCCGCAAGAGCGCCATCAACGGCCTCTCGGACGCCATCTGGGCGGGCACCGAGAACAAGGACGCCGCGTGGAAGTGGGTGAAGTACCTCGGCTCGACCGACTGCCAGGACGTGGTGGCCGGCAACGCCGTCGTGTTCCCCGCGATCAAGACCTCGGCGGAGAAGGCGCTGGCCGCCCACAAGGCCAAGGGCCGTGACGTGCAGGTGTACGTGGACTACACCAAGACCCCCGGCGGCACGTTCCTCCTGCCGATCACCGAGCACGGCACCGAGATCAGCCAGATCGTGCAGGACGCCCTGCAGGCGGTCATCCTCGGCCAGATCGAGCCCGCCGAGGCGCTGAAGAAGGCCAACCAGCAGGTCAACAGCCTGTTCGCCTGATCGTTCCGTCCTTGCCCCGTCCGGCGGGATCCGCGCTGCACTTCCGCCGGACGGCACTGCTGCTCGAAGGAGAACCATGCCCCTGCTCGTCGACCTGGCCGATCGTGAATTCGCGGTCGAGCTCACGGGTTCCGAGCCCCCCACGCCCGTCGCCGGCGGCCTCGTCCTGCCGCCCGGCCGGGTCGCGATCCTGCACGGCCTCGCCGACGCCCTGTTCTACCGGCACGGCCAGAACTCCTGGAGCCCGTGCGGGTGGCGCCGCCTCAGCGAGCCCCCCTTGCGGATCGCCAACCCCCAGCGGCGCCTGACCGCGGACGACACGGTCTGGGACGACCCGGCCCGCCACCACTCCTCGGCCGTGGCCGCGTTGCAGGGCGCGGACGGGCGGGTGCTGCTGCTGGGCTCACTCGGGCTGGGCACCCCCCGCCTGGCCGCCGACCACGACACCCTGGCCGGCTGGTGCGAGGAAGACGGGGCCCCCTGGTTCCTCGCCTACGGTCCCGAGCAGGAGGTCTTCGCCCACTACACCGACCAGCTCGCGGCCCGGCTGGGCAGCAGCGACCGGCAGGCCGGCAACGTGTGGTGCACCTGGTACGCGTACTACGAGGGCATCAGCGAGGAGGTGCTGAGCAAGGACGTCGCCGCGCTGGCCGGCCTCCCGTTCGACGTCGTCCAGATCGACGACGGCTGGGAGCTGGCCGTCGGGGACTGGGAGCCCAACCACAAGTTCCCCTCCGGCATGCGCGCCCTGACCGAGCGGATCACCGCCGCCGGCATGAGAGCGGGCCTGTGGCTGGCGCCGTTCATCGTGCTGCCCACGTCGGCGACGGCCCACGAGCACCCCGAGTTCCTGCTGCGCGACGCCGACGGGCAGCCGGTCGTCGCGGGGCACAACTGGGGCACCTCCTACTGGGCCCTTGACCTCACCCACCCCGGCGTCCAGGAGCACCTCACCCGGATGATCCACCGGGTCGTGCACGAGTGGGGTTTCACCTACCTCAAGCTCGACTTCGTCAACGCCGGCGCCGTCCCCGGCGTCCGGCACTCCGGGGCGCCCCGCGAGCAGGCCTACCGGGACGCGCTCGCCCTGATCCGGCGCGTCGCGGGCCCGGAGGTCTACCTGCTCGGCAGCGGCGCCCTGCTGCTGCCCTCGCTCGGGCTGGCCGACGGGCTGCGCAGCGGCCCCGACGTCGCCCCGCTGTGGACCAACTACGCCAGCGACGACCCCTCGGACGCCATGGCCTACAACGCCGTCGTGAACACGCTGCACCGGCTGTGGCAGTCGCCCCTGCTCCAGGTCGACCCGGACATCGTGTACTTCCGCAGCCGGCTCAACCTGCTCACCGAGACGCAGATGGGCTGGCTGCAGGACCTGGCCACGATCTGCGGCTTCAAGGCCGTCTCCGACCCGCCGTCGTGGCTCGACGCGGACGAGCTCGAACGCCTGGCGGCCTACCTGGCCGAGCAGCCGGAAATCGTCCCGACCGGCCGGTACAGTTTCGCCATCGACGGCCGTACCGTCGATTTCGCCACTGCGCTGGACCCGGGACGGCAGTATCCGATCACGTGACAGGGCCGCTAGAATTACGCTATAACGAAGCATAATTGGGGGGTTGAGGTGCCCGAGGCGGCCGGAGCCGACGTCAGCAAACTCCGCGAGATCAACTCGCTCAGCATCGTCCGGGCGATGCGGGGTCAGCCACCCGCCACCGTCACCGAGCTCGCCACCCGCACCGGCCTGTCCCGGCCCGGCACCGACGTCGTGGTCCGCGGGCTGGTCACCGACGGATGGGTGCAGGTCGTGGAGCCCGACGGCAGCAGCGTCGGCCGCCCCGCCCGCCGCTACCGCTTCAACGCCGGCGCCGGGCACGTGCTCGGCGTCGACGTCGGCGGCCACAAGATCCTGGTCCTGCTCGCCGACCTCGAAGGGCAGGTGCTGCGCAGCCACCGGCTCCCGGTCGAGCCCGACGCCGACCCCGCCGCGCGGCTCCAGGCCGTCGACGCCGCCATCACCCAGTGCCTGTCTGACGCCGGGATGCGGCCCGACCAGATCTGGGCGGTGACGGTCGGCGTGACCGGCCCGGTCGACGCCACCGGTCGCACCACGCTGTTCACCCCGCTGCCGGGCTGGTCGAGCGTCTCGCCCGCCGAGCACCTCTCGGCCCGCTTCAGCTGCCCGATCCTGGTCGAGAACGACTGCAAGCTCGCCGCCGTCGCCGAACGCTGGAAGGGCGCCGCGCAGGACGCCGACGACATCGTCTACCTGCTGGCGGGCATGCGGACCGGCGCCGGCCTCATCCTCGACGGCACCCTGCGGCGCGGGTACGGGGGAGCGGCCGGCGAGATCGGCGCCCTCAAGGCGGTCCGCTGGCTCTCCGCCCCCTCCCACATCGAGAACTGCCCAGGGGTGCCCGAGGACATCCACCCCAACGACAAGGCCGCCTGGGTCTTCGAACGCGCCCGCGAGGGCGACCGCCACGCCCGCACCGCGCTCCGCCGCTACGTCAAGGACCTGGCCGTGGGCGCCGCGGCCCTCGTGCTGACCCTCGACCCGCAGGTCGTCATCCTCGGCGGCGGCTACTCCCGCTCCGCGGACCTCCTCATAGAGCCCTTCGAGCGGGAGCTGGGCCGCCTCTGCCTGCGCGTCCCCGAGATCCGGGCGTCCGATCTCGGCGCGGACAGCGTCGCCCTCGGCGCGCTGCGCGTCGCCCTGGACCAGGTCGACGCGCAACTGTTCACGGACGGGATGCCCGCCCCGATCACCCTCCACGCCTGACTCGCACGCCCCGACCGCCGGGTACCTGAACTGAACCCGCGTGCCGGCAAGCCGTGGCAGCCGGCGCTCCTGAGCGGAGGGCACCTGGTCAGGAGCGCCGGCCCCGGGCGGGGCGCAGGACTCGGATCATGCCCGCCCGGCACCGCGCGCTACCGGCTCGGCAGCGGCCGCGTTGGGCAGGAACAGCGCCCCGAGCGCCAGGCCGATCACGCTGTTTCGGCGCTGAGGGCCTGCGCCACCGGCCGGCGCGCCGCCAGGCGTGCGGGCAGGGCGGTGAGCGCGGCCGTCGCCAGGAGGATCGCGAGCGCGGCGCCGGACATCCAGGAGAAGGGCGGTGCGGTCGCGTTCCTCGCGCCGAAGATCCAGAACACGGCGATGCCCATGGGGATGCCGACGATGGCGCCGGGCAGGGCGGGCAGGAGCTGGGCGGCGGACAGCCCCGCCGAGATCTGCCCCGGGGTGGCGCCGAGCGTACGCGCGATGGCCATGTTCGCCCGGGCCTCTATGGCAGTGGTCCAGGTGAACGTGATGGTGTTCACGACGGCGAGTGTGATCAGCAGGATGGTGACGGCCAGCATCAGCCGGCGGTCGTGCTCGCCCCGCAGGTTGGGCAGGGCGGAGGAGCCGTGCAGGCCGTAGCCCCGCTCCGGCTGGGCGTAGAGGGCCAGCAGGGTGATGATCGCGATCACTGTCGTGGCGGTGGAACACGCCTGCAGCACGGCGCGGCCCGGCCGGCGGGCGGTCAGCCGCAGCCCGAGCAGGAGCGGCGTGGGCAGCAGCGCGGACAGCGCGGTGAGCCAGGGCCGGTGACGGGGCTGGTGCGCGGTGGCGGTCAGCGCCGTGACGGTCGCCGTACGTACGGCCCGCAGCGTGGGACGCAGCGTGGACAGCACCGCCACCGCCACGGCGAGCACGGTCGCCGCGGCGACGGTGGCGCCGGTCAGCCCGGCGGCGTCGCCGATCCGGCTGGCGGTGGGGCTGGCGATGGCGGGCGCGGTCAGTCGGGCGATCACCAGCCCCAGCGCGTCGCCGGCCAGCGCCAGCGCCAGGTACTCGGTGAGCAGGACGGTGGCGATCAGGCCCGGGGTGGCGCCGACGGCTTTGAGCAGCCCGGCCCGGCGCGTCTGCTCGACGGCGCGGCCCGCGGCCAGCGCCGCCACTCCGGTGATGGCCAGGAAGCTGAGCAGCCAGCTACCGATGACCAGGATCGGCTGGCTGTTCCTGAGGATGACCATGTCCTGTACGGCTTTGAACTGCCAGGAGTGGAAGTTGATCCTGATGGTGGAGCCGCGGTGGGCTTCGCGGAAGGCCTCGGTGGCGGCGGGGTCGCGCAGCTTGAGGTCCAGGGCCGAGGTCACCGGGAGATCCTGGGACGACGCCAGTGTCCGGGCATCTGATGTGGTCATCCAGGCCAGGCCGGTGTAGTCGCTGGGGCCGCCGCCCGGGCCGATCTGCGCCGCCCAGGGGTAGATGGAGGTGGCCGCGGTCACGGCGATCCCGACGACGGGGTACGACCGGCCGGCGATGGTGACGCGGTCGCCGACGCCGACGCCCAGCGCGGTGGCGAAGCCCCGTTCGACGACCGCGCCGCCGGGCCGTACCCAATGACCCGAGGTCACCAGCGGCCGGTTGACCGTGCCGGGCGTCTCGGCGAAGCCGTGCACCACCACCGGGGACGACGTGGAGTCGCGCGTGGTGAGGTTGGCGTAGACGATGCGATAGGGGCCGTGGTGGGCGACCACTTCGGGATCCTTCGCCAGCGAGGCCAGGGCCGAGGTCACGCCGGGGCCGGTGTCGCCGGAGACTGCCACCACGTCCGGCCCGGCGGTGGCCGCGCGGGTCTGCTCGTACAGCGCGTCGCTCACGCCGCGCAGGGACAGACCCAGTGCCATCGTGGCGGTGGCCACGGTCACCGCGAGCAGGAGCATCACGGCCTGGACCTGGTGCCGCCGCACGTCAGCCAGCACCAGACGCATGACGAGCACGATGGAGCCCATGACGTTCAGCCCTCCAGCCCGATCAGCCCGCCGAGCCCGCGCGGGTGGGCGCCGGCCAGCCGGGTGTCGTCGACGAACATCCCGTCGCGCATCGAGATCAGCCGATCCGCCGTGGCCGCCACCCGCTCGTCATGCGTGACGATCAGGAGGGTCTGCCCCGCCGAACGCAGCTCCTCGAAGATCCTCAGCACATCGAGGGTCCCCGCGGTGTCGAGGTTGCCGGTCGGCTCGTCGGCCAGGACGACCAGCGGCTCGTTGACCAGCGCGCGGGCGATGGCGACCCGCTGGCGCTGTCCGCCGGACAGTTGCGACGGCAGATGCCGGGCACGGTCGGCGAGCCCGACCCGTTCCAGCAGCAGGCCCGCGCGCCGCCTGGCCTGGCGGCGCGAGCGCCCGGCCAGCAGCGCGGCCAGCTCCACGTTCTCCGCCGCCGACAGCTCCTCCACCAGATGGAAGGCCTGGAAGACGAACCCCACCGACCGGCGCCGCAGCCGCGCCAGGGCCCGCTCGCTCAAGGTGTCGATGCGCCGCCCGGCCACCCACACCTCCCCACCGGTGGCCCGCTCCAGGCCACCCAGCAGGTGCAGCAGAGTGGATTTCCCGCAGCCGCTGGGCCCCATCACCGCCAGCATCTGTCCCTGAGGCACCTCCAGGTCGACCTCGTCCACCGCGCGGACCCGGCTCTGCCCCTGACCGTGCGTCTTCACCAGGCCGCAGGCCCGGACCGCGGCGCTTGACACGTTCATCCACCCTCGATTTCGTCATCGGCCTTAGACCAGGCCCGCTCGCAGGCATCCAGCCAGCGCAGGTCCGCCCGCAGCCGCAGCACGACCCCTTCCAGCAGCAGGCCGGCGCCCGACCCCGCCGGCTCGGCCAGCGCCGCCTGCTGCGCCTCACGCAAGCGGCGCAGCAACTCACGGCGCTGCGCCGCCACCAGCTCCACCGGGTCGGCCAGCCGGGCCGCCGCGGCGGCGGCGAGCTTGAGATGGAACTCCGCCAGGTCCGGTTTCGGCCAGCCCACCTCGGCCAGCCACGCGCTCACCCGCTGCTGCCCCGCCGGGGTCAGCGCGTAGACCTTGCGCTCCGGCCGCTCGGGCAGACCGTCCGCGCGCTCGCAGACCACGAGCCCCGCTCGCTCCAACCGGGCCAACGTCACATAGATCTGACCGCGGTTCATCGACTCGCCCAGCGGGCCGAGACTGCGCCGCAGCCGAGCGTGCAACTGGTACCCGTGCGACGGCTCCTTGGCGAGCATCGCCAGCACTGCGTCCTGCACTCCAGCCCCCTAACGGTTGGCCAATAGATAGCGGTTATCTGCGGGAGGTGTCAAAACGGTACACCTGGCGATGTCCTGGACCGGCACGTTCTGCCGGCCTGCGACTTCATGGAATCCGTCATCCTCGCCGGTCGGCGCCAGTGCATCATGGCTGTCTTCGAGCGGAAAATTATATTGTCCTTGACAATCTTTTATGTCGGAAGAAATCATGGTGGCTCGTCACGCTGCGACCCTGCGTCCCGGCGGTTCCGCCGCTGGGCGCCCACTCCCGAAGGGCATGCACCCCATGTACAAGACCACCTCGCCCGACGGCACCACCGTGGCCTTCGACCGCGTCGGCGACGGCCCTGCCCTGATCGTGGTGGGAGGCGCCTTCAGCACGCGCAGCCACCCCGTGGTGGCCGATCTGGCCCGCCATCTGTCCGAGCGCTTCACCGTCTACGCCTACGACCGACGCGGCCGAGGCGACTCCACGGACAACCCCGCGTACACCGTCCAACGGGAGATCGAGGACCTGCACGCCGTGATCGATGCGACGGGCGGCCCGGCCCACGTCTACGGCCTGTCCTCCGGTGCCGCGCTCGCCCTGCGCGCGGCAGCCGCCGCCCTGCCCATCGACCGGCTGGTGCTGCACGAGCCGCCGTACGACATCGACGGCGCCCGGCCCGCCCTGCCCGCCGGCTTCGCCTCCCGGCTCGAAGCGCTGAGCGCCGGCGACCGCCGCGGGGAGGCGGTGGAGTACTTCATGACCCGGGGGATGGGGATGCCCGCCGAGATGATCACCCAGATGCGCGCGACCCCCGCCTGGCCTGAACTGGTCGCGCTGGCCCACACCCTGGTCTACGACACTGCGGTGATGGGGGACAACACGCTGCCCGCGGCGCAGGCCGCGAAGATCGGCGTGCCCGTGCTGGTCCTGGCCGGCGAGCACAGTCCGGAATGGCTGCGCCAGGCCGCGAGTGCCGTCGCCGAGGCCTGCACCACCGGCCGGCTCCTGGTCCTGCCCGGACAGAGCCACTTCGCTCCCGACAACGCCGCGGTGGCCGCGGCGATGGCCGACTTCTTGCTCGCCTGACCGTGATGCCTCTCAAGAGTCGAGTTGCCGAGCCGGCCGTGGTTCTGCGCAGGACCTGCGCGCGTGCTCGAGCTCGGCGATTCAGGCTGGCGCGCCCCGCCCGTCTGGCCGCGAAAGGCTCTGTCTCAACCGTATCCCAGCGTCCTGTCCTTGCGATGGCTCATGCATCGGCGCTGTTCCGGGTGTGCTGGGTGACGGCGTGTTCGAGGCCGTCGAGGATGGCGCGTAGGCCGAACTCCTGCGTCGTGGTGGCCGAGGGGGTGGCCTGGGTGGTGGCCAGCAGCGGGAAACGGTCGGCGTTGAGGAGGAGCAGGTCGCGCATGATCGAGGTGGCGCTGCCGCCCGTCCAGATCTGAGTGCCAGGAGTCGCGGCCGCGTGGGTGGCGCGGATGTGGTTGGACACCAGCATGACCGCGTCCAGCCGTTCGCGTTCGGTCAGGGCGGTGTCGGCCAGGGCGCTGAGGGCGCTTTCCGGCCAGCTGGTCTCGCGTGGGCCCATGACGCGGTCGCCCACGGTGACCGACGGCAGCCAGGGGTGGCGCCGCCAGGCGGCGGACAACTGGCGGGCGTACTCTTCCAGCTTGGCCCGCCAGCCGGTCACCCCGCTCAGGTCGGGGGGTGTGCCGACCGCCGCCTCGACCATGACGGCTATCAGCTCGGCCTTGCCGTTGACGTAGCGGTACAGGGCCATCTTGGTGAGACCGAGCTCGGCGGCGACCCGCTGCATGGAGACGGCCTCCAGCCCTTCGGCGTCGGCGACCTTCACAGCGGTGTCGGCCACCTGGGCGACGTCGAAGGCGGGCCTGGGGCCTCTGCTACGCGGTTTCCGCAGGCCCCACAGCAGCTCGGCCACTGCCCCCGGATCCTCCTCGTTGGCCACCATCGTCGCCCTCCCACTTGTCATCCCCGTAAAACTGTATCTATGATACACAGTGTCCTAGCGACACAGTTACTCTCCCGAGCGCAGGAGCACGACCTGGGGCGGCTACGACCAGAATGCCGCGACCGGCCTTCGTTTCCGGACCGCCGACGACAACCGACTCCGATCACCGAAGGGGCATCAGTCATGTCACTCGCCCGCGTCCACAACTTCGCCATCTCACTCGACGGCTTCGGCACCGGTGAGGGTCAGAGCCGCGACGCACATTTCGGGCACGCCGGGCAAAGGCTGCACGAGTGGATGTTCGCCACCCGGTGGTGGCGGCACAAGAGGGACGGCCAGTCCGGCGGCACCGGCGGAGTCGACGACGCCTTCGTCCAGCAGCACGCTCTCGGAATCGGCGCCGAGATCATGGGTGCCGGGAAGTTCGGCCATCCCGGGTGGCACGAGGACCCGGAATGGAAGGGCGCGTGGGGTCCCAATCCGCCGTTCCACACGCCGGTCTTCGTCCTCACCCATCACGTGCGCCCGTCCATCGAGATGGAGGGCGGCACGACCTTCCACTTCATCGACGCCTCACCCGCCGAGGCGCTCGAGGCGGCCCGCAAGGCTGCGGACGGCCTGGACGTACGCATCGGCGGGGGTCCCACCGTGATCCGCGACTTCCTTGCTGCCGGGCTCATCGACCACCTGCACACGGTGGTGGTCCCGATCCTCCTCGGCCGAGGCGTACGCCTGTGGGACGGACTGGAGGGCCTGGAGAAGGACTACGAGGTCGAGTCCATCTCCTCGTCCAGCGGAGTCACGCATGTGACGTTCACCCGTGCGGGTGTCTGAACCGCCTCCGCCGAGAACGCGGGCAGGGCTCCAGGGCCCGTCCACCGCCCTGCTGGACCAGGTCATCGCCTGGAGTGCCGTGCTGAAGACCCTGCGCTAAGGAGAGCGCCATCTGCCCCCTTCTTGCAGCACCCGGAACGACAGCGACCGAGAGGCTCGTCGGCCGAGCGCGAGTGACCAGGCAGATTTGCGGCATGCGTCGCGGGCAGGGCCCGCGCGGGGGCGGCGTGCCCGGCTACGTCGGTGTCGCCGAGGGCGGCGTGCTGCCCGGCCCCACCCCTGCCAAGGCGTGAATTCGGCTCCAGGGACGGCCTCGGCGGCAGGTGTGGCGGCGCCGGTGGCCTTGCTGTCCGGAGACGGGATGGCCGCAGTGGCCCCCGGCGGCGTCAGCCGGATTGCGCGGCAGACGGTGACGCGATGGACTCGCGGCTGCGCAGGGGCATGGGGACCCGGTGCACGTCGCCCGGTCGATCAGGGTCTGTGTCGTCGTTGTCGATCTCGGTGAACAGCACGTCGACGGCCTTGCGGCCGAGTTCGTAGTGCGGCAGCGCCACGGTCGTCAGCCGGGGCCGGATCCACGAGGCGATGGGGTGGTCGTCGAAGGAGACGACGGACACGTCGTCCGGAACCTTGAGCCCGGCATCGTCGAGCGCCTGGTAGGCGCCCATCGCGATGCGGTCGTTGAAGCAGATCAGCGCCCGTGGACGCGCGGTCTCCAGGAGGTCCCGCGTCGCGGTGAAGCCATGTTCCGGCTGCCAGTCGGGGCAGGTACGACCGCCCGCCACCTTGACGCCCGCCTCGCCGAGCGCCTCCCGGATGCCGACGAGCCGTTCCACCGCCGCGACGCTTTCCGGGGGAACGTCGCCGATGCCGGGGCCGGCGCCGATCAGGTGGATGCCGTCGCGGTGGCCGGCGTCGAGCAGGACACGGGCCGCGCGGCGGCCGGCCTCGACCTCGTCAGGGAGGATGGCCGGCAGGGGAGTGGGCTGTTCGGGCAGCGCATTGAGCAGAACGGCGGGGGCGGCCGTGATCGACTTGGGCACCTTGATGGTCCGGGTGAACATCGAGGCCAGAATCAGCCCGTCCACCTGGCGGTCGTGCATGGCCTGCAGCAGCAGGCGCTCGAGCTCGGCGTCCCCCTCCGTCTCGCCGATGAACAGCATGAAGCCACGCTCGCGGGCGGCCTCGAGCGCACCCTTGATCATGTCGCCGGCCAGCCGCGAGGTGGCGACTGTGTCGGAGATGAAGCCGATCGTCCGGGATGTGCCCGTACGCAGGCCCACGGAGACGATGTTGGGCCGGTACTGCAACTCGTTGGCGGCCTGCACGACACGCTGCTCGACGTCTTGAGAGATCCGCAACTCGCGCCCGCGGCCCGACAGCACCAGTGAGGCGGTCGTGCGGGAGACGCCCGCGGCTTTGGCCACATCGGCCAGCGTGACCCGTCGTGGGCTCACCCAGAACCTCCGATCGTCAAGAGTGCGTTACGGGGGGTTGACATCGTACGACGCGCGTGGTGAGACTATCGGGCGCTAACCCGATTTAGCAACGGAGTCGGGACATCAGCCCGGTGCCGATTGTCCCAGGCAGCAGAGGAGATGCACATGGCTCGTCGAGTCCGCCCCGGCAGGTCCGGGGCCGCGCTTGTGATCGCCATGGGGACGCTGGCCGCCGCCTGCGCGGCACCCGGCGGCAACGGCCCGCAGCCCGCGGCCACCAGCGCGTCGCCGCAGTCCGCCGCGCCCGCCTGCGGCACGGCGCAGATCACGATGAACGGCTACTTCGAGACCGGCTTCCCGCTGCCCAAGGCGCTGACCACCGAGTTCACCAAGCAGCACCCGAACGTCACCTGGAACATCCGCGAGGACCAGTTCGCGGTCATCACGCAGAACGCCCCGCGCGTCCTGGCGGACAACCCACCCGACCTGATGCGCCTGCCCCAGGTCTCCGAGCTGGTCAAGGACAACCTGCTGAAGAACCTCGACGGCTACGCCCAGGCCTTCGGCTGGGACAAGTGGCCCGCCTCCCAGCTCGAACAGCTCCGCCTGGGCCCCGGCGGACGGCCGCGCGGGCAGGGCTCCCTGTACGCCCTGGGCCTCAACTTCAGCATGACCGGCGTCTTCTACAACAAGAAGCTCGCCACCCAGATCGGCATGTCGACGCCGCCCGCCACGCTGGCGGAGCTCGATGCCGCGCTGTCCAAGGCCAAGAGCGCGGGCATCACGCCGATCGTGCAGTTCAACGGCGGAGCCACCGGCGGGCTGGCGTTCCCGCTGCAGAACCTCATGGCCTCCTACGGCCCGGCCGGACCGATCAACGACTGGATCTTCCAGAAGCCCGGCGCCACCATCGACACCCCGTCGAACCTGCAGGCCGCCCAGCACCTGGAGAAGTGGATCAAGGCGGGCTACTTCCAGAAGGACGTGAACGCGGTCGACTACGCGACGATGATGAGCCGCTTCATCGACGGCCAGGGCCTGTTCATGTTCAACGGCGACTGGGAGTCGGGCAACCTCGACAAGCAGATGCCGGGCAACGTCGGCTTCACGTTGATGCCGCCCGCCCAGCAGGGTGGCAAGCTGGCCGCCATGTCGGCGCCCCTCACCTTCGGGATCGCCGCGAACGCGAAGAACGCCGACTGCGCCGCCTTCTTCCTCAACTGGGTGGCCACCGACCAGCGGGCCCGCGAGATCGGCGTCGAGGTCGGCGGATCGCGCCCGATGGGACCGGCCGACGCGTACATGCCGGCCGTCGCCTCCGACAAGGTCACCGCGAGCACCCTGGCCGCCGGGGCGGACATCGCCGAGGACAACGGCGCGATGGACTTCATCGCCAACGCCACCGGCGCCATCTACGCCAAGAGCTGGACCCCGAACCTGCAGAAGCTGGTGGCCGGAGAGCAGACCCCGCAGGGGCTGCTGAAGGCGGTCCAGGCCGACTACGCCGGTCAGCTCGAAGGGAACTGAACGAGTTGACGCCCCGGTCAGTCGCCGCCCGGTCCGCGCACCGTCGGCCGGCCACCACCAAGCTGCGCGGCACCCGCGGCTTGGTCGGCTGGCTGTTCATCATCCCGGCGCTCGCCTTCTACGCGGTCTTCGTGCTGCGCCCGGTCGCCTTGACGTTCCAGTACTCGCTGTACGAGTGGGACGGCATCGGGCCGTCCACGTGGGTGGGGGCGGCCAACTACGGCAGGGTCTTCACCGACCCCGATCTGTTCGACTCGCTGGTCAACGCCTTTCAGCTGATCGTCTTCTTCAGCGCGATCCCGGTCGTGCTCGGCCTGGCGATCGCCGCCACGATCAGGCGCATCGCCCAGAGCCGGCTCGCCCTCGTGGCCCGTACCGTGCTCTTCCTGCCGCAGGTCATCCCGCTGGTGGCGGCCGGCATCGCGTGGAGCTGGCTGCTGGCCTCCACCGGAGTGATCAACCAGCTCCTCTCGCTCATCGGCCTCGGCGGGGTCACCCGGGCCTGGCTGGGCGACTTCGCCACCGCCCTGCCGGCGGTCGGCATGATCGGCGCGTGGGTGCTGCTCGGCCTGTGCACGCTGCTGCTCCTGGCCGGCATGAGCAAGATCGACCCGGCGCTGTACGAGGCCGCCCGGCTGGACGGCGCCGGGCCGTGGCGGGAGTTCGTCTCCATCACGGTGCCCAGCCTGCGCCAGGAGATCGCGGTCTGCGTCACCGTGACCGTGATCGCGGCCCTGGCGAGCTTCGACATCATCTACATCTCGACCCAGGGCGGTCCCGGAAACACGACCATGGTGCCCGGCCTGCAGATCTTCTACCTGGCCTTCTCCGAACGCGAGGTGGGGACGGCCTCGGCCCTGGCCATGGTCCTCATGCTCCTCGTGATCGCCTGTGCCCTTCCCATCCAGTGGTTCGCAAAGGACGGCAACCGATGATCCTCGCGTGGCGGGAGTCCTGGACCGGCAGGCTGCTGCTCGTCGTCATGATGGCGGTCACGCTCCTGCCGTTCCTCAGCCTGTTCGTCACCGCCCTGCACCCCTCCGGCACCTACCCGGCCGGACTCGCCTGGCCCGGCGACCCGCAGTGGGGCAACTTCCTGCGGGCCTTCGAGGCCGCGAACATGGGGGAGCTGCTGAAGTCGAGCGTCCTCATCGTGCTGGGCGTGGTCCCGATCTCGATCCTGCTGGGCACGATGGCCGGCTTCGCCGTCGGCCACCTGCGCGTGATCGGCGGACGCGTGGTCTTCCTGCTGTTCGTGCTCGGCCTGACGCTGCCCTTCGAGGGCATCATCACGCCGCTGTACTACCAGATGCGGGACATGGGACTGCTGAACACGCGCTGGGCGATCATCCTGCCGCTCATCGGCCTGTTCATGCCGTTCTCGGTCTTCTGGATGCGCGCGCACTTCGTCAACATGCCCGCGGAGCTGTCCGAAAGCGCGCGGATGGACGGCGCCAACGTGTGGCAGTTGTTCCGGCGCATCCACGTCCCCCTGGCCATGCCGGCGATCTCGTCCCTGGGCATCCTGCTGTTCCTGTGGACCTGGAACCAGTTCCTGCTGGCCATCGTCCTCGTCGACGATCCGGCCAAGCGCACGATGTCCGGCGCGCTGGGCGCCTTCCAGGGCCAGTGGGGAACCGACATCCCGCTGCTGTGCGCCGGATCGCTACTCATCCTGACACCCACCCTGGCGATCTTCCTCATCTTCCAGCGGCACTTCGTCAAGGCCCTGCTCCAGGGCTCCCTGAAGGGCTGACGGCACCGCGCCCGGCCGCACCAGGGCCGGTGGAACCCGCACATCCCACCCCACGAGTGAAAGCAGAGGTCGTTCATGGTCCTACGAGGACGGTCCGGCGGCGCACGGAATCCGGCGAGCGGATCCAGCCCGTTCGCCGGACATGCCCACGTCTGCGGTAGGGGCGGCGCGTGAACGGTGGCCGACCGGCGCTCTGGACCAGCCGGCACCTCGATCTGCTCGCCGGCACCACCGCGACCACCGCGCCCCTCTTCGACCCCACGGCCGTGCCTCGGCTCCTGCCGGGTCACGATCTCTGGGATCTGTGGCCGGTTCAGGAGGAGGACGGCTCGACGGCCCTGTTCGGCGGCCACGAGGTGTGGATGGTGCTGTCGGCCCCGGCTCTCGGCCACCCCGAAGGGCGCCACGACCGGGCCCGGATCCGCCTGTTCGCCAGGAACGGCGACGGATGGGAGGACCTCGGGAACGCCTTCGCCGACGACGCCTCGCCCGGCAGCCGGGAGTGGTCGGGATCAGCGGTCCGCCGGCCGGACGGGACGGTGTCGGTGTTCTACACGGCCGCCGGCCGGCGGGGCGAAGCACGTCCCACGTTCCGGCAGAGCGTCATCGAGGCGCGCCTCGGCCGGCTCGCCGGCGGCGACCGGTTCTCGCCGCACGAAGCCGCCGGACATCGGGAGATCCTCCGCTCCGACGGCCGGATGTACCTGCCGACCGATGAGGCCGACGGGTCACCGGGGAACATCAGGGCATTTCGCGATCCCGGCTGGTTCCGCGACCCGGCCGACGGGCGCGACTACCTGCTCGTCGCGGCCTCCATCGCCTGGGGCGACGGCTTCACCGGCGCCATCGCCCTGGCCGAGTCACGGGCCGGCGGCTGGTCGCTGCTCCCGCCTCTCCTCGTGGCCGAGGGCGTCAGCCGGGAGCTGGAACGGCCGCACGTCATCGTCCACCAGTCGCGGTACTACCTCTTCTTCACCGCCCAGCGCCACTCCTTCCACCCGGCCGATCGCGCACCCACCGGGCTCTACGGCTTCGCCGCGCCCAGCCTGACGGGACCGTACGAGCCGCTCAACGGCTCCGGGCTGGTGATCCGGAACCCGTCTTCCGAACCCGATCAGGCCTACGCGTGGCTGGTGCTGCCCAGCCGCCACGTGGCCAGCTTCGCCAACTACCGATCGCGGCGGGGCGGAAATCCCCTGCATGCGGAGGCGGCGCAGGCACGAGCCGACTTCGGCGGGACCATCGCGCCCATGCTCGAACTCGATCTGGACGGAATGACCACGTCCGTCGCCCCCGCCTCGGAAGGTCCGGCGGAGCGCCGGGGCGTGCCCTTGACGGACGGCCGAGCGTGAGCCACCCCGGCTCGCCTCGCTGACCCTCGGAGGCCGCGCTCCAGCTCAGGCGGGCGGGAGCGCGGGCGGCGCGGTGCTCTCGCGTACGACGAGTTCGGTGGCCAGCTCGACGCGGCTTTGCGGCAGCTGCTCGCCTTGGGCCAGCCTCAGCAGCATCGAGGTGGCCGCCGCGGCCATCTCCGCGAGGGGCTGGCGGATCGTGGTCAGCGGCGGGATGGCCCACCGCACCGAAGGCATGTCGTCGAAGCCGATCACGCTGAGATCGTCCGGTATGCGCAGGCCGAGCTGGTGGGCCGCGTGGTAGACGCCGATGGCCTGACCGTCGTTCGTGGCGAAGATCGCGGTAGGCCGGTCACGCAGGCGCAGCAGGCGGTGGGCCTCGGCCAGACCGCCCTCGATGAGAAAGTCCCCCCGGCCGACCAGCTCCGGATCCGCGGGCGCGCCGGCCATGTCGAGGGCGGTCCGGTAGCCGTCGAGACGGGCCCGGCTGGACAACGCGGAGTCCGGCCCGGTGATGATGGCGATGCGGCGGTGCCCGAGCTCCAGGAGGTGGCGGGTCGCCATGAGCCCCCCGTTCCAGTTCCCGGCGCCGACCGACGGGATGTTTCCGGCCGGAGCGTCGGCCGGATCCAGCAGGACCAGCGGGATCTCGCGGCGGGCGAGCTGTTCGTGCTGGCGTTCGGTCAGGCCCGAGAACACCGCGATCACGCCGCTCGGCCGGCGCCGCAGCACACTCTCCAGCCAGGCGTCCGCGGCGGTGTGGTCATGGCACAGGTCCGATATCGCCACCGTGAGCTCGTGCTCGCGCGCGACCGCGGCCACACCCTTGGTGATCTCGACGGGATAGTCGCCCTCCAGCGCGTGGAAGACCAGCTCCACCAGGGCCGTCGGCGTGGAGCGGCGGCGCTGTCGCCGGTAGCCGTGCCGGCGGATGAGCTCCTCCACGGCGGCGCGGGTTTCGGACGAGACCTCGGAACGGCCGTTCACGACTTTGGAGACCGTCGCGGTGGAGACTCCGGCCAGCTCGGCGAGCTGGGCGATGGTGAGGGGGGACGACTCCGTGGTCATGGCGGCAGTCTAGTCACGGAGCGCTGACAGGCGGACAGCGCCGGATCGCCGTGGATCGGCCGTTCGGGCCGTGGACCAGCGTTCGATCCGTCCGGCCGTTTCGGGAGAATCGCCGTAAGTTTCGTCAGCCTGCCGGTAGGGCCGTGCTCTCCCGGATGATCAGTTCGGTGCCCAGCTCCACGCGGTGCTGTGCCAAGAGCTCGCCCTGTGCCAGCTTGAGCAGCATGTCGGTGGCGGCGGCGGCCATCCCGGTGAGCGGCTGGTGGACCGTGGTCAGGGGCGGGTTCATCCACCGGACCGCGGGCAGGTCGTCGAAGCCCACCACGCTCACATCGCCGGGTATGCGCAGGCCGAGCCGATGGACGGCGCGGTAGACGCCCGTGGCCTGCCCGTCGTTGCAGGTGAAGATCGCCGTCGGCGGGTCGGGCAGCCGCAGCAGGCGTTCGGCCTGGGCCAGGCCGCCCTCGATGAGAAAGTCGCCCCGGCCGATGAGCTCCGGATCGACGGGGAGGCCGGCCATGTCGAGGGCGGTCCGGTAGCCGTCGAGCCGGGCCCGGCTGGCGAGGGCGTAGTCGGGCCCGGTGATGGCGGCGATGCGCCGATGTCCGAGGCCGAGCAGGTGGCGCGTCGCCATGAGCCCGCCGTTCCAGTTGCTCGCGCTCACCGAGGGCACCTGGGGCGCGGGGTCGCCCCGCGGGTCGAGCAGGACGAGGGGGATGCCGCGGGTCGCGAGCTGCCGGCGCTGCGCCTCCGTCAGGCCGGAGAACACGGCGATCACGCCGGCGGGACGGCGGCTCAGCACGCCTTCGATCCAGCCCTTGCCCGGGGTGTCGCGGTGCTGCAGCTCCGACAGCACCACGGCGAGCTGGTGCTCGCGCGCCACCTGCTCGACTCCCTTGGCGATCTCGGTGGGATATTCGCCCTCCAACGCATGGAAGACCAGCTCCACCAGGGGCGCGGAGGTGGCGCGGCGCCGTTGCGGCCGGTAGCCGTGCTCGTGGATGAGCCGCTCGATGAGGGCACGCGTCTCGGGCCCCACCTCGGAGCGCCCGTTGACGACCTTCGACACGGTGGCCGTGGAGACCCCGGCCAGCTCGGCGAGCTGCGCGATGGTCATCGGCTGGGACAAGGTGACGCCGTCGTCGGACGGGCCTTCGGCCGTGGTCATGGCGGCAGTTTAGCGAGCAGGTTTCGGCGAGCTGTCCCGCTCATTTCGTCGTTCTTACGGGAGGTTCTTGACGAGTTTCAGAATCCGCACGTAGGGTCCGGCGTTAACGATCGCTCTTGACTCCGAAACTTTCTGATCCGCAGGTGTCCAGTAATCAGCTCCTGATCAGCCGGCCACTCCCGGATGCCCGCCCTTCTTCCGGATCACCTCCGCCCTCCGCTCCTGAACCCAGGAAGAGATCATCTGTGAAGCTCCGTGAAGCCACACCGGTCGTGCTCGCCACGGCCCTCGTCCTGACCGCCGCCGCCTGCGGAGGCGGCGGCCCAGCCCAGCCGTCAGGCGACGGCAGATCATTCGAGTTCTGGTCGTTCACCGGCATCAACCAGAAGGAGTCCGTCGAGGACTACCAGAAGGCCAACCCGGGCGCGCAGGTGAAGCTCACCGAAGTGGGCACCTCGGTGGAGACCGCGCAGGCGCTCACCACGGCGCTGGCCGGCGGCAAGGTGCCCGACCTCGTGCTCATCCAGGGCGACGATCTGCCGAAGTTCGTCCAGCAGCCGCAGAACTTCCAGGACCTGCGGCAGTACGGCGCGGACAAGATCAAGGGCGACTACCTCGACTGGGTGATCAGCCAGTCGGTGGCGAAGTCCGGCGAGATCATCGGCATCCCCACCGACGTCGGCGGCATGGCCGTGGCCTACCGGACCGACCTGTTCAAGGAGGCCGGGCTGCCCACCGACCGCGAAGAGGTGAGCAAGCTCTGGTCGACCTGGGACGCCTTCATCGAGACCGGCAGGAAGTACACCTCCGCCACCGGCAAGGCGTTCGTCGACAACGCCGCGACCAGCGTCTTCCTCCAGGCCGTCAACCAGGGACCGCAGAAGTACTACGACCCCTCCGGCAACGCCGTCTACGCCACCAGCCCTCAGGTCAAGACCGCGTTCGACCTGGCGATCAAGACCGCCCAGGCCGGGATCACCGCGAAGCAGAGCTCGTTCTCCGAGGGCTGGAGCGCGGGCATGGGCAAGGGCGACTTCGCCGTGATCTCCGCGCCGTCGTGGATGCTCGAGTCCATCCGCGACCACGCGCCCGACACCAAGGGCAAGTGGGACATCGCCACGATCCCGGGCGGCGCCGGCAACTGGGGCGGCAGCTACCTGGCCATCCCCAAGGGCGCGGCCAACCCGAAGGCCGCCTGGGACTACATCTCCAAGACCCAGTCGCCGCAGGGCCAGCTCGAGCACTTCACCGACTCCGGCGCGCTGCCCACCACCCCGTCGGTCTACCAGGATCCGAAGCTCACCGGGCTCAAGGACCCGTTCTTCTCCGACGCGCCGACCGGGAAGATCTACACCGACTCGCTGCTCGGGCTCAAGCCGTTCCTCATCGGCCCGGACAGCTCCGCCATCGGCCAGGAGTTCCTGAACGCGATCACCAACGTCGAGCAGGGCAAGGGCGACCCGGCCAAGGCGTGGGACGCGGCGCTGGCCAACATCAAGACCGCGATCGGCAAGTGACGTGGCCACGACGCTCAGCCCGCCGCGGGCGATGCCCGAGGCCGAGGCGCGGGTGCGGCAGGGCCTGGCCGAGCGGCTGGCCCCGTACGCCTACATAGCCCCGTTCTTCCTGCTCTTCGCGGTCTTCGGGCTCGTCCCGCTGCTGTTCACCTTCTACGTCGCGCTGTTCGACTGGAACCCGATCGGCGAGCACGTCTTCATCGGCTTCGACAACTTCGCCCGCCTGTTCGGCGACACCCGGTTCTGGAACGCGGCCTGGAACACGATCAGCATCTGGCTGCTGTCGACCGTGCCGCAACTGCTGATCGCGCTGGGGCTGGCGCACCTGCTCAACCACGCCCGGCTGCGGCTGGCGGTGTTCTTCCGGATGTCGATGCTGGTGCCGTACGTCACTTCGGTGGCGGCCACCGCGATCGTCTTCGCCCAGATGTTCGACCGCGACTACGGCCTGCTCAACTGGCTGCTCGGGCTCGTCGGCGTGGGGCCGATCGACTTCCTGCAGTCCGGGTGGGGGAGCCATGTGATGATCGCCGCGATGGTGACCTGGCGCTGGTTCGGCTACACCACGCTGCTCTACCTGGCCTCGCTGCAGGCCGTCCCCCGCACGATCTACGAGGCCGCGGCGGTGGACGGCGCGGGCGCGTGGAAGCAGTTCCGGCACATCTCCATCCCGTCGCTGCGCCCGGTCATCGTGTTCACCATCGTCACCTCCACCATCGGCGGCCTGCAGACCTTCACCGAGCCGCTGCTCGTCTCCCCCACCGCCCCGCTCACCTGCGGACCCGTCCGGCAGTGCCAGACCCTCACGCTCTTCCTGTACGAGCAGGGCTTCGGCCGGTTCCAGTTCGGCTACGGCGCCGCCATCGGCGTGGCGCTGTTCGTGCTGATCATCGCCTTCGCGGCGCTCAACTACGTCCTGTCCACCCGTATCCGCCCGGAGCGATGATGAAGAAGGCCGACCGGGTCCGATGGTGGACCTATCTGTTGCTCGCGGTGGCCACGCTGGCCTGCGTGTTCCCGCTGTACTGGATGTTCGTGGTGGCCACGACGGACACGGCGACCGCCACCAAGCTGCCGCCGGAGATCGTCCCCGGCGGGAACTTCTTCCACCTGGCCGGGCTCGTCTTCTCGACCGTGCCGTTCGTCCGCTCGATCCTCAACAGCCTCGTCGTGGCCGGCACGATCGGCGTCGGGCACGCCGTGCTGTGCTCGCTGGCCGGGTTCGCCTTCGCCAAGCTGCGTTTCCGCGGCCGCAACGCGCTCTTCCTCATGGTCGTGCTGACCATGACCGTGCCGACCCAGCTCGCCGTCATCCCGCAATACATGATCATCTCTTCGCTGGGGTGGGTCGACACCCTGCAGGCGCTCATCGTGCCGGGGCTGGCCAGCGCGTTCGGCATCTTCTGGATGCGCCAGCACCTGGCCACCACGATCAGCGACGAGATCCTGCAGGCCGCCCGCATCGACGGGGCCACGACCTGGCAGATCTTCTGGCGGATCGCGTTCCCGCTGGTGCGGCCGGCCGCGTTCGTGCTGGGGCTGCTCGGCTTCGTCACCGCCTGGAACGACTTCCTGTGGCCGTTCATCGTGTTGAAGTCGCCCGAGATGTACACCGCGCAGATCGCCATCAAGGCGCTGCAGAACAGCCTCACGGTGGACCTCGGCCTGGCCATGTCGGGCTCGTTCCTGGCCACCCTGCCGCTGGTCGTGCTGTTCGTCTTCGTCGGCAGACGCATGGTCGCCGGGATCATGGACGGCGCTTTCAAGGGCTGACCCTCGTACGCACGCAAGGAAGAGACAACGCAGGTGAACCGTGCCCCCGCGCACGCGCCGGGCGCTGCCGTGGAGTGGTCGCCGAAGCCCTCCTACACCTCGGCCGACACCGGCTCAGGCACGTACTCCGTACCGCTGCTTCGCTCCGACGTACCGGACATCAGCGTGGAACGCGTCCCGGCCGCCCGGAACGACGAGGGCCGGGACGTCTACTACCTGATCAGCACGACCATGCACCTGAGCCCCGGCGCACCGATCATGAAGTCCTACGACCTGGTGAACTGGGAGATCGTCAACTACGTCTTCGACCGGGCGAGCATCGGAGACCCCTTCTCCCTGCGCAACGGACAGACGTCGTACGGCCAGGGCCAGTGGGCGCCGTCCCTGCGCCACCACGACGGCAGGTTCTACGTCGCCTTCAACACCAACAACCTGGGCGGCGCCCACCTCTACCGCACCGACGACATCGAGAACGGTGCCTGGCAGCGCACACCCCTTGGCCGCGGCCTGCACGACCCGTCACTCTTCTTCGACCTCGACGGAACGCCGTACATTTTCTACGGCTCCGGCGGTACGAGCGCCGTGCGCCTCGACTCCGGCCTGACGGCCATCGAGCAGGACTACCCGAACATCTTCACGGCGAGCGACTACGCCGGCCGGCCGTTCATCGGCGGCCTGTTCGAGGGCGCGCAGTTCCACCACATCGACGGTCACTACTACGCGGTCGTCATCACCTGGCCGCCGGGGCAGGGGCGCCAGGTCGTCATGCTGCGGTCGAAGGAACTGCTGGGCCGCTACACGTCGGCGGGCGGGGTGAACACCTACGAGGCGCGCGGGGTGCTGAACTCCGACGGCTTCGCCCAAGGAAGCCTCGTGCCCATTTCGCGCGAGGGCGGCCGGACGGACTGGTACGGCATGTTCTTCCGTGACACGTTCCCGCTCGGGCGCACCCCGGCGCTCATCCCCGCCACCTGGCAGGACGGCTGGCCGACCTTCGGGGACAACGGGGTCGTGCGGGTGGACGGCGTGTTCGCCAAGCCGATCCGGCTCGGTCCCGAGCAGGAGGTGTTCGAGCGGCAGAAGAGCATCGTCGCCTCGGACGACTTCGCCAACGATGCGCCGCACAAGGCGTACATGGACGAGGAGTGGACGATTCCCGAGCCGACCCTCCTGGACGACCCCGGCTGCGAAGCCGAGACGGTCGAGCTGGCGGAGCTCGCGCCCAACGGGTCCCGGCTCGACCCGGTGTGGCAGTGGAACCACGCTCCCGACAACCGGTACTGGTCGCTCACCGACCGGGACGGATGGCTGCGGCTGACGAACGGCAAGGTCGTCACCGGCCAGTACCGCTACACGAAGCTCTCCGACCGGGCCGCACTGGCCTGGTTCGAGGAGGCGCGGAACACGCTGTCGCAGCGGACCTTCGGACCGCGGCAGTCCGTCGAGACCAAGATGGACATCTCCGGCATGAAGCACGGTGACGTCGCGGGCCTGGCGGCCTACAACCGCGGCTTCTCGTACGTGGCGGTCAAGCGGGTCGGTGGCGAGAACACGCTGGGCGTCGTCAACCGGGTGCAGCCGTTCGCGGCCGATCCGGACCGGGCCGCCCTCGAAAGCTTCGTGCCGGGCACGGCCGTGGCCCTCGACGACGCGACCGAGGTGCACGTGAAGGCGGACCTCGACTTCGCCTCCCAGGCCGGACAGTTGTGGACGACGTTCTTCTACAGCCTCGACGGTCTGAACTGGACCCGGTTGGGCGGCCGCGTCGGCCCGCAGACCCTGGACGGCAGCCTCGCGCACTTCATGGGGCACCGTGTCGGCCTGTTCGGCTACGCGACCCAGGAGCAGGGCGGGCACGTCGACTTCGACCACTACCTGCTCAGCGACACACTGACCGCGCAGGGCCGGCCGCTCGACACCAGCCGCCTCGACGCGGCCGTCGCGTACGCCGCAACCCTGGACGAACGCCACTACCCGAAGGCCGCCTGGACCGCGATGCGGGCCGCGCTCGCCGGGGCGAAGGCGGCACGGGCCGGCGAGTTCGGCAGCCAGAACCAGATCGACGCGCCGGAGCGGGCACTGAGCTACCAGCTGGCCCGGCTCGGGACGCTCAAGACCGACGCGCCGCCGCCGGAGGCGTCCGTGGTGGCGCCCGGTGCGCGGGCGGCACGGTGATCTCGACGGTACGGGTGCCGCCGGGCCGCCCCGAGACGATCGGCGCGGCAGGGCCCTGGGCACGGCGGATGCTCCCAGACGCCGTGCCCAGGACCCGGTTCACACGGTGATCACCGCGGACCGGCTCGCCGTGGCAGATGTCGCGCCATCAGCGCTGCAGGGTCAGCACACCGGGCCGGTAGGGCAGCAGGCCGTAGTCGCCGCCGGAGTTGGGGTTGCGTCCCTGGTAGAGCAGTTGCAGGTTGCAGGGGTCGATGGTCATGGTCTGGTCGGCGCTGGT